>NZ_NCJT01000150.1 GCF_002282565.1 Hyphomonas sp. 34-62-18
CGCGGCGGATGCCCCCGCATCGCTTCCTGCTCTTCAAAGCTCGGCAACCGGAACCCGAATTTCCGCGACAGCTCCGGCAAAAGCGCACGGAAAAACCCCACGCTATCGGCCAACGTGCCATCAAAATCGAATATGATGAGATCGGGCTTGCTCACTGTTGATCAGCACTTTTCCGTCTTATTGGTATATCCGAGTCAGATATCTCAATATCGAAGTCTTTTACCGCCTGTAGAACAGACATTCTATTTTCGGTCGATATGTTTGGACCAAATCGGATTGATCGAATTGCTGATTTTGAACCATCAGATAGCGGAAGTTTGATGAACTCCGTAAGGCCATATAACCCATTTCGTTTTAAGACCGGCAATTGAGCAGTGGATGCGCCGCAGCTTTTGTGCCCGCCGATATCTGTCAGCTCACCGGTTTCCGTTGAACGAGAGACTAATCTAGAAATCCGAACCTCAGATTCGAAACGAAATCGCTCATCTTTAAAGGCAAACAAATCAAGTAGATAAAATTTCGATAGCTCATCCAGTTCGGAAAGATCAGTTGTTGATCTTTCATATGCAGATTGAAGCATCATCAATCCTGCTTCTACGAACTTCTCCAAGTATGGCAGATCGTAGTTTACTCGCCGCATGGCCACACCTGCTTCGGCTTCTAGCCATGTGGCATCGATCCCAATCATGCATCCTTGGAACTGATCGCCGTACTGCCCCCAAAGGCCAAAATCGTCGACGCGGTCCGTCAGACAACCAATCATCATGCAAGCTGAATGTTCAAGGTTAATCAAATTGATAGTGTTGAGAAATCGAGGCGTCTCTTCAACAAATGCGGAACGACTTTGATAGCATCTAATGAAATGATCTCGTGCGTATATAAACTCTGAACCATCATTCGTTTTAGAAAAATCCGACAGCCAAAATTCTTGGTTTGCAACAATACCAATTGCACCAGAACAGCTTGTGTAATGATACAGAGTAGGCGTCTTGGACGCATCAAAATGGTGCGCAATAGGTTCTATAATGTTGTTGGGGGCAGGCGACCCCTTCTGCCGCCTCCGCCAAATTTTTGCCAGAAGGTCTGGTATCACTTGCGTAGATCCTAAATCAGCCCTGCCAGCGGCGAACTTGGATCCGCATACCGCTTCTTCGGCATCCGGCCCGCCAGATAGGCTTCACGCCCGGCGATCACCGCGTGCTTCATTGCCCGCGCCATGCGGATAGGGTCTTTCGCCTGGGCGATGGCGGTATTCATCAGCACACCGTCACATCCCAGTTCCATGGCGATGGCTGCGTCAGACGCCGTCCCCACGCCCGCATCCACAATCACCGGCACACGCGCCGCCTCGATGATCAGGCGGATATTCACCGGATTCATGATGCCAAGGCCAGAGCCGATCAGGCTGCCCAGCGGCATGATCGCCACGCAGCCTGCCTCTTCCAGCAAGCGGGCATAAACCGGGTCGTCCGAGCAGTACACCATCACCTCGAAGCCGTCCCTGATCAGCGCTTCAGCCGCCTTCAGCGTCTCCGGCATGTTCGGGTAAAGCGTCTTCTGGTCAGCCAGCACTTCCAGTTTCACAAGGTTCCAGCCACCGGCCTCCCGCGCCAGGCGCAGCGTGCGCACGGCTTCGTCTGCCGTGTAGCAACCCGCTGTATTCGGCAGGTAGGTAAACTCATCCGGCTTCACATGATCGGTCAGGCGCGGCTCGTTCGGGTTCGACAGATTCACCCGGCGCAGCGCGACGGTGACGATCTTGGCCCCTGCCGCGCGCGCGGCCTCAGCATTCTGTTCATAGGACGCATACTTGCCGGTGCCGACAATCAGGCGCGACGCATAGGTCTTGCCGGCGATCACCAGCGGGTCGTTGACGGGGCTTTGGGCGGCGGTGTCGGGCACGGTGCGTGTCTCCTGACTGAAACTTGCAAAATGGGGCGCTGAGGCGCGCAGCGGTTGGTATCTGGTTGGAGGAAACCGGGCGCTCGTTGGAGGAACCGTTGGAGTTTTTTCCGCCCCTTATCCACCCCCTACGAACTGCACAATCTCCAGCCTGTCCCCTTCTGTGAGAACGGTCATGGCATGTTCGGATTTCGGCACAATCTCACGATTGCGCTCGACTGCCACCCCGCGCGGATCACGTCCTGTCTCGCCGGAGATCCGGTGGACAAGCTGCGCAACCGTCGTGCCGGGGGCGATCTCCAGCGCCTCACCGTTCAGCGTGATCTGCATCCGTAAAATTCCCTGACTGTTGCCCTCTTGCCACGCTGGCCGTTACAGCGCAAACGAAGGCGCATGTCGAAACCGGTATATGTCCTCGGCGGGCCGAACCTCAACCTTTTGGGTACGCGCGAGCCGGAAATCTACGGGCGGGATACGCTCGAGGATATCCACGTCCGACTCAGGGCGCTCGCAGGCGGCGTGGCGATTGTCGCGCGTCAGACGAATTCTGAAGGTGAGCTCGTGTCCTGGGTGCAGGAGGCCGCCCGTGAGGGCCGGGCCCTGATCCTCAACGCAGCCGCCTACACGCACACGTCGATCGCGCTGCACGACGCCTTGAAAACGCTGAAGATTCCGCTGATCGAAGTGCACCTGTCAAACCCCGCGGCCCGCGAGGCGTTCCGGCATGTGAATTACGTGGCGCCTGTTGCAGTTGGTACAATTGCAGGGCTAGGTGCCTATGGATATGAACTCGCGCTGAGCGCGGCCCTGAGGCTATCGGGAGAGGCGAGGAGCTAAAAAACATGAGTACTGCCAAGAACAAGCTGGACACCGGGCTGATCCGGGAACTGGCGGCAATCCTGCGCGAAGCAGACCTGGGCGAACTGGAAGTCGAGCATGAAGGCCTGCGGGTCCGCGTCTCGAAGCCGGCCGCCCCGGCCGTCGTTCAGGCCGTTGCGGCGCCTGCCCCCGCCGCCATGCCGGCTCCGGCAGCTATTGCGGCCCCGGCCGCTGCCGGTGCCCCGGCTGCAGCCGCCGCTGCTTCCGATAACGCCGTGAAATCTCCAATGGTTGGAACGGTTTATCTCTCGCCCGATCCGAATTCCAAGGCTTACATCGCCATCGGCGACAAGGTGAAAAAGGGCGACACGCTCATGCTCATCGAAGCCATGAAGACGTTCAACCCCGTCGAGGCAGACCGCGCCGGCACTGTGAAGGCAATCTATGTCGAAAACGCCCAGCCGGTCGAATTTGGCGAAGCCCTGGTCCTGATCGAGTAGCATGTCGGCTCCCCGTCCCATCCAGAAGGTCCTGATCGCCAATCGCGGTGAAATCGCCCTGCGAATCCACCGCGCCTGTAAGGAAATGGGCCTTTCCACCGTCGTCGTTCACTCCGAGGCAGACCGCGATGCCATGGCCGTGCGCCTGGCAGACGAAAGCGTCTGCATCGGCCCTGCCCCCTCTTCGGAAAGCTATCTGAAGAAGTCCCGCATCCTCGCTGCGGCCGAGATCACCGGCGCGGATGCGATCCATCCCGGCTACGGCTTCCTGTCGGAAAACGCCCAGTTCGCTGAGATGGTCGAGGCCCACGGCATCGCATTCATCGGCCCGACGGCCGAGCATATCCGCGTCATGGGCGATAAGATCGCCGCCAAGCAGGCCATGATCGAAGCCGGCGTGCCCTGCGTGCCGGGCTCCGATGGCGCCGTCGACACCATCGCCGAAGCCAAGAAAGCCGCCAAGAAAATCGGCTTCCCGGTGCTCGTAAAGGCGTCCGCTGGTGGCGGTGGCCGCGGCATGAAGCTGGCGATGACCGAGGCTGATCTCGAAAACGCTGTGAAAACGGCAAAAACCGAAGCCAAGGCTGCCTTCGGCGACGACGCCGTGTATCTGGAGAAATACCTCCAGGGCCCGCGCCACATCGAAATCCAGGTGATTGCGGACACGCACGGCAACGTCGCCCACCTCTGGGAACGAGACTGCTCCCTCCAGCGCCGTAACCAGAAAGTCTTCGAAGAAGCCCCCTCGCCGGCGCTCAACCAGGTGCAACGCGAAGAGATCGGCGGCATCGTCGCCCGCGCCATGCAGAAACTCGGCTATCGCGGCGCCGGCACGATCGAATTCCTATACGAAGACGGCCGCTTCTATTTCATCGAAATGAACACCCGCCTGCAGGTGGAGCATCCCGTCACCGAGATGATCACCGGCATCGATCTGGTGCGCGAACAGATCCGCATTGCCGAAGGCAAAGCGCTCTCCTTCCGCCAGGAAGATGTGATGCTCGTGGGCCATGCCATCGAATGCCGCATCAATGCCGAGCATCCGGAAACCTTCGTGCCTTCGCCAGGTCTCATCACAGAGTTCCACGCGCCGGGCGGCCCGGATGTGCGCCTCGATAGCGCCGCCTATGCCGGTTACCGCATCCCGCCGCATTACGACTCGCTGATCGGCAAGCTGATCGTCCACGGGCGCACCCGCCGCGAATGCCTGATGCGCCTGAAGCGCGCCCTGCAGGAAATGGTGGTGGGCGGCGTCCACACGACGCTCGATCTGCACCGCCGCCTTGTGGAAAACGACGATGTTCAGGCCGGGGATTACAACATCCACTGGCTCGAGAAATTCCTCGCCGAGAACAAGATCCAGCCCGGCGAATAAGCGTTCGTCATTGCGCCGCGTTTACAGTCAACGCGGCGCAACCCATATCCTGAGGCGATGTCAGCCCGTTTCGGACCAGAGGAACTGCTCGCCTGCTATCGCCGGGGTGTCTTCCCCATGGCGGACTCGCGGGATGATCCGCGCCTGTTCCTCGTCGATCCGGACTTCCGTGGCATCCTGCCGCTGGACGCGTTCCACATCCCCAAACGCCTGAAGCGGCGGGTCTGTCAGGATCCGTTCCAGGTAAGCTTTGACACCGCGTTCACGCGCGTCGTCGAGGCCTGCGGCGAGCCGCATGACAACCGCCCGAACACCTGGATCAACTCGCCTATCGTGAACCTCTACAGCGCGCTGCACAGGCAGGGCTTTGCCCATTCGGTCGAATGCTGGGACGGCGATCAACTCGTGGGCGGCCTCTATGGCGTTGCCCTTGGCGGGGCCTTCTTCGGCGAGAGCATGTTCTCCCGCGCGACGGACGCGTCAAAGATTGCGCTGGTGCATCTCGTCGCCCGCCTCATTGATCGTGGCTACGTGCTGCTCGACGCGCAGTTCCACAACCCGCACCTTACGCAATTCGGCCTTGTTGAGATCAGCCGCGACGCCTTCAAGGCCCGCCTGAAAGCGGCGCTGAAGGTCGAAGCCGATTTTCACGGCGGCTCGCCAGAGCCATCCTCCGATCAGTCGATCGGGATATCCTCGTCCGGCGGCGTTTCCGTTTCCGTCACGCCGGCCGGCAAGTCGTCATACAGCGGCTCCACGCTCTCAGGGATGGTCACCCGTTCCGGCAGCTTCACCGGTTCCGGCGCGGTGCAGCGGATCACCCAGATATCGTAGACGGGGTGCTCCAGCGCGTTCAGGCCGGGAGACGACGCGTACATCCAGCCTGAGAACAGGATCGGGCTCTCTGCCTCACTCGTGGGCGCGTCTTTCGCGGCGACGGCAGCTTCCATCGTTTCGACGGCCACAGGCTGCGTGGAAGCAATCCGCAGGAAAGCCGCGCTCTCGGGAATTTCCTCCGGAGGCGCCTGATAGCAGGTCTTCAGCTCAACCCGCAGCGAGCCATAAACCACCGGCTCGCCTACTTTCACGACAATGTCTGTGGACCGGCCGGTAATCTTGTCCAGGGCGCGCAGCGTCGCCTGGTTCTTCTGCGCCATCGTGCTCGCCGAAGCGGTCAGAGCCACCACCACCGAAAGGCTGGCAGCTGCCAGAAGGCGCGAAGCAATGTTCATTCAACAGCTCCATCAGCAGGAACATCGTCAACGGGATCGAGAGGCGGCAGGTCTTCTTCAGCCGGCGGCGCAGACGCAGCGCTGCTGGTGTTGCCACCACCGCCGCCCGAGGCAAAAGAGGCAAACAGCGTCAGAAGGTCCACGCTGCCCCGGGTGTACTGGATCTCACCGGTGCCGTCCTGCGGGATGACGTCAAATCCCGCGCCAGGCTCCAGCGCGATGTAGGCGCCGCCGAGCAGACCGTCTGTGGAAATCCGCGCGTCCGTATCGTCCGGGAGTTCCCATTTCGAATCGAGTGAG
>NZ_NCJT01000454.1 GCF_002282565.1 Hyphomonas sp. 34-62-18
GCCTGCTGGTGGGGGAAGGCTTGTCCCTTCTTCCGCCGGTGGGCGCTTCTCGTGCGGCTCAATATCCATCTGATACTGGGTCGAGGTGGGGAAGGGGATGGTGATGCCGGATTTGTCGAGCGCTTGCTTGATGTCTTTGAGCAGATCGGCGCGCACCTGAATCATGTCGGGGGTCGCCACCCAAGCCCGCAGGCGTAGGGAGACAGACCAGTCGTCCAGCGACTGCACCCCTGCCCAAATCGGCATGTAGGTGATCACCTGAGGATGGGATTCTGCTGCATGCCGCAGGATTTCGAGGCCCTTGTCGAGATCATCGTCGTAAGAGACGCCAAACAGCAGGTCGAGCCGCCGGAAGGGCTGCAGCGTGTGATTGATCAAGGGCGCGCCCCACACCTTGTCATTGGTGATTGAGACGATCTTGTTGTCGATCTGCTTCAGGGAGGTGGTGAATGGCGTGATATTGGTGACTTCCCCATCCAGCCCCGCCAGCGTCACGAAATCCCCAATCCGGAAGGGGCGGAACACGGCCAGCATTACGCCGGCCGCCACCGACTTCAGCGTATCCTGCAGCGCCAGGCCAATTGCGAGTCCGGCTGCGCCCAGAACCGCTGCCAGTGAGGCTGCCGGAAACCCCAGCTGGATCAGCGCCGTCACGATGGCGATGGCAAAGATCACATATTTGATCAGCGACGCGGAGAAAGCGATCAGCGTATCATCGGCCCCTGCATGGGCGTGCGCCTTCTCGCCGAACTTGCGCAGCGAGCGGGCAATCATGTTGGCGCCCATAAGCGCAAAGAAAAGGATCGCCACCGCGGCCATTGCGCCCGGACCGCGCGCCTCTACCAGCGCGCGCCAGTCATAACCGGCAAGCCCGAGGGGCAAAGGCGAAAACAGGATCAGCGCAAACACCCTGGCGACAGATGCCGTCAGATCCCAGGCCGAGCCTTCGAAATCCTTGTCCTTCGGTGTGAGGCGTTTGCCGGTGAAGCGCACAATATGCTTCACCGCCGTCGCCAACAGCCAGATCAGCAGGACCGATGCCAGCACCAGGCCCCATTTCACAATATGAGGCCAGGAAGCCGCCAGCCAGCTGGGCCAGGTGGACGTGTCGATATTAAGCTGCGCCAGAACGCGCGTGGTGTCGGCAGGTATCGTCATGAAGCCGGTTTAACCGGCTTTGCGCCGCGCGTCAGCCTCACCAGCAACAGCAAAACAAGACATCCGAAGGCAACATGGCCAATAAGATGCATGCCCGTCTCCAGCCAGTTGTGGAAAGCGATGCCGAGGATGCCCCACCCCAGCGCTGCAAAATACCAGAGGCT
>NZ_NCJT01000455.1 GCF_002282565.1 Hyphomonas sp. 34-62-18
TTTCCTCGCCGGGCGTTCCGCCTACGGGCAGTTCCGGGCCAGGCTCTGTTTCCCCGGGCGTCTCGCCATCGGCAGGCTCTGGCTCGGGTGTGGTCTCATCCTCCAGAGGAGGAAGCGCCCAAGGGTCTTCGCCCGGGTCTGGCGGCGGCGGGCCCGGCGCGCCGGGCGGTATGGCGGGGCTAGGCTCGGGCGTTTCGGGCGGAGGACCACCATCACCGGGAAAGCGCACAAAATCACACGCGCCCAGAAACAGAAGAAGCGCCGATAGTCCGGCGGCGGATAAACGAGCTTTCTGCATCAGCGAGTCCCCGAAATCACCAGATCGGTTGCAAAGGCGATTGCCTCATCCTGCGTGATGCAGGTGGGCAATCCATTCGTCAGTTCCTTGCATTCGAACTCTACCAGATAGTCTGCCCCATAGCGCGAGAAGGAAACCTGCGCGCCGGTGGTCGTCGGCTGGAAGTTCAGCGCCTCGCCACGCGGGGCAACCTCTTCGCCCGGGGCCGCGACAACCTTGTTGGTGCCGTTGACGATGGTGTCGTATTTCTCGCCCGGGAAGAAGGCGTAATAGCCATCGCTCATCGGCTGGAAGCGGACGTCTGCCTCCCCGCTCTGGGCCGAAACCGGCGCCGAGGGCAGGAAGACGGGCACGGGTGGGGCCGCATCTCCCGAGGCGACCTGGAAGGCCCCTTCCCGCGCTTCGATCGGCCGGGCGGCGAGATCGCGGCGCGCCGCCTCCCAATCGATGGCGCTGTCGGCGGCGCTGGCTTCCGGGCGAACCGGAAATTCGACTTCAGCGCTTACCTGGGTCTCCTCCGTTCCCGGAGGGGTGGTCTCTTCTGCCTTGGGCTCCGCGTCCAGGGGGCTGTCAGCGCCCGGAAGGCGGATCTGGTCACAGCCGGCAAGCACGGCGCTCGCCGTCAGCATGAGGGAGATGATCTGGAGGCGGATGAGGCTCATGGTGTGTCCTTCTGGCCAGGATGGGCGACGTAATCTGGATCGGCATAGGCAACGCCCTCGATGGCGAGGAGGCGGTCCTGCACCTCTTTGATGGCGCTGGGCGTCGCTTCGGCAAGGCGCCGCGAGAGTCGCATTTCGCCCGAATAGCTGGCGCCGGAAAGTTCAAACTCGGCCAGAACAGGTATGCGGGCGGTCAGCTCAACCCAGGCAGCTTGCGCGGCAGCAGGATCACGCTTGAAATTGCGGGTGATGATGTCGACTTCCGGCGCGCCCTTGAGGCGGACGATGAAGACGACCTCTGCCGTGCCTGCGCGGGCGGGGAGCACGCCGCTGCCGCCCTGCTGCTGGATGGTAGCCTGCGGGCCCTGCTGCTGGATGGTAGCCTGCGGGATGACGGGGGCGGCGTCTTCCGGCTCCTCCGGCGGCAGGGGCGCGGGTTCCGGATCAATGATCAATGCGGGGCGCCCGGGCGGCGGATCGAAAGCAGGCGGCGGCGGGCTGGGCGGCAGCTGCGCCGCAGGGGACTGTCCGCTCACGGAGGCAAGTTCGGAGACGCCCGCCCCCTGTCCGGTTTCCTCGCCGGTGCGCGAGCCGACCACGGCAAGCCCGGCAGCGCCCGCCAGGAGGCCGATGCCAAGCACGCCCAGCGGGCCACGCACATCTACAGGGATCCGAGACCATCCCATCCTAGCGGCCACCCGCGCCTGTGGCTTTCACGGGAACATTGGCCATGTTGAGCAACCCTTCGCCGCAAGGCCGCGCGCACATGTCCGGGCTTCCCTCAATTGGTGTGGCACCGGGATACTGGCTGCAGAGGCCGGCACATTGCAGGCTCTCCCGCGGGTCGAGTGCCGCTCTCAGCATACTGATGATGTCTTCGCGGCTGGCGGCAGGATCGCGCGCCTTCAGAAGAGCGAGGGCTGCTGATACGTGCGGGGCAGCCATGCTGGTGCCCTGTTCATAGGCATAGAAGCAATTCTCCACGCCTTCACCGGTTACCGGATC
>NZ_NCJT01000151.1 GCF_002282565.1 Hyphomonas sp. 34-62-18
CAGGCGCCGGAAGCTTACGGGTGACGACGACTTTCAGTTTGCTGGCCGGCATGGGACTCCCATCGGTACTTTTATTATTATCCGGGGGCTTAGCAGAGCCAGTCCCTCCCGCCAATCTCCCTCAGCTTTACTGTGGATTCATGCGTGGGTGCAAGAATGCCCCTTCCCCTCCTGATGGAAGCTTTGCACATGAAACGGGCACCCCTCGTTCTGGCCATTCTCCTTGCCCTTCCAGCTGGGGCCATCGCGCAGTCAGACAGCCGCCCTGCCGCCCGGCCCGCTGCCGTGCAGGTTCCTGCCGCCACCACTGATGAGACGCCTGAAGGGCCCGTCGTCAGCCGTTTCTCCGGCAAGCCTGTGCCCCGCTTCGAGACTCTGCGCTGGGCCGAAGTGAACGGGCGAACGGGCCCCAGCCTCTCCGCCCCCATCGCCTGGCAGTATAACCGCAAGGGCCTGCCGGTGATGGTCGTCAAGGAAAGCGGGGAATGGTACCGCGTGCGCGACCCCGTGGGCGATGAAGTCTGGGTTCATATGCGAATGTTGGCGGAAGGCGCGACCGCGATCGTCACCCGCACTACCATTCTCGGCAACAGCCCGGCGCGCGACGCTGAAGGCGTGGCCGAGATCGGCAAGGGCGTTCTGGTCCAGATTCACAGCTGCGACACGGCTGTCTGCGAGGTCGAAACCGGCGGCTATCGTGGCTGGATGCCCCGCGCCAATCTCTGGGGCGCTACCGGCGCGCCAGCCGCCTCTGCAGGCACGAAAGGTTGACAAGGCCGAGGGCGTCGGCTGGAAGGCGTGATCCCAACTGATTGAGGAACCCAGACATGCAGGGTCCGCACGACTTTCACACGCCCAAATCCTCCTACACCAAGGAAGACCTGATCGAGTCCGGTCTTGGCAACTATTTCGGGCCGGGCAACGCCCAGCTGCCCGCCCCGCCGATGCTGATGATGGACCGGATTCCGGAAATCAGCATGGATGGCGGCGCTTTCGGCAAGGGCCATGTCGTCGGCGAGCTGGATATCCATCCCGACCTCTGGTTCTTCCAGTGCCACTTCCCCGGCGACCCCGTCATGCCCGGCTGCCTGGGCCTTGACGCCATGTGGCAGGCCGTCGGCTACTGGCTCGGCTGGTCGGGTTCCCCCGGCAAGGGCCGCGCGCTCGGCGTGGGCGAGGTGAAATTCACCGGTCAGATCACGCCCAAGCGCAAGCTCGTCCGCTATGAAATCGACATCAAGCGCGTCAAGCGCGGCAAGCTCGTCCTCGGAATCGCCAATGGCCGCGTCATCACCGATGGCAAGCTGGTCTACACCGCCGAAGACATGAAAGTCGGCCTGATGAACCCGTCAGAGCTCGACTAAGCGGCCAGACAACCCGCCAAGCCCAAAGCAGGAAGGCCCGGAACGCCCGCAGCGTCCGGGCCTTTCCCGTCTTGACGGCAAACACAGCCCCGCCTAGCCCAATCCCCAAGCAAAACTGGATATGAGGGAGCCCCCGATGGCCGATGACTGGAACATGCCGAAAGGCGACCTGATGAAGGGCAAGCGCGGCGTCGTGATGGGCGTTGCCAACCAGAACTCCATCGCCTGGGGCATCGCCACCCAACTCGCCGCACAGGGCGCCGAAATCGCCTTCACCTATCAGGGCGAAAGCCTGGAGCGCCGCGTGCGCCCGCTCGTCGAATCCATCGGCATGGACACGATGATCCCGGCAGATGTCACCAATGACGAGTCGATGGATGCTGCCTTTGCCGCCATCAAGCAGAAATGGGGCAAGATCGATTTCCTCGTTCACTCCATCGCTTTTGCCGGCAAGGATGAGCTGCAGGGCTCGATGGTCGCCAACACCACCCGCGAAGGCTTCCGCCGCGCGATGGATATCTCCGTATACAGCTTTATCGATTGCGCCCGCCGCGCCTCGGAAATCATGCCGGATGGCGGCTCGATCATCTGCATGACCTATCTGGGCGCTGAGCGCACCGTGCCCTCCTACAACGTCATGGGCGTTGCCAAGGCGGCGCTGGAAGCCTCCACCCGCTATGCCGCGCGCGACCTTGGCCCCCAGGGCATCCGCGTCAACGCCATCTCCGCCGGCGCCATGCGCACCCTTTCCCTCGCTGGCATCCGCGGCGGCAAGAGCCTGATGGGCACGGGCCGCAACTGGTCTCTGCTGAAGGAAGACACCAGCATGGAAGGCGTCGCGGGCTGCGCGCTTTACCTCCTCTCCCCTCTCGGCCGCTCCATCGCAGGGGAAGTCATCCACGTTGACGCGGGCTTCCACGTTGTCGGCGTGCCCGATGCGAGCGAGGAAGAGTAAGCTTCACGCCAAATCTTGACTTCAGGGCGAGGGACACCGAAATAGTGGGCTCGCCCTTTCGAGGTTTTTATGGTCCGTACCCTGTCTGAGTCCCGCTGAAGGGCCTGCCGTTCCCGCGCTGAGATCAGTGCAAGGCAGGCCGGCGAAAGCGTAGAGCCCGGCGCCCTTCCACCCGGAAGCCGCGCCGGAGACGTTTTCATGCGCCCCTGATCTGATCCCTATCCATCCGGGGCGCGGGACCAGAGACCAACACACCATGGATGTATCCCGCGCTGAACAGCGCATCCTCCACCTGCTCGCCCAGGGCGGGCGGATTGACCTTGTTCGCGACGAGGCGGGTAAACCGGCAGACGTTTACTGCTTCTCCCGCGATGGCTGGCGCTATACCGGCCTCGACATGGACCTCTTCCGCAAGCTGAAGCGGCGCAGGACCATCGCCTCCCAGGGCGGCCAGCCCTACCGCATCACGCGGCGCGGCCTGCAACTCGTCCGTTCCCAACCGGACAATTGCTAGCTGTCTTTCGGCCCCCTTCACGCCTTGTGCGGCGTGGAGGGGGCCTTTTCCTTTGCGCCCTCTTGCCAGCCACCTGCAGATAACGCAGCAATGGGCCCGCAAGAGGGGCACTTCATGACAGCACGCATCTTTCTCTGGGTCGGCCATCCGCGTGAAACTTCACTCTGTCACGGCATGGCGGACGCCTATGCACGCGGGGCAGAATCCCAGGGCGCGGAGATCCGGCGGATGCACCTATCAGACATGACCTTCGATCCAGACCTGCATGACGGCTATAACTCCCGGAAAGTGCTGGAGCCCTGCCTGGAAGAATGGCGCGAGAATATTCTGTGGGCAAACCATCTCTGCTGGGCCTATCCCCAATGGTGGGGCGGCATGCCCGCCAAGATGAAAGGCGTGATTGACCGGGCCTACCTACCCGGCTTTGCCATGCGCTATCATGAGACAGGCCCGTGGTGGGACAAGCTGCTGGCCGGCCGGTCTGCCGATGTCCTGATGACTGCCGATGGTCCCGCGTGGTTCGACCAGCTCGCCTATGGCCGCCCGGCAAAGCTGCAGGTCGAAAACCTCGTCCTGAAATTTGCCGGCATCAAACCCGTCCGCACCCTGCAGGTCGGCACCGTGAAAACGGCAAAGCCGGAAAAAATCCAGCACTGGCTGAAACAGGCAGAGGCGCGTGGGCGCGCCGCCGCCAAACGTCTCGCCTAAGGCGTGATCGTCACAGCCGGCCCGGGAAACCGCATCCAGTAGTATGACAGCGGATCATCGCCCGGCTGGGTCGCATAGGCGGCCAGCCGCGCATCCCGGCCTGCCCGCAGGCCGCCAGCGGGCGGTTCCGGCGCGCCGGAAGGCGCCACCATATCATAGCGCACGAAGCGCCAGCCCTCGAGGCCGGCAGGCTGGCCCTCCAGCGCCTGCGCCGCGCTCACCCGCAACGGCGCCGCCCGCGGCAGGGTTCCAGACACCCGCATGAACAGCTGCGTCACCCACACCCCGCTTTCCGTGCGCACGACGCCAAACGCCACATGCGTCGCCTTGGGGTGAAGGATATTCGCGCGGTGTCCGGGGCTGTCCATCAAGTTCCGGTGCAGGCGCTTCACGGCAAAATTTGCGCCGATGCGTCCATCGGGCCGCGAAATGGTGGCGACATTCTCCGCGGAAAAATCTGCCAGCGCTGTCCGGTCCAGTGCCGCTATCCGCTCGCCCGGCCCCCTTCCATCTGGGCCAACATGGCCGAAAAATCCGTTTACTGCCATATCCAGGCTATGCAGGCGCGCCGCGTCCCGCAGGTCGGTGCGCAGTTTCAGCGCCGGCAAACCCGCCGCTTTCCGCTCCGCATTGATCAGGTCCAGGAAACGCGCCTCCAGCGTCTCTTCAAACGCATATCCGCCGGGCGGGCGGGCGAGGCAAGGCAGCGCCATCTCCACATAGGAGGCGACCGCCAGCGGGCGCCCTTCGATCCGCAAATCACAGGCAAGCGCCGGAAAAGGCAGCAGAAACAGGAAAGCCAGGCTGGCAATCAAGCGGCGCATGAACCCTTCCTATCACGGAAGGCCGCCGGCTTCACCTGCCCAGTTCACAAGGCAGGCAGCTCAGATCACCCCGGCCGTCTGCAGGCGGGCGAGCACCGGCGCCAGCATCCGCTCGATCGCTTCGGCAGACGGCTTCACATGCCCATAGGCCGGCACGCCTTCATCCGCGATCACGAGGTCCGCCTCGAACATCGCCGGATAGGTGAAGCGGTAATGCGCGGCCCGCACGGTGGACATGTATTGCTGCAGCACCGAGTCGACCGTCCGCCCGCGCTCGATCACATCCCGGCGGATACGGCGCGCCAGGCGCAGATCGTCGGGCGTGTCGACATAGACCGACAGGTCAATGAGGTTGCGGATTTTCGGCATCGACAGGGCATGGATGCCTTCGAGGATCAGCACCGGCGCCGGCTCGATCCGGCGGGTCTTTTTCGAACGGTCATGCCGGTCATAATCATAGATCGGCTGCTCCACCGTTTCGCCTGCCTTCAGGGCCTTCAGGTCGGATACCAGATGGTCGACTTCCTTGGATTTGGGATCGTCATAGTTGATGCCCGCCACCAAGGCCTCGCGCTCGGCGTCCGTCTCCGGCGCGCCGTAATAGCTCATCGGGTGGTAATAGGCGTCTTCGCCAAACATCACTGCCCGGCCCGGTCCCAGCCGCTCCAGCAGCGCCACCGCCAGCGTCGACTTGCCCGAGCCTGACCCGCCCGACATCGCAATCAGGAAATTCTTTTTCTTGGTCATGACAGCGCGCCCTCTTCTATGACCGGTGTTTCCATGAAAAAGGGCCGCCCATCAAGGAGCGGCCCTCATTCAGTCTGTTGAGAGGTGAGAAGATTACTCTTCGCCGCCCTCGGCGCCTGCTTCTTCAGCAAGCTCCTTGCCGGTCTCCTGGTCGACGACCTTCATGGAGAGGCGGACTTTGCCGCGCTCATCGAAGCCCATCAGCTTCACCCACACCTTGTCGCCTTCCTTGACCATGTCTTTCGGGTGGCCAATGCGCTTGTTGGCCATCTGCGAGACGTGGACGAGGCCGTCCTTGGGACCAAAGAAGTTCACGAAGATGCCGAAGTCTTTCATCGACACGACCTTGCCTTCGTAGATCTCGCCGACTTCCGGCTCGGCCACGATGCCCTTGATCATCTTGATCGCCGCGTCGATCGACTTGCGATCAAGCGCAGAGATCTGGACCGTGCCATCATCATCGATGTTCACCTTGGCGCCGGTTTCATCCACGATACCGCGGATCACCTTGCCGCCCGAACCAATCACATCACGGATCTTGTCGGTGGGAACCTTCATGATCTCCATCTGCGGCGCGTTCTCGGAAAGCTTGCCACGCGAAGCGGTCAGGGCTTTCGACATCTCGCCGAGGATGTGCATCCGGCCGCCTTTGGCCTGCTCAAGGGCCTTGCCCATGATGTCCTTGGTGATCCCCGCCACCTTGATGTCCATCTGCAGCGACGTGATGCCCTTCTCGGTGCCAGCGACCTTGAAGTCCATATCGCCGAGATGATCTTCGTCGCCGAGGATGTCGGAGAGAACCGCAAACTCGCTGCCTTCCAGGATCAGGCCCATGGCGATGCCCGACACCGGACGGGTCACCGGCACGCCAGCATCCATCATGGCCAGCGAGCAGCCGCAAACCGTTGCCATCGAGGAGGAGCCGTTGGACTCGGTGATCTCGGAGACAAGACGGATCGTGTACGGAAATTCTTCATGCTTGGGCAGGAC
>NZ_NCJT01000152.1 GCF_002282565.1 Hyphomonas sp. 34-62-18
TGGGCCTGCGCGTTTCCTATGAGCGCACCCTCGATGCGGTCCCCGGCCTCAACGTGCGCGGCGGTGTCGATGTCCTCAATGACAAGACCTATCAGGAGCTGATCCTGACGGGCCGCAACTGGGTGCCGGAAACCGAGTTCACCTCCTATGCGCCCTTCCTGCAGCTGAACCAGGCCCTGTTCGGAGAACGGGTCTACATCTCCGGCGGCGTCCGCCACGAGATTGCCAAGCTGAAGGTGGACGACTTCGAAACCCTCTATGCCTACGGGCCCCAGCAGGTCGCCGGCGGTGAACCGGAGTTTGAGAAAACCCTCTACAATATCGGCGCCACAGCCGAGATCGTGGATGGCCTCACCGCCTACACCTCCTATGCCCAGGGCTTCACCATGGCGGATGTGGGCCGCATCCTGCGCGCCGTCAGCACGCCGGGTCAGGATGTCGACACCTTCCTGAACATTGAGCCGGTGGTCTCGGACAATACCGAGGTCGGCCTTGAATGGCGCAAAGGCCCGGTCTCGGCTTCGGCAGCTTACTTTTGGAGCACGTCGGATCTCGGCGCGCTGCTGGTGCTGCGCAATGATGTGTTCGAAGTAGAACGTCAGCGCACGGAAATTGATGGCCTTGAACTGACCGGCGCTTGGGAAACACCCGTCACCGGCCTCAAACTTTCCGGCGGCGTTGCCATGCTCAACGGCCGCACCGACAGCGACGGCGATGACAAGGTCGACATCGATCTGGACGGCGCCAATATCAGCCCCGACCGGGTCAATCTCGCCGCCGATTATGAAACGGGCCCCTTCGCGCTGCGCGTGCAGACACGGTCCTATCTCGACCGCGCCTTTGAAGGCCTGCCGCTCAACACAGACTTTGACGGCTTTACCCTGACAGACGCCTTCCTGCGCTACTCGGCCGGGTTCGGCGACATCACCCTTTCGGCGTCAAACCTCTTCGACAAGCAATACGTCACTTATGACAGCCAGACCGTCCAGCCCACCAGCAACACCCGTTACTTCGCGGGCCGGGGCCGGGTGATCACGCTGGCCTTCGAGAAGACGTTTTGAGGCTGATGATGGTTCTCAGAACGGCGCACGCCTGGGCAGGCGCCGTTCTGTCTCTCCTGATTGCCGTGCTGGGGCTGTCAGGCTCCCTTCTTGTGTTCAAGAAGGACTATCTGCGGGCCGTTTTTCCGGAGGCGCGCGCGTCTGTCTCGCTCGCCCCGTCAGATCTCGGCCCGGTGCTGAACGGGATCGAAGCTACCTACGGCCCCGAGGGGCTGCTCTATGTCTCGCTTGGCGACCCGGACTTCGGTCTTCACAAGGCCGTTCTGGCCGATGGCGGCGGCGCGTATATCAGCCGGAACGGCGACACGGTGGCGCGCTGGGAAAAGAACGGCCGGGCGGAAGACTGGCTGTTTGACCTGCACCATTATCTGCTGGCGGGTGACGCCGGAAAGCTGATCGCGGGGGTGGCCGGCGGGGCGGCAGTCATCCTGGCCCTCACCGGCCTCGTTATCGTTTGGCCCTCCCTGCGCATGTTCGCCTGGCGCATCTGGCCGAAAAGCGGCGCGCGCCGGGACCTCCTCGCCCAGCACCGTGACCTTGGCGTCCTCTTCGCCCTGCCGGTCATTCTCCTGGCGTTCACCGGCTTTGCCATGGTCTATTCCGGGCCGGTGCGTGCGGCCCTGAATGTGATCACCCTTTCCGCCCCTGCGGCGGCGCCGGAACGCCCCACAGCAGGGGCCGGCATCACAGACTGGACCGCCGCCCTTGCCGCCGCGCAAGCCGCGTTCCCTGATGCCTATCCCCGCCTTGCCAGCCCCCCGCGCAGCGAAGGCGCGCCCGCATCGCTGCGCCTGCGCCAGCCCGGCGAATGGCACCAGAACGGGCGCACCTATGTGCTGATGGACCCAACCACCAACCTGCCGCTCGCCACCCAAGACGGCCACGCCCTCACCCGCGCCGACCGGGTGTTCAATACGCTCTATCCCCTGCATTCGGCGGGGATTGGCGGGCGCCTCTATGATCTTCTCTCTTTCCTCACCGGCCTCGCCCTCACCGTTCTGGGCCTTGCCGGAACCTGGACCTTCCTGCGCAAGCCCCGGCGCAAGCGACAGAAAAAGCCCGCCCTGGCGGCCTGACCCTCCGGATTTTCGCTTGCAAATGGCCGCCACCTGCCCCAGCCTTCAAGGCCGGAGCACGACATGCAGATTGAAACGGACCTCACCGGCAAGCTGCTGATTGCCATGCCCGGCATCGGCGACCCGCGCTTTGAGCGATCGGTGGTCCTGATCTGTGCCCACACGCCAGACTTCGCCATGGGCATCATGCTGAACCGGCCGATGGAGGGGATCGACCTTCAGGAAATCATCGACCAGATGGACATTCCCCAGCAGGTCGATCTCGAAGGCGTCGCCATCCTCGAAGGTGGCCCTGTCGCCACAGAGCGCGGGTTTGTTCTGCACACAGACGACGTCATCTGCGATGGCGCCACGATGGAGGTGGAGGACGAGCTGTGCATGACCGCCACTCGCGAAATCCTCGCCGCGATCGCCTCCTCCGCGCCGCCGCGCAAATTCGTCATGGCGCTCGGCTATGCGGGCTGGGCAGCAGGACAGCTGGAACAGGAATTGGCGCAGAATGCCTGGCTCGTCGGCGCGCCGGATTCCGATCTCGTCTTCGGCGACACCTATGAGCACAAATGGCGCCACGCCCTCACGCGGATGGGCGTAGATCTTTCCCGCCTGCAATCAGATGCAGGGAACGCCTGAAGGCCGGTCACACCACCGGCGGGCGCAGCAGGTCAAACACATCGGCGCCCGAAGCTTCCAGCTTCTCCTCCAGCGCCACAAGCCCTTCCTCTTCGGCCAGTTCGAACTCGCTACCTGAAATCGGAATGATCTGCAGCCAGACGGTTTTGCGCCTGTCCTGCTCCAGCACGCCAAAGTCGTCGTCCCAGAAGAAAGGGTGCACCAGCAAAAGGTGCTGCATCGTGCTGCCGGGGAAATAGGCCTGGATCACATCCGGCAGGATGGTGCCAAGGCCAATGCTCCACTCGCCGGTCTGCACCTCATGGGCAATGTCGGCCAGCATCGCCACAAATGGCCCCTCATCGGCATAAAGCGCGCCGCAAAGCTCCACGCCAAACCCCATCGGCGCGTCCTCCAGCACCAGCTCCCGGTCACTGAGGCCGATGGTGGAGCAGGAGAGATAATCCCCCTCCGGCGCCCCTGAGGACACAAGCACGTTCACGGACAAACCGTCATGATAGGCTTGGCCCATCACCTTGATCTCCCCGCCAAACGCCCCGGCCAGATAATCCGCAATCGCGCGATGTTCAGGCGTCGCCTGGCTCATTGTTTTATCCTTTCAGGAAGGCCAGCGCGCTGGCGGCGTCCATGGGGCGGGCGAAGGCGTAGCCCTGGGCGTAGTCGAAACCCAGCGCGCGCAGGCGGCTGGCGTCTTCGCGCGCTTCCACGCCTTCGGCAGTTGAGGACATGCCGAGCCGGCTGGCCAGCAGGGTGATGGTGGAGAGGATCGTGTCATTGCGCTGCTGGCCAAGGCGGCTTGTGAGGCCATGATCGATCTTCAGGCTGTCAAAGGGCAGGTCGGCCAGCCAGGCGAAAGAGGAATGCCCCGTGCCGAAATCATCGAGCACCAGCCCCGCGCCCACCGCCTTCAGCGCCATCGCCGCGGACAGGGCATGGGTCTCGTCGCGCAGCGCCGCCTGCTCGGTCAGTTCCATGCGCAGCGCCCGCTCGGGAAGCTTGTAGCCATTCATCAGCGCCTCGATCAGCGCCGGCAGGGTGCTCTTGGTCAGCTCCCGCGCCGTGAGGTTCACATGCATGAAGAGGTCGTCGCGCTTTGCGCCTTCGCGCAGGTTTGACAGGGTTTCGGCCGAGCGGATCAGCATGTTGGAGGCCAGCGCCTGGTCCTCATAGCGGCTCGGCGGCACTTTCTCTTCATTGCTGTCCCAGCGCGCCAGCGCCTCAAAGCCGACGACGCGGCCATCGCGCAGCGAAATGATCGGCTGGTAAACCGGGGCAAGGTCCGGGCCGGGGCGCATGTCGCTCGGGTCAATCTCCGGGAAGGTTTCCCCCGCCAGCAGCATGCCGCGCGCTTCACTGTCGCTGACAAAGGCGCCGACGAAATGGATATCCCGCCCATTGGACAGCCGCAGGCCGCAGCGCACCGGGCCGCCTTCGCCCGTGGAAAGGGCCTTGGCGAGCCGCCCGCGGCTCAGCCCCTCGACCATTTTCTCCAGCGCGTCCAGCGACCAGTCGCCGGAAAGGTCTGACAGCAATGTGCCAGACGGCGCCTCGATGACGAGGCGGCCTGCCTCGCCGCGCCAGTGCCAGCTGCCCTGGGGATCCTTTGGGGTGCGTCTTGCCATGTGTTCTCGTTACCTAGCGGCGAAAATCCGCCCTGACGAGAGCGAAAAGGATATGGTCGCGGCGCGTTCCGGCAATCTCCAGATACGCGCTCGCCCGCCCCTCTTCAGCAAATCCCGTGCCTTCCAGCACCGCGCGGGAGCGCTCATTCTCCGGCACGATCCCCGCCTCGATCCGGGCAAGGTTAAGCATCGGAAACGCCCAGGCGCACAGGGCCGTTACCGCTTCCTTCATGTAGCCCTGGCCCGCATGAGGCTCGCCCATCCAGTAGCCAAGGCTGGCGCTGTTGGCCGGCCAGCCGCGCACCTGTGTCAGAGAGGCACCGCCCAGCAGCGCATTGTCAGACAGGCGGCGGATGAGGAACACATAGCCCGTTCCCGCCTTCCAGGCTCTCGTCCAGGCCGTCACGCGCCGGTGCCAGTCCTTGCGGCTCAGCGCGTCAGCAGGCCAGCTGGGTTCCCAGGGCTCAAGGTATGCGCGGCTCACCGTGCGCAGCGCTGCCCAGTCTTCATAGTCGCTCTTGCGCGGCGCCATCAGCACCAGCCGCTCTGCCGGGATAACCGTATCGAGCGGAACAAACGCCATCGGCGCCGCTAGCCTGCGAAGGCCGCAATGCGGGCGCGCACCGCTGCGGGGTCAGAGGCAAAGCGCTCGAACACCTCGCCCCGGCTGAGCAGCTCGGCGCAGCGGCTCGGCAGCGGGGCATCCTCGCCGGTCGCCTCTTTCACGGTCTCGGGAAACTTGCTCGCCGCCGCCGTTGCCAGCACAATGGTCGCCACCGCGCTGGAAGGTTTCAGGCTACGCGCTGTCTTGGTGCCCACTGCCGTATGCGGACAGATCAGCCAGCCGGTCTCTGTGCGGAACCGCTCCATCTCGGCCATCGTATCGGCATTGTTGACCGAAAGTGCCGAAAGCCCGGTGCAGGAAAGGCGCGCCTTCGCCGTTTCCGGCAGCTCCGCTTCGCCGGCCTGGGCATAGGTTTCATAGGTGCGGCGCACGGCCTCTGCTTCACGGCCGGTCACTTCAAACAGCAGCCGTTCAAAGTTCGACGGCACGGCAATGTCCATCGCGGGGCTGGGGGTTGCGACGGCGGCCTGACGGGTCATGCGGCCAGTGGAAAACACCCGCGCCAGCGTATCGTTTTCATTCACCGCGCAGCAGATCTCGAGGCCGCCTGGCAGCAGGCCGCAGCGCGCCGCCACATAGCCCGCCAGCGCGTCGCCCATATTGCCGCTCGGCACCACAAAGCGCAGCGCCCGGTGGCCCAGCTGCGCGCTGGCGGTGGCGTAATAGACCGCCTGCGCCGCAATCCGCGCCCAGTTGATGGAATTGACGCCGGAAAGGCCGATGCTGGCGGCAAACGCCTTGTCCGCAAACATCGATTTCACCATCGACTGGCAGTCGTCGAAATCTCCGTCCACGGCGATGTTGAGGACGTTCTCCGCCCCGGTCGTCGTCATGAACAGGCGCTGGACGGGCGACACACGCTCATGCGGGTGCAGGATCACAAGGCGCACATTCTTCGCCCCGGCAAACGCCCCGGCAGCTGCTCCGCCCGTATCGCCAGAGGTCGCGCAGGTCACCGTCATACGCTGGCCGGAGAGGCCAAGGAGATAGTCATAGATCTGGCCGATGATCTGCATCGCCACATCCTTGAAGGCGAGTGTCGGCCCGTGGTGCAGCTCCATCAGCCAGAGGCCGGGCCCGGCC
>NZ_NCJT01000153.1 GCF_002282565.1 Hyphomonas sp. 34-62-18
CAGGCCTGACTGCCGCCCACGAACCCGACGCAGAGATCGTATCCGGCAGGAAAAGAGAGAAAGAAGGCCGCTTTCGCCGGAAGGGGCTCATCGACGGCGCGCGTGACAAAGGCGTTCTCCGGCAAACCGAAGCGCGCACCATCTGTCTGTAGCGCGATCTTCGTCAACAGGCCCATGGGAAGGTCGTCAAAGGCTTGCCAGACTTCCGTGGGCAAGTCCGGTGTAAACCTTATGCTTCGCGCCGACATCACACCGGTCGAAACCGTCATGATGACCGCTTGCGCCCGGATGTCGCCCTTCTGTGTGCGCACAGTCACACCAGCGCCCGACCAGTCCACGTCCGTGACGACGGTGCCTGTCTGGACGGGCAGGCCCTTTGCAAACTGCGCGACGAGGGTCCCTAAGCCTTCCTTGATGAGGGCGTTCACCTCATAGGCGCCATAAACCGCAACATCGGCGCTCGAAAGCTCGGTCAGATCGATGCCGTGGTCCATTGCGCCAAGCCATGTTGCAGCGGCAGCCAGCCATCGGTCGCTTGATTTCACCAGGCTCGACGCGGCGACATCGTCTGCGTGGGATGCCAGCATTTGCCTGAGGCGGGACGCGGCCTCATCATATCTTGCTGCATCGTCCGGCGTGGCGGGCTTGCCTCCTGAAAACAGGGCGCCGGGAGGATCGTGATGATCGATCAGGGAGAAGCCTGCTGAGCGGGCGGCGCTGATGTAGGGCAGGTCACCGGGGCCCTGCAGCCAGGCGCATCCATGATCGAAGGGTAAACCGAAGGTTTCGCTTTCGGTGAACGCCCGTCCGCCAGTACGGTCGGAGGCTTCCACCACAAGCACGCTGAAGCCGAGAGCGCGCAGACGGTGCGCCGCAGCGATGCCGGCGCCGCCGGCCCCAACGACGACGACGTCTGGTGCAGAAGGCGTTTGGACGGTTTCCATGAACGGCTCATCAAAAGTCTGGTTCCAGTCTTGAACACTGGCCTCTCTGCACATCGATCTGTCAATCGAGACCGCACTCACTACGTCGAGTTCTGCGCCCGGAACCGGACTCGCTCAATCGACAGTTCGGCGCAGAGAAAACTCTACCAGGCGCAAAGGGCAGTTTTCGGCAAAGTCTGGCCTGGTTGCAGTCAGGCGGGCGAATGACCGGACTGAGGCCACTCTGACGGTCCTCGAACCGGGACGCAGGGAGCCGACTCGGCCCGTCTAAGCCGCTCGCTCAGCGCGGGTGAAAACCTAATTCCCCGCCTCGCCCAACGCGCCTTCAACTGCGGCCGTCGTTGCGCATTGCACCAATGCCTCGCGGGTCGTGGGGTCGACGTCACCGGCTCGCTCGATGGCGGCCGGCAAGCCTTCACCGCTAAGACTTTTGCTCACGACATTCTTAAGTGCGTCCAGATGCTCGCCGGTGATCTCGGACCCTAAGCTGTCCTGGACGCAGCCGCAGAATACTTCGGATTGTCCAGCCAGAACACAGGCCGTCTTAGTATCCACTGCACCACTTGCCGCCTCGAGAGCCTGCCCCCCAAGATCGAGCGCGCCTTGCTTGATTTGTTGCAGGTCTGCTGCTTCACCGCAGGCCGCAAGTGCCAGCGCGAAACCGGCCACGAAAAAAGTGCGTTTCATGTTTTCCCTTTAGCGTTCCTTGCTTGCCAAAAACCCTGATCAGCCGGGGGCTGTTGAGTGGCTGGAGTGGTTATTGAATTCCGATTTCCGGGGATGACGTGGATACCGTCAGGCGCTTCCGCAAGAGCTTCGCCCGGGACATTGCGAAAGTGTCGCGGCCGCAAATAACTGATGGTCGCCTACGTCCGCATCGAAATATGTCGCGTTACTATCAGGTTTTTTATGTCCAAACTCGCGCTGGACAGATACAGAGCCATCGATAGCTGCATCTTCTTCAAAAGGGCTTTCGGCAGTGTGGTGAACGAAACTCCAGTGGTATCGCTGTCTGAAGTAACGGTCTCTCTGTTTTATGGTGGGCAAGAATGGAAAAAATACTCTCATTGGTCGGGTCGCTGCTCTACGGCATGCGCTTCACGATGTTGGTCTTCTATGTGGGTCTGGTCACGATCATTCTTGGCATTCTGGGCAAGTTCGTCCTCGAGACCTACAGGCTGATGAGTACCCTACTGTTCGACGACATCAGCAAGATCGACCTGATCATCAAGGTGCTGGAACTGGTGGATATGACGATGGTGGCGCAGCTTGTGTGGGTTGTGTCTCTGGCGGGCGTATCACTGTTTGTGACCACCCGTCACTTTGACGAAAAAGACATGAAAAAGCCGGACTGGCTGGACCACGTCAATACCTACAATCTCAAACTGAAACTCGCATTCGCCATCATCTCGATATCAGGCGTTCACGCCCTGAAAATTTACCTCGGCGGTGACCTCAGTCTGGAGAACGTGCAGGTTGTGGCGATGGTGGCGGTCATTCACTTCACCTTCGTATTGTCAGCGATCGGAATTTCTTTTGCAGAGCGGCTGACGCGCGAAAAGTCATGAAATGGCGTAAGTATCGGCAGCGATTGGTGTTCACCTGAGTTTCGGGGTTGGTTCCAAGGCTCGCTTCGATATGGCACGTCCATGGCTCCAAATGAGACTGATGCAGCTTGCTCCGGTTTAACCGCGTCGGTTCCCATGTAGAGCGGCACCGGTGTGAATGGGCGTGGTGTTTGCACTCCGATAGGCGCGCTACTGGATTTGTCTTGTAACGATGAAAGGCGCCTACATCGCTGCATACGCGGACGGTGGAGTCCCAACCGCCCAGGCCGGTTCTAAATGAGTCCTGATGGCAGCTACTTCGTCGGGGCGGCGGGAGGGAGCCAGTCCGTCACGGACTCTGCATCCAGTTCCGGTGCGTCTGCTTCGTCGTTGTCGTTGTCGGTGCGTCCCGTAACGGTCACGCGATCGCCCAGCTCAACCTTGACGTCTGTGTCGCCGACGTCGACCAAAAGCAGCCGCCCGCTCGTTTCCAGCAGAAAGTCGCCGTCCGCTTCGACCGACAACACTGTGCCGTTGAACGTCATAGCCCGATCAGAGGGGGTACTATCCGAAAGGGCATAGAAGCCGGTGTGCGTGCATGCGGCGGTGACCAGCAGCGGGGCCAGAAGAATCGGTTTCATGTAGTCGAGCCCTTTCGCTGTTTGGATTACAGATATGGGGCGCCGGTCGGGTGCAACAAGAGGGATGGCCACTGGGCAGATCACAACAGAGGTGGCCCGCTTCGTTTCAAAACCTATCATTCCAAGGATCTAAAAACTCTATCATATATGGAAGACTCTAGCAGCATGGCTACATCAATGACCGTTTTCGGAGATTTCTGCCTTCGAACATCCATTTATCTAACGCCTTCTTTCGGGCTTTAACGGGCCTGATCATTGGATCAGCAGCCAGCCAAAAGCCCAAACGACCTATCATCGACCACAAACTTAACCTTCACCAAACACCCCCGCCTCAAACGGATGCGCGATCTTCAAAAGCTCCGCCCGCCGGTATTCGAGCGACCCGCCCATCCCGTATTCTGGCCGGTTGTTCTTATGCCCCATCAGCGCGCATCGCAGCCCGTAGTCGAGCCCACCTTCCAGCATCCGGTCTTCAAATGAATGCCGGAAAGAATATATGACGTGGTCCGATGTTGGCAGGAGCTTTCTCTGCCGGAATGCCTTCATCAGGTTCGCCGACACCAGCGTGCTGCGGTCATAGTAATACGGAAACCCCTCCGGGCAGGCACGCATCGCGATTTCAGCGACGCCGACCAGCGGAATCTCACGCCGGGAATCGTCTGTCTTGAGTTCCCGGTTCTGCTCGGGCCGGATCGCGATGTGCGGGACTATGGCATTCAGCCGGATGTCTTCCGGGCGCAGGTTCACAAGCTCACTGAGGCGTGCGCCGGTTTCGATGAGCAGGTAAATGATGACGCGCAGCTCCAGCCGCAGACCATCAAACAGGCCTGGCACGAGGATCTGGCTTCTGACCCACTCATTGCTGAACGAGGCACGCTTCACCTCGGTCTTGCCGCTGAAATAAAAGTCCCTGAACGGATCTTCCACATCGGCCGCGCCGATATGTTTGAAATAACGCTCATAGAGAGAGCGGATGTTTCCGATATGCCGGTTGGCCGTGTTAGGGGCGACCGGCGCAGAGCCATCGGCCTGCGGCTGCATCTTCTCCATCCACCAGTCGCGGTATTCGAGCGCTTTCTCCCGCGTGATGTCGCTGAGCGGCAGGTCACCCATCTGGTCAATGAAATAGTTGATCGAGGTTCGCTTTGTCTTCTCCCAGGACCGGCGCTGGGCTTCGGACTTGTTGTATTGGTCATCGAACGCGATGCGTTTGACATAGAGCTCGAACGCCTCGGACACCGTAATGCTGGAAGAAGGATCGGGTGATCCGCCCAGGAGCGCCTCGGCGTCTGCGCGGCTCGGATCCCCGCCCTTGCCGGCCTGCGCCTCCAGCATCCGGATACGCTCCATCAGCTCAGCGATTGCCTGGCTCTCGGCGAGCGGCTCCGCCGGCTTGTAGGAAAACCCATAAGCCATGGCGCGGGAGATGGCCGCCTTGTACCGATGCTCGAGCGCCGCACGAAGGGTCGGACCGCTGCCGCCGGGGCTGCCCGCCTCAACGGCAAGCGCCATCCAGTATTGGTCATCAGCTTCGGCGAGATGGTCCCGCCGAAGACGGGCGATTTCATGCGATCCGGTCTTCAGGGAAACTTTCACGAAGGCCCGGTCATCAAGATGGGAAAACTGGTTGGGAACGCGTCGCTGATAGTACCAGCGGTTGCCGCGTTTGAGGAGAAATCGATCAGGATCGCGGAGCTCAGCCATTGCTCCTTGTATCCCAATTTGTATCCAATTTGTATCCCAATTTTCGATATGACGGCAAAGAGCGACCCTTGGGTCACTCTAAGTGCTTGATTTTATTGGAGATAATTTTTGACAAATGGCGCGAGTGACGACTGAGCTACACCCGCGCATTTTTCTGGCGCCCCCTTTCAGGAGCGAAGCGCCTCTCTAATCAAGCATGGCGGGCGGGTCAAGCACACTTCTTCACGCAATTCACAAGCAAGTGTTTTGCCTCAGGGGCGGCGTGTTTCCACCCTTTTGTGCCCCCTTTGCCATTCACAGGACACATTCCAAACCCATCTGGTAATAAACGACGCAAAAGCCGGGATTCGCCCCATGAACATCAAACGCATCGGCCTGATCGCTGGCGGCGTGATCGCCCTCCTCCTGATTGCCCTCGTCACCGTGCCTTTCCTCGTGCCCAAAGCTGTTTACCGGGCGCAGATCGAGCGTGCCGCCACCCAGGCGCTGCAGCGTCAGATCACGCTGACGGGAGACGTAAATATCTCGATATTCCCGGCCATTGCTGCCAGCGTGGACGGGGTGACCGTCGCCAACCCACCGGGATTTGACGGGCCCTATATGGTCGAGGCCGGTGAGCTGCGAGGTTCGGTCCGCTTGATGCCGCTTCTCTCCCGCCGGGTTGAGGTGAAGGAACTCGCTTTTGTCGATGCAAAAGTGTCCCTGCAGAAACTCGCAGACGGTCAGACCAACTGGGTTTTTACCCCCGCTGAACCGCCCCAGCCTGGCCCCACCCAGCCCCCAACGGAACAGAAGGGCTTCAATGGCGGCGTGGAACAGGCACGGCTGCAGAACGCCTCGCTGACCTACCGCGATGCCGGAACCGGCGAATATTATGAACTGCGCGACCTCGACCTTCAGGCCTCGATGGCCTCAACCGACGAACCGTTCCGCCTGAAGGCAAAAGGCTTTTTCCAGGCTCACCCGTTCGAGATCAACTCCACTGTCGACACGATCGACGCCCTGACGAAGGAAAAGCCCGCTGACATCAAGGCAGACCTGGAGACCCCCTTCGGCAAGGTCCACTATGCCGGGGCTGTCACCCTCGGTGCCATTCCGGTCATCGAAGGCGAGTTCCGTGCCTCGTCCGACGCCCTCCCGGCGCTCGCTGCGCTGACTGGCACCGAAGTTCCCTTCGACCTCGCAAAGCTCGGCAAGATCAACTTGGAAGGCCGTCTGCAGGGCCCCGCCAACGCCCTCCTCGTCGACATCGAAAAGCTGACCCAGAGCTCCAGCCTCGCCAAAACCAGCTTCATCGGGCAGTTCAACCTCTCCGAAGCCCCCACCATCTCCGGCAATCTCAGCCTTGATGCGCCGAGCCTGGCGGAGCTTGCCCGGTTTGCCGATATGGACATGCCATTGAACCTCGCCCCGCTCGGCGGCGCAGAAATCAAGGGCAAGGTCAGCGGCTCTCTGCTTCAGCCCGATCTCAGCTTCGACAAGCTCGGCATCAAGGGCGACCTGATCACCGCCAACTATGCCGGCACCATCCAGTTGGGCGAACTCCCTTCCCTGAAGGGCACGCTGGAACTGCGCTCGCCCGATGCTGGCGAACTCGCGCGCCAGCTGGAGTTTGACCTGCCCGCCGCAACCGCCCTCGGCAGGATCGACCTCACCTCTGCCATCAGCGGCCCTGTCGACGCGCTGGTGCTCACCGGGGTCGACCTTTCCCAGGAGAGCGAGCTGCTGACGTCCTCATATGCGGGCGATGTCGGGCTGGGCGGCGATGGCAGCCTGAAAGGCGCCCTGTCAGCCGAAAGTTCGCGCCTGCGTGATCTGCTGGCCGCGGCCGAAGTGGAAATGGCGCCCGGAACCACCCTTCAAAGCTTCAGCGCAAAAGGCCAGGCCAGCGGCACCTTCACCAAAATCGCCCTGTCCGGCCTGGACCTGAAACTGGGTGACATCACTGCCAAAGGCACCGCCGGCATCGACCTGACGGGTGAGCGCCCGCGCCTCACCGGCAATCTCGACATGGGCGCGCTGGATCTTTCGCCCTTCCTTGCCCCGGCAGACCAGAAACCCCAGCAGCAACAGCTTGAGCCCTGGAGCAAGGAAAAGCTGGACCTAGCAGGTCTCCAGGCCGCCGATGCCGATTTGAACATCAAGACCAGCAAACTGACGATTGGTAGCGTCGTGCTCACCGATGCCGCGATGGCCACCAACCTCAACGGCGGCAAGCTGACGACAGACCTCTCCCGCTTCAAGGCCTTCGGCGGAAACTGGAAGGGCCAGATGGTTGTGGACGCTGCCGGCCAGATCCCTGCGGTGAACTTCGCGATGGAGGGCAACAATGTCGCCATCTCCAGCCTCCTCGGCACGCTGGCCGGTTTCGACAATCTGACGGGCACCGGCGCGTTCAAGGTGGATGCCTCCGCCCGCGGCACGTCGATTGACGAGATCATGCGCGGCCTAAACGGCGAACTTTCGACCAATCTCAACGAAGGCGCGCTCAAGGGTCTCAACGTCACCCAACTCGTCCGCAGCGCGCAATCACTGCAGCAGGCCGTCACCACGGGCAGCCTGAACAATCTCGACTTCCGGGGCGTCCTCTCCCCGGCGGCCGAAACCGAGTTTACCTCGTTCAACACAGTGCTCAGCGTACAGAATGGTGTGGCCAGCGTCGACATCCTCAAACTGCTGAGCCCCGTGCTCGGCATCGATGGGACTGGCAAGATCGATATCGGCGGCCAGTCCCTTGATGTGCGCCTTGCAACGGCCATCGACAAGAAAGCCCAGGGACAGGGCGCAGTGGTTCAGCTGAATGGTATTCCCGTGCCCGTCCGCCTCTCGGGCAGCTGGAATGCGCTGAAAGTCACGCCGGATCTCTCGGGCGTTCAGGCGGCCCTGCAGGCTGAACTGGCCGGACGCCTGCAACAGGAGGTCAATGACCGGGCGGGCGACGTTGCCGGTTCGATCATCGGCAACATCATCGGCGGTAAACAGCCTGCCGCCACGCCGCAGACACCCACGACCACCCCGGAGGCAGAGGGCGAAACGCCCGCCGCTCAGCCACAGCCCGCCACCCCCGCGCCCACGGCCGAAGAACAACTCGAGGAAGCCGCAGAGAAAGCCGCGCGTGACGCGCTCGGAAATCTCTTTGGCCGCCGCTCTGCGCCCAAGCCTGCAGAAGAGCCAAAGGCAGACGACGGCGGAGAATAAAAGGCTGGAGCGTCATCAGAAGAACCCCGCCAGCCCTCAGCTGGCGCGGCTCTGAAGCTCCGGCTCTGCCGCGGTCTGCGTCACCACCACAGGCTCCGCCCTTTGGCGCAACGGCACGATATGGCCCAGCTGTTCCAGCGGCTGTGCCCGGCTGAAGAAGTAGCCCTGAAGCTCCTCGCATCCCAGCTCGCGCAGGAAATCGGCCTGCAGCGTTGTTTCCACGCCTTCTGCAGTACACTGCATACCCAGAGATCTGGCAAGGCTCACCATCGACCGGGTGATCGCCTGGCTGTCAGACCGCGTCTCGATATCGCTCACGAACGTCCGGTCGATCTTGATCCGGTCAAACGGGAAAGAGCGCAGATAGCTCAGCGAGGAGAACCCCGCGCCGAAATCATCCAGCGCAATCCGCACCCCCAGCGATCGCAGCTGGTGCAGCCGGCGCAGCGTGAAGTCTGTGTTGCTCATCAGTGCTGTCTCCGTGATCTCCAGTTCAAGCCGGCCGGGGTCCAGCTTGCTGGCCGCAATGGCGCTGATGATTGTTGAAGTCAGTGAGGCCGAATGCACCTGCAGCGGGGATATGTTCACGCAGATGCGCACATGATCGGGCAAACGCGTGGCTTCCATCAGCGCCGCGCGGATCACCCATTCGCCCATACGGGTAATCAGGCCGTTTTCTTCGGCATGCTCAATAAACTCGCCGGGATAAACGAGGCCCCGCTCCGGATGCTCCCAGCGCAGCAGGGTTTCGCAGGCCACGGTTTCATGCGTCTGCGCGTCCACGATGGGCTGGAAGTGGATCCGCAGCTCGTTGCGCTCCATCGCCCGCTGCAGCTCATCCTGAATATCAAGCCGTGCCTGCGCGCGCCGCTCAAGCTCGGGCTCGAACATGCACCATTTGGCCTTGCCCAGATGCTTTGCGTGATAAAGCGCTAGGTCCGCCTGGCGGAACATTGTGCGGCTGTCCTGGATCGCCGGATCAAACAGGCGCACACCGATGGAAGCAGAGGAATTGGCTGCCGAGCCCCACACATCGTAGAACTCGCTCATCCGCGCCGCAAACGTGTCGAGGAAACTCTCCAGCGCTTCCGGGCTGTCGCGCTCGACGATCATGGCGAACTCGTCGCCGCCAAGGCGCGCGATAACATCTCCGGGTACGGACTGTGACCGGATACGGGCCGCCACCTGGCGCAGCAGCTCGTCCCCCGCCGGATGGCCCAGCGTGTCGTTGACCCATTTGAAACTGTCGAGGTCCATCATCATCAGCGCGCGGCAGGCTGGCGCTGCCGGCAGGTCGCGCAGCTGGGCCTCCAATTGCTCCTGCAGCGTAATGCGATTGGGCAGGCCGGTCAGACCATCGTAATGCGCCATATGGGCAATCCGGTCTTCAATCTTCTTGGACTGTGTCACATCCGTCGCAACACCGCGATAGCCGGTAAACCGGCCCTGTTCGATCACCGGCTTGCCGGTCACCGACCACCAGCGCAGCTCGCCATTCGCGCTCTTGACCGGCACCACCTGGTCGCGGAAAGGCTGGCGCGCCACGATGGCGGCCTCCAAAGCAAGGCGCGCGTCGCTCGGATGGAACACCTGCGCAAACAGCGTCCCACGGCGCAGCGTGTCGCTCTTGCTCCAGGCCGCATCCGCCGCCTCGCCCACAATCGGCAGCTCCTGCAACACCCCGTCTGCATCCGTCTGCCAAAGCGTGTCGGATGTGCTCTCTTCAAAGTCGCGCAGCAGAAGGCCAATCAGCTGCGATTGGTCCTGAATCGCCGCCCGGCGAAGGAACTGTTCCACAAACTGCCGGTGCGTCCACGCAACGGCCACCAGCAGCACAATCAGGTAATATACCATCAGGATAGAGAGGATCGCATACTTCGTGCCGGTCTGAAGCATCAGCGCCGTTGCCAGGCCCAGCCCCGTGGGAACAATGTAGTAGATCGCCGCGACGGGTATGCGAGACAGCAAAAAGCCGCCCGCAAACATCATCCCGGCGGTGATGATGCCCATCACCATCTGCCCCTGCACATCCGCCGTGCCAAGCACCACGATAGGCGCAAGCCCCCAGAGCACGCCATTGCAGATGGCCACGCGCGTAAAGTCGCCAATGGCGCGCCGGTTGCTCCGGCGCTCCGGGTCAATCCGCAGGAAGTGGCGATACTTGAACCAGGCGCCGATATTGATAATCAGCCCACAGACGGACCACGCCACAAGGAAGTGGATCTGTCCATAATTCAGGAAAATGCCGAGAATGGCGATAATGTTGAGCACGTTCGAGAGAATGATCACATTGGTGATCCGGCTCATCGAATTCATCTGCTGCGCGCGCAGCGCCGGCACATGCTTGTCCGGCACCTCAATGCCTTGCATGAGCTTCCTCAACGACCAAAGCGTCGCCGGGCCATCTTCCCGATGTGGCATATTCCCCATCTCCCGCACGCTCTAAGCGTCCCACATTCCACTGAACATTGTTACAGCAATCGGGTTATCCAGAGCCAACCGGGATCGATGAAATTTCATCTATCTCCCTGTGGAAATGGACCGCCTAGGGAGAATTTGGCCCGATCTCACCGAGGAATTTAGCCGCTTCGGCGCGTATCGCATCACGTTCCGAAACGCTCATCCTGTTTATGGATTTACAGATAACGGCCATCCTGGGGTTGTTTCTGAACTGCGCCTCGTGGCGGTCGATGAAATCCCAGTAAAGAAAATTGAACGGGCACGCTTTTTCCCCGGTCCGCTGCTTCACATCATAGGCGCAGCTCTCGCAATAATCCGACATCTTGGAGATATAATTGCCGCTCGCCGCATAGGGCTTCGATGCCATCAGCCCGCCATCGGCATGCAGGGCCATCCCATGCGTGTTGGG
>NZ_NCJT01000154.1 GCF_002282565.1 Hyphomonas sp. 34-62-18
TTGCAGGAAGCCTATCCCACGCTCGACCTCAGCCCCCTCGCCGATCAGATGGACATGATCGCACAAGCTGACGCCGAAGAGAGCGACAGCTCCGGTATCGACGCGCTCCGGGCCAATCAGGATGCCCTCGTCGCCGCGACGCCCGGCGCTCAGAAAGCGCTGGACCTCGCCCGGCGCGGGCCTGTGATGGAACTGACGGGGCCAACGCTCCACCATCTGGTGGAGAGCATGGGCGGCAGTTTCACGATGACCAAGGAGGAACTCGACGCCCTGCTGAAAGCGCAGACGGACGGACGCTTTACCGCCACCAATGCCGAGCTCAACGCCCTGATCAAAGGCGCTGGCCCTGACGGTATCACGGAGGAAGATATCCGCCTCCTGCTGCCGAAGACGGCTGACGCGCCGCCACCCAAAATCGACCGGGATGCGCCGGGCAAGGGCCGGGAAACGGCCGACTGCCCCGGCCTCGTCTACGGCAGCGGCAAGCGCGAGATCTGCCTTCCGCTCGGCGCGCTCTCTTTCGCCGATCGCGCGGGAAGCTTCACACCAGGCGAGAAGCCCTCCAAGGCCCCATTTGACTTTCCCGAGAACGCGACAGGGGAACCCAACTATCGCAACACCTACAGCGCCGATTTCATCTCCCTCGGCTGCAACGGCGAACTCATTACGCAGTTTACGGATAATATCCTTGTCGATGTTGACGGTATCGACCTCTACATCTTCGAGATTGGACCGGTGGTCGAGAAAACGCAGCTGGCTATATCCGCAGACGGAGAGAACTGGATTGAGGTCGGCGAAATCGAAGGCGCCCGGTCGGATGTTGATATTGGCCCCTTCGTGAACAAGGGGGACAAGTTTCCCTTCGTCCGGCTCACCAATGCCAGCAATGCCTGCGGCGGCAACCATGCCGGCGCCGACATTGATGCCATCGCGGCCGTGGGCGCGGAAATCCGCCTTTCGCTCGACAGCGCCCTTCTGTTTGATGTCGGCAAGTTCGAGATCAAGCCGGAAGCTGAAGCCGCCCTCAGCGACCTTGCGGCGCAGCTGGAGAATTACGGCGCCGATATCCGCGTGACGGTCGAAGGCCACACAGACTCGACCGGTTCGGCGGCGTCCAACCAGACGCTTTCGGAAAACCGCGCCAAGTCTGTCTGGGCCAATCTTTCCGGAAAAATGTCTGCCGTTCCGGAGGACGTGACCATCAAGGGCTATGGCGCCAGCCGTCCGGTGGCGGACAATGCCACCGAAGAGGGCCGCGCCGAAAACCGGCGGGTCGATATTCTCATCCTGCCCGGCAAGAAGGGCTATCTGAAGGAGTGATCCCATGAAGCGCCTCACAATCCTGCCTGCGCTCGCCCTGCTGTCGATGGCGGCGGCGTGTGGCGGCAGCGAACCGGCGGCCCCGGTCGAAGCCCCCGTCACCCCTGAGGCCGCCCCCGCGGCGGCAGAGCCCGGCGAACCTGCCGCGCCGGTTGCCACGCCGAGCGGCTTTGACTGGGATAAGTGGGCCGCCGCTGTGAACGCAGATCCTTGCGCCTGGCTGCCCGCTGAGGACCTCGAAGCGCTCGCCATTCCAGGCACGGGCACCCTGGAAACCACCGCTTCTGAATCCCGCTGCATCTGGACAGACGCAGAGGGCACCCAGATTTTCAGTGCCGGCATCCAGACCTGGGACAGCGCCGCCAACCTTGCCGCTGAACGCGCCGAACAGATAAAGCTGGCCGGCGAAATGGGCGGCTTCACCCTGATTGGCACCAGCGCCGGCACGGTCACCGCCGTCTATCGCCGGGACCGGGGCCGCCTCTCGATCTTTCCGAATGCGGATGATGAAACCGCCATGATCCTTCTCAACGCCCAGAAGACCATGCGGGACGATGAGGCCGCCAAGGCCTCAAAAGACGACCGCGCCAAAGCCTTCGCCGAAAAGCTGATCGAGACTTACGGCCTCTGAGCCACTTCAGAACAGCGTCGAGGCGCTGAAACCTCGTACCGGCAAAGTTCAACACCATCGAACGCCGAATAACGGCGTCCGATGGGTCTTTGCAGAAAGCGCGATCAGCCCGCCTTGCGTGCGGCGCCCGCGTCGGCCTCGGCCGCTTGCAGCTTCTCGGCGATGAGGAAGGCAAGCTCCAGCGCCTGCTCACCATTGAGGCGCGGGTCGCAATGGGTGTGGTAGCGGCTGGAGAGGTCTTCTTCCGAAATCGCCTGCGCGCCGCCGATGCACTCGGTGACGTTCTGGCCGGTCATCTCGAAATGCACCCCGCCCGGATAGCAGCCTTCTGCCGACAGCACGTCGATAAACTGACGCACTTCGGAAAGGATACGGTCCACAGGCCGCGTCTTGAAGCCAGTGCCGGTTTTCAGCGTGTTGCCGTGCATCGGATCGCAGGACCACACCACCGTGCGGCCGGATTTCTTCACCGCGCGGGCAAGCGGGGGCAGGCCAGCCTTCACGCCTTCCGAGCCGAAACGCGAGATCAGCGTGATCCGGCCGGGCTCGTCCTTCGGGTTCAGCGTGTCGATCAGGCGGAGGAGTTCATCTGTCTCCATGCCGGGGCCACATTTGATGCCGATGGGGTTCTTGATGCCCTTGCAGAAATTGACATGGGCATGATCCACCTGCCGCGTACGGTGGCCGATCCATAGCATGTGAGCTGAGGTGTCGTACCAGTCGCCGCTCGTGGAATCGATGCGGGTCATCGCTTCCTCATAGCCCAGCAGCAGCGCCTCATGGCTCGTGTAGAACTCCACCTGCGACATCTGCGGAACGCTCTCGGCGTTGAGGCCGACCGCTTCCATGAAGCGCAGCGAGGCGGAGATCTGGTCTGCCAGCTTCTGATAGCGCTCGCCCTGCGAGGAACGGTCCACGAAGCCGAGCATCCAGCGTTGCACGTTGGCGAGGCTCGCATAGCCGCCCTGGCTGAACGCGCGCAGCAGGTTCAGCGTGGCGGCTGATTGCGAATAGGCCTGGATCAGGCGCTCTGGGTCCGGAATGCGGGACTCAGGGGTGAATTCCATGCCATTGATGTTGTCGCCCCGGTAGGACGGCAGCGTCACGCCATTGATCGTCTCGGTCGGCTCGGAGCGCGGCTTGCCGAACTGGCCGGCAATCCGGCCCACCTTCACCACAGGCTTGGCGGCGGCAAAGGTCAGCACGACAGCCATCTGCAGGATCACGCGGAAGGTGTCGCGGATGTTGTCCGGATGGAATTCCTTGAAGCTTTCGGCGCAGTCGCCGCCCTGCAGCAGGAACGCCTTACCGGCGGCCACATCGGCCAGCCGCGCCTTCAGGCGCCGGGCTTCGCCGGCAAACACCAGCGGCGGAAAGCTTCTCAGACGGCCTTCAACAGCTGCCAGGGCGGCCGCGTCAGGATAATCCTGCGGGATGTGCTTGGCAGGCAGGTTGCGCCAGTCGGAAGGATGCCAGGTCATTGCTCGGGTCTCACTCAGTTTTCGCCGCGATAAAACATATGAGCGCCGATTGCTCAAGTTTCACCATAATTTCACTGCAAGAAGATGGCGGAATCGCGAGCCAGCCCGTTAAAAGGCCGGTTCAGACAGAAGATTCATGCGCCGCGGGGCCAGATGTCGCACGTATATATCAGCCATTCGGGCAAAGACCCGGACGCCCTGCTTGCTTTGCATGAGGCGCTGCGCGCGGCTTCCGTTACGGTATTCTATCCCGGTGAGGACACCTCCCGCGCCGAAGCCGACGCCGCCATCGACCGCGCCTTTGCGATCATCGTGCTCGTTTCCGCTGAAGGCGTGCGCTCCCGCCGCGTGCGCCAGGATGTCGAGGCGGCCAAGGCGATGGGTCTCAAGCTCATCCCCTATCAGGTCGACAAGGCGCGCCTCAACGGGTTCTTCAAGCAGGAGGTTCAGCCTCACCTGCGCCTCTCCTCCGCCATGCCGGACGGGCTGGGCCAGCTCGTGGCCGAAACACAGGCGGCCTACCGCAAGAAATGCCCGGTCATCGCCGTGATGAACCTCAAGGGCGGGGTCGGCAAGACCACCGTCACGGCGCAGGTCTTCGGCGCCTGGCAGGAGGCTTTCGGCGGCCGCGTTCTGCTGATCGACCTCGATCCGCAATATAACCTCACCCAGACCTTCTACCCGATGGATCTGGCCGATGCTTCCTCCGCGCAGGACCGTTCCGTCATCTCCCTGTTCGAACGCTCCCGCCTGCATGCGCGCGACGCCGCCTCACCGGCCGAAAACTGGCTCGGCCTCACCATCCAGCCCTTCACGCCCGCCCCGCGCGACCAGTTCGTTCACTCTGTTCTGGGTGTGGACGGCCCGCCCGGCCGGCTCGACATCATCTCCGGCCAGTTCGAGATATCCAAATACGCCTTTGCCAGCGATCCTGATGCGCTGGCCGCCATCAAGCAGCATTTCCTGCGCAGCGTGGAACACTACCGCAGCGAATATGACCTCATCGTCTTCGATACCAACCCCAACGCCACCTTCCTGACGCGCTGCGCGCTGGAAGCGGCAGACCGGGTGATCGCCCCGATGCATGCAGACATTTACTCGCTGCGCGGCGTGCGCCTGCTCGCCCAGGTGATCCGTAATCAGATCGAAGAGGCAAAGCGGCCGGATCTTTCGGTCCTCTTCAACGCCGTGAACCGCAATGAGCAGTCCACCTTCGAAGCCGACGCCCGCAATGGCGTATTTGACGAGATTGCCGGCTTCCCGCTTTCAAAAGCGCTGATGACGGCAGCTTTGCCCCGCTCGGCCCACTTTGCCGTCAAGGCCCCGCAGGAAGACCAGCCCGCCTGGCGCCAGCTGGTCACCCATGCCGGCCGCGGCGGCGGCCTCAAACCCATCCGCGAAAGCCTGAAACAGGTGGCGCTGGAAATCCGCGATCTGAATGAGGGAAAGAAGGGGCACTAAACCCCTTCCGGCACCCATTTCGTCCGCATCGTGACGAGTTCTTCCGCGGCAGAAGGGTGCAGCGCGCAGGTCTGGTCGAAGTCCTGCTTGGTTGCGCCCATCTTCACGGCAATCGCCGCTGTCTGGATCATCTCGGCGGCATCATCACCCACAACATGCACGCCCAGCACGCGCTGGTCTGAGGCGCGCACAACGAGCTTCATGAAGGTGCGTGTCTGGTCGCCGTTCAGCATGTTTTTCATCGGGCGGAACTTCGTCTTGTAGATGTCGATCTCGCCGAACTGCTTGCGGGCGTCCGCCTCGGAGATGCCGACCGTGCCCACTTCCGGCTGGGTAAACACCGCCGTCGGAATATTGGCGTGATCCATCTTCCAGGGCTTGCCGCCAAACTCGGTATCGGCAAAGGCATGGCCCTCGCGGATCGCCACAGGCGTCAGCGCCACCCGGCCCGTCACATCACCCACCGCCCAGATATTCTCGACATTGGTGCGCGACCATTCGTCAACAATCACATCGCCATTCTCGGCAAGCTTCACGCCCGCCTTGTCACAGGCCAGACCATCCGTATTCGCACGGCGCCCCACCGCCATCAGCACGACATCGGTATCAATCGTGTGCCCGCTGCTCATCGTGATGGTGAAACCGTCTTGCTTCTTCTCGATGGATTTGAACGTGCATTTCGTCACCACGCGCACACCGGCCTCTTTCAGCCCTTCATGCACTGCCAGGCGGATTTCGTCGTCAAAGCCGCGCAGCACGGTCTCGCCGCGATAGACGAGCGTCACCTCTGTGCCGAGACCGGCAAACACATGCGCAAACTCCACCGCGATATAGCCGCCCCCGGCGATCACCATGCGCTTCGGCAGCTCCGTCATCTCGAACACGCCATTGGAATCGATCACATGCTCGACACCGGGAAGTTCCTCCGCAGACGGAAGCCAGGGGCGCCCGCCCACGGCGATCAGGATTTTCTTTGCGGTAATCGTCTTGCCGGATTTCTTGAGGCGCAGCGTATGCTGGTCCACGAATTCGGCGCGATCATCGAACACATCGACACCGGCATTCTTCAGGTTACGGTCATAGATTGCTGACAGGCGGTCCACTTCGGCATGCAGGCCCACCATGAACTTCTCATGATCGTACGACACCTCGCCGACAGACCATCCGTATCCG
>NZ_NCJT01000456.1 GCF_002282565.1 Hyphomonas sp. 34-62-18
TCTGAGTGCCGATGGGCATGTCGGCCACTTCATCGAGCAGAAGCGTACCCGTATGGGCACGCTCAAACAGGCCAACACGCACTGTACGGCCCTGTTGGTCTTCCTCGCCAAAAAGGGCGATCTCCATCTGGTCGGGCGCAATTGTTGCCGCGTTGACCACCACGAACGGGCCATCGGCGCGGGCCGAGTTCTTGTGAATGAGACGCGCGGCGAGCTCCTTGCCGACGCCAGCCGGCCCGGAGATCAGTACACGGGAATTGGTCGGCGCGACCTTCTCGAGCGACGCGCGCAGGGCGGCGGCGGCCTGGCTGTTACCGATCCAGCGTTCCTCGTCCCCGGCGCGGTTGCGCAGGGCGGCGTTCTCATAGCGCAGGGCGGCCGCCTCAATGGCGCGCTCCACCACCAGCATCAGCCGGTCTGCCTTGATCGGCTTCTCGATGAAGTCGAACGCGCCGCGCCGGATGGCCGCGATCGCCGTTTCAATGTTCCCGTGCCCGCTGATGACGATGACCGGCAAGATCGGGTCGATCGACTTCAGATACTTCAGTACAGAGAGGCCATCCATGCCGCTTCCCTGCAGCCAGACATCCAGGATCACCAGCCGCGGCGTGCGCGAGCGGACTTCCTCAATTGCGCGCTCTGCCGTGTCGGCGGTGCGGACGGCATAGCCCTCATCGCCGAGCACGCCGGCCATCAGTTCACGGATATCGGGCTCATCATCAACAACCAGGATATCGAGTGCCATGCACGTCTCTCCTCTACAAACTCAACGGGTAAGGCACGCGGCCTTCGGCGCCGGCCTCTTCATCAGACATATCTTCAAACTGCATCGCCAGCGCGCCATTCTCCGGCAGCGCCACACGCACGCGCGCGCCGCGCAGACCATCGGGACGGTTCTGCAGCGAGATGGAGCCGCCATGGTCGACAATGATGCGGTTCACAATCGCAAGGCCAAGACCTGTACCCTTCTCCCGGGTCGTCACATAAGGCTCCAGCAACCGGTTGCGCACCTCAGCGGGGAAGCCGGGGCCATTGTCTTCGATGATGACTTCCAGCCCGCGCGCATCCTTCTGCAGGATGATGCGGATATGGCCGGACACGTCATGGCCATCTGACTGGCCTTCAATGGCCTCCGCGGCATTCTTCAGAAGGTTCCCGAATGCCTGCCCCAGCAGGCGCTCGTCCCCCAGGAAAGGCGCAGTTTCAAGCTCTGTTTCCAGCTCGATCTCAATATCGGGCGAAACGACCGTCTGCGAGAAAATGGCGCCCTGCAGCAATGGGCGCATATCAAACGGCGCAATG
>NZ_NCJT01000457.1 GCF_002282565.1 Hyphomonas sp. 34-62-18
CGAGCCGGTTGCGGCCAAGCTGTCCTCTTGGCTGACGGAGGAAGAACGTCAGCGCGCCAGCGCTTTCATCACGCCGCAGTTGCAGCGCCGCTGGATTGCCGCGCGGGCAGGGATGCGGGGTATTCTTGCGTCAGTACTCGGCGTCTCGCCGCAAACACCCGCCTTCGTTTCCGGTCCCCATGGGCGCCCCCATCTTGAAGGCGGTGACCATCCGTACTCGTTCAATCTCAGCCATAGCGATCACGTGGCGGCCCTTGCAGTCAGCGAGGCTGTCGTTGGGGTGGATGTGGAGCGGATCAAGGGGCTGCCCGAAGGGGTGGCGGATATGGCCTTCTCAAGGCCGGAAATTGCAGCGCTGGAGGCGGAGCCGGAAGATCGCCGCCCGGCGGCATTCTATCGCTATTGGGCTGCCAAAGAGGCGGTGCTCAAGGCGCTGGGCACAGGGCTCTCCGTCTCCGGACGAAGCTTCACCATCGATATCTCTGATCCTGATACACCCCGCCTGGTTTCAGCAGACTGGCAGGGTGAGGACAGCCAGGCCTGGCAACTTGCCACGTTCCATCCGGCAGAGGGCTTTGCGGGCGCTGTCGCTGTCAGGACGGCGCGGCCTTTGCGGCTGTGCGTTCAGCCCTGGGCTTTCGAAGCGTAGCCTTCAGGCTTCCGGCGGCGGAAAGCGGAAGCGCATGGGGCTGTCATAATCGGTCCGGATTTCCTCTTCGCGCGTGCCCCCTCCGATATTGTGGATATAGAGCACCTTGTCCGTCAGCGGATCATATCCGGAGAAGATCGCGATATGGGGAAGGCGCCCGCTCAGGCGCATGGTGACCAGATCGCCTGCCTGCCAGTCTTCCCGCCGTCCTGGCGCTTCGCGCTTGAAGCCCTGCCGGGAGAAATAGCGCTCCAGATTGGGCACGCGGCGATGGTCTATGTTCCGGTCGGCGCGGGAAAGCCCCCAGGTTCTGGGATAGCTCGTAAAGTTCGCTTTCATGTCTATATGGACCAGCTGCTGCAAATCCACATCGAAGGCGTCGCGATAAGCCCGGATCACAACATCCGTACACACACCCGTTTCGCGGGGTACGTCGCCGCCAGGATAGTCCAGCGTCACATAGGCGGGGTCATACCCAGTGGTCACGCCAATCTGCGTGCGCGCAGCACGCAGGAGCTTTGCCGTCCAGTCTGGCGGAGGCTCGGCATACCCCACCGGCGGCAGCAGGGGGAGGGCAAGGCCCGTGGCCAGAAGGGCGCGGCGCGTGATCATCATGCGGATCAAACCGCGCCCTTGCGGCAGGATTTAGGC
>NZ_NCJT01000155.1 GCF_002282565.1 Hyphomonas sp. 34-62-18
CCTTCCTTGATCTGCTGGCGCACAGCGCGGCGGCAGTCATCGGCGCCATTGCAGATATTGGCGCCGGTAAACGCCGCCATCACGCGTGAGGAATAGCCGTTGATGTCGCCATGCCCGCCCGTGATGGCCACGCTGTTGCCTGCGGCGCGGATACGCGGCCCCGGCACAGCGCCGCGCGCAATCGCGTCGCGCAGGCCAAAGATGGAATCGTTCGGCGCGCCCACATCCTGAACCGTGGTGAAGCCCGCCTTCAATGTGACCAACGCAAAGGCGGCGCCATCAAAGGCCGTGTCGACCTCGGAATCTTCAAAGTCCTTGATCCGCCCGCCGGGCCCGTTCTCGCTGGTGATATGAACATGGCTGTCGATCAGCCCCGGCAGCACATAGGCCTCGCGCAGGTCGATCACGGTATAGTCCTTCGGCTTGGAATAGCCCGGCGTAATCGAGACAACGCGCCCATCCTCCACCAGGATCGTCTGGCGGGTCAGATAGCCTTCGCCGGGTTTGGCAAGAACATGACCAGCATGGATGACCGCGTCCTCGGCAATGGCCGGCGCCGACAGAATGAGCGCACTGAGCGCGGCAGTAATCAGTTTTTTCATGGGTAATCCCTCCCAGAGACATGGACTGTACGGTAGCGCGCTGCGCGGCGGTTGCAAACGGCCTGTGTGCCTCAGGCGAGCCGCTCCTTCGGATAGGCGGGGTAGCTGGCTTTCATCACCCCGTGATTGAGCAGCATCTCGGCGACCTGCGTCTGCCCCGAGGCATCAAAGATGCGCGTCCGGATCCAGTAGTTTTCCACCCGGCGCGATTCCGAGAGCGCCACAACCTCCCGCCGCAGCACATACTCCTCGCCCACAAAAAGCGGCCCCTCGATCATCCGGATCTCCAGATCGGCGAAGAGGCCGATGCTGGGATGTTTCACGGGAAAGCGTGCAGTGTTCGCCGAGTAATTCGCCAGTACACTGACCATCTCCAGCGGCACAACCGGCCGCCCCCAGGGCGAGACCGAGGCATCAGAATACATTGGATCGTTCTCGGTGATTACCACCAGCTTCTCCGCCAGTGAGAAGGGGTAAAGATCGCCCATATTCTGGTCTGGCCCCATCCGTACGCGCTCTTCAGCTGCGCCGGTCATGCCCACTTTCATATCTGCCAGGATCACGAGATCTGGTGCCGGACGCAGCGCCTTCATGCGCGCCTCCAGCAGCGTCTCTCCGTGATCGGGGCCCAGCGTGGCGCTCGCCTCCAGCACGGGCGTGCCATCTTCCTTGAAGGCGCGCGCAGCGGTGCGCGTCGCGCCCGGCGCAGGCCGGTCGATCTCGGCACGGACCTTTTCGCCATCGAAAACCATATTGAGGAAATGGCAGGAGAAACAGCCCCGCTCAAACCAGGCCTTGCCCCAGACATCTGCCAGAAGCGGCACGAACTGCTGAAAATGCGTCGGCCCTTCAATCGGCCCCGCCTTGATGCCGAGGCGCGCGGCTTCCGCATCGTCATGCAGCGATTTATGGCCGCCATACTTCTGCTCGGTCAGCATGTTCACGGGCGCCCGCAGCGGTCCTTTGAGTATCTCGGTCATAACATCTCCCTTTTCAACGATCCTGCCATGTTCAGCCGGCCGGGTCACGCCTTGCCGCGCCCCATGAGGCGCATGCTGAGGAAGGACAGCGCCACAAGAAGCGCCGAAAGCGTCAGCGCCAGCAAAGTCGTCCCGTCCCAGCCAGCCTGTTCATACACGAAGGTCGCGCCCCAGCTGGCAAGCCCGCCGCCAATGAACATCAGCACGATATAAGCCGTCATCAGCCGCGTCCGCACACCGGGTGGCTGGCTGAGGAACGTCATCCGGCCGGTCACATCAATGAGCGGGCCAACCACATTCATCAGCGTCAGCGGAATGATCAACAGCCAGAGGCTGTGCCCGAAAACGCCCAAAAGGCAGACGCCTGAAAACTGCACCAGCGAAATGATGAAACGCGCCTTTCGGGCGCCAATCCGGTCTGCCCAGGCGCCCAGCGGCGCCGTGGTCATCAGGTTGAGCAGCGCCAGCGCGGCCAGATAACCCACCGTGTCAGTGCCATAGCCCATCTCAGGGCTGGTGAGATGAAGTCCCAGCGTCAGCCACACTGACAGGAAAATACCGAAGCCAAGCCCCTGAATAATGCCGGAGAGGATCACTTCCGGATGCCGTCGGACAATCGGGATCACTGACAGAACGAGGCTGAAATAATTCTCCGCAGGCCCTTCTGCAGCAGACTTGTCCCGCCCCTCCATGATCCGTGGAAGGAGCAGCGTGATGGCCAGCATCACACCGGCGGCTATGAAGTAAACGGTCCGCCACCCCATATGCTCGCCGACCCAACCGGCGCCCACACGGGCCAGCAGGATACCCGCAATCACACCCGTCGTCAGCGTCGCCGTTACCCGGCCAAGCCGCTGGGGCTCCACCCGTTTGGAGGCGTACGCCGGCAGCAGGTATGGGGTGATCGTCGAGAAACCCAGGAAAGTTGATCCGGCCACGAACAACCAGAAACTGCCTGCAAATGCCATCAGCATCAGGCCAAGAAACTGACCGGCGGCAAACACGGTCGCCAGTTGCCGGTTGCTGAACCGGTCGCCCAGAGGCAGCAAGACGAAGATTCCAATCGCCAGTGCGATCTGGTTCAGCGCCGGTACCAGCCCGATCTCCGACGGTGAAACGCCGAAATCCTTCGCCACCAGCGCAATGATAGGGTGGATGTAATAGGCGTTAGCCGTAACCACGGCGCTTGCCAGCGCCAGCAGGAACAGATCACGGCGCGTCAGCAGCCGCCGGCCACCTTCAGGGGCCGGCGGGCTGGAAGGCTCAGGCCTCACCCCGGCATGCCGGCGCGGCGGGCATACTCATAAGCGAACCGGGCCAGCGGCACCACACGGGCAGCGTTGGACTCGGCATTCGCGCTGTTGGCGGTGCCATCCCGCACGCGGCCAATGATCCCCTGAAGGATGCCGGCCAGGCGGAAGGCGTTGTAGGAGAAATAATAGTCAAGTTCCGGCAAGCCCTTGCGACCGGTGTGCTCGCAGTAAAGGCCCACATATTCTTCCATGGTCGGAATGCCCCAGGCCTTAAGGTCCGGGATCGCCATGATCGAGCCGCGCGCCGAATCGCCCGGCGGCATGACCCAGTTCATCAGGTGATAGGAAAAGTCCGCAATCGGATCACCCAGCGTCGACAGTTCCCAGTCGAGTACCGCGATCACCTTCGGCTCGGTCGGGTGCAGGATCATGTTGTCGAGACGGTAGTCCCCGTGAACAATCGTCGTCGTGTCGCCTGGCGGGATATTTTTGGGCAGCCATTCGATCAGTTTTTCCATCTCTGGAATGTGGATGGTTTCGGAGGCCTTGTACTGCTTCGTCCAGCGGTGGATCTGGCGGGCGACATAATCGCCTTCCTTGCCGAAGCCTTCCAGGCCCGCTTTCTTCCAGTCCACATTGTGAAGGTCAGCGAAGGTCTTCACCTTGGCTTCATAGATCGCGCGGCGCTCGGAGGGTTGATAGTCCGGCAGCGTGCCATCCCAAAGGATGCGGCCTTCCACACAGTCCATCACATAGAACATCGTGCCCGTGACGCTCTCATCGAGGCACAGGCCGTAGGGCCGCGCCACGGGATAGCCGAGCGGGTAGAGGGCGTTGATGATAGTAAACTCGCGGTCCACCGCATGGGCGCTCGGCAGCAGTTTGCCCGGCGGCTTGCGGCGCATCACATATTTCTTCTTCGGCGTGATCAGCTGATAGGTGGGGTTCGACTGCCCGCCCTTGAACTGGCGAACCACCAGCGGGCCTTCATAGCCCTCGACATTTTCCTGCATCCAGGCGGCAAGCTTCGTTTCGTCAAAACGATGCGACTCGGCCACTTCCTTGGTGCCGGAATACAGGTCTTGTGCGGTACCGCCCTCTGCCATTTTGATCTCTCTCAATTTTGCCGGATTTTGGAGAGACACAATACAAGTCCACACCGTCCCGCCAAGACCTGCCGCCGCGTCGCGTCGCGCTTTCAGGAGACCTGAATGAGAGCCGCCCTCCAGTCCTGCGCCTTGATCTTCATGATCTTTTCAGCTCTCGGCCTGACCGCTGAAGCAAAAATGCTGGATCCGGACGGCCTCATCCGCCCGGAACTGCTGGAACGCGCGCTGACGGCCATGGAGACGCATACGCAAGAGAGCCGCAGCACCGGAAAGCTGGTCATCGTCGATTACGGCCAACATTCCAGCAAGAAACGGCTGCACGTCATCGACCTGGCAACCGGCGCTGTTTCCGCCTATCACGCCGCCCATGGCATGGGCACCGACAAGGACCATGACGGCTATCTCGACAGCTTCTCCAGCCTGCCGGGTTCACAGGCGAGCAGTGAAGGCACATTCCGTTTCGCCGAGGAATATACAGGCAAGCACGGCCAGTCTTTCCGGCTCGACGGGCTGGATGAAACCAACCGCACCTCCCGCGAACGCGCCATCGTCATCCACGCGGCCGACTATGCCGAACCAGCTTTTCTGGCCCGCCATGGCAAGCTGGGACGGTCCAATGGCTGCATCGTTTTCTCGAAAGACGATCTCGCCCGCTTCATGGAGGAAGTCCCCGAAGGCACGCTGATCTTCGTAGGCAAATAGCGCCGCCTATTTTGCTTGATCACCCCCGCATGAGGCGGCTAAACCCCCGGCCATGACCGACACACCTCCCGACCGCCTTTCGATCTATCCGAACAGCCCGTACTATAATTATGACGTGCTGGTGCGCGGCATTGGCGTGCGCTTTCGCGGCGAAGAGAAAACCACCGTCGAGGAGTATTGCATCTCCGAGGGCTGGATAAAGGTCTCCGCCGGAAAGGCGGTCGACCGCAAAGGCCGCCCCATTCAGCTTACGCTGAAAGGCTCGGTCGAGGTCTGGTTCAAGGACGATGCGCCGCCGGCCTAAGCCGTCTCCGGCCCCAGCATTTCCTCACAATGCGCCTTATGCTGCGCGCGGATCTGTTCCAGCGCTTTATGGATCATCGCGCGGCTGTGATCATACATCAGCTCCAGCGTAATGCCCCGCAGCGTGAGGATCAGCACGCGCGCATGCACCAGGCTGGCCTCCACATCCTTCACCCCGGCGGCCAGCGCGGTCGCCCGCGTATCCTGGTCGATCTCCGCCTCAACCCGCATGCCGACCGGGCGCAGGGCCTCCCCAAGCGCCGCATCCCAGCGTGAGGCCAGCAAAGCCTCGGTGATGGCCGCGCCTTCGGGAATGTTCTGCGACTCCCAGAACAGGTCGCACATTGCCCGGTACCGGGTTGCCGGATCGGGCAAGGCGCGCATCAGCCCTCGGGTATGTTCCATCATCTGATCCATCGCCGCCTCTACGGCGCAGGTGATCAGCGCAATCCGCGTGGGAAACTGATGCAGCACAGATCCGCGGCTGACGCCCGCCCGCTCCATCACCGTTTCGATTGAAGTGGCAGCGTAGCCCCGCTCGCACAGGCATTCGATAGCCGCATTGATCAGCTGGCGGCGCGTTTCCTCGCCGCGCCGCGTCCGGCGCGGGCGCTGGGCCAGCGCTTGCGGAAGGTGATCACCCCTGTTCTCCATCCCTGACACGGCTTGCTCCCCCTTCGTGCTTCTGGTTACCCGCCACCAGAATAGTCAATGTTGACTACTTTTCCAATCATGATACCAATTCTGCAGCTTGCCGCTTTGCCGGGCGCGGCGCCAGAGGCTTTTGAAAGCCCTATCAAGAAATCAGCCGGCGAGGGAGGACCACATGACTGCAACTGCCGCGACGGAACCGTCCGCCAATACAGGCGCCGGAATGGAAATTTTCCGCTTTGCCTCTGCCCCCACGCTCGACGAGACTGGACATATGGAAGTGGCCGATCTCAATGAAGACATGCAGGCGGGCATCGGCGGCGCGCTGGAAGCAGGCTTTGCTGAAGGCAATGTGGTAAAAACCCTCTTCTCCCGCCCCGGCTTCAGCCTCACCTATGCCTGGTTCAAGAGTGGCTTTCCTCTTCCTCTGCATACGCACAATGCCGATTGC
>NZ_NCJT01000156.1 GCF_002282565.1 Hyphomonas sp. 34-62-18
GCGAGCGAGAGATCCCGCTGAGTTCCCATCGGCTTGGTCGGCACCATGGAGATCTTGCCGGCGGTCGGCTGCGAGTGGAAATCAAGGGCTTCCTGGTCAGTGAAGCTTGGGCGCTGGGTGGTCATCTCAGGCTCGCTCGGACAGTTGTTTTGTTGTTGTTGTCGTTATCAATCCCCGTCTAGGCCGCGCCGGGGCCCCTGCCAACAGTGAATTGGCGTGCGCAGGTGCCGCACTGCTTTGCGAATCTGCCGGATGCGGGCTAGCGTGCCGCGCCATGCCAGATACCGCCCGATCCACCCCCGCCGCAGAGCCGACGCCCTTCATGGCGCAATATCTGTCGATCAAGGCAGAGCATCCCGATGCGCTCCTGTTCTTCCGCATGGGCGATTTCTACGAGCTCTTCTTCGAGGATGCCGTTGAGGCAGCCCGCATCCTGGACATCACGCTGACCGCGCGCGGCGAACATGACGGTAAGCCCATTCCAATGGCAGGCGTGCCCTATCATGCGGCAGAGGGCTATCTCGCCCGCCTGATCAAGGGCGGCTGCCGCGTGGCTGTGTGCGAGCAGATCGAGACCCCGGCCGAAGCCAAGAAGCGCGGCTCCAAATCCATCGTCCAGCGCGGCGTTGTGCGGATCGTGACGCCGGGCACGGGCGCGTTTGATCTGACCGCAATTCCGTCCGCGCGGCTCGGCGAAGCGCTGCTCGCCTGGCCGCTGAGCGAGCTTGTGATTGCGCAGGAAGATGCCGATCGGCCACTCATCCAGGAAGCGCGCGGATTCCTGGGCGCGCCGATCACGGAGCGTCCCGGCCGCGCGGCGAGCGCCAAGACCGGCGAAGCTCTTCTGAAGGAAGTGTTCGGCATCGCCGCGCTCGACTCTCTGGGAGAGTTCAGCCGGGTGGAGCTTGCTGCCGCCGGCCTGCTGCTCGATTATGTGAAGCTCACCCAGGCCGGCGCGCCGATTCGCCTGCGCGCCCCGCGCCGGCCCGATGCCGGCGGCCTTCTGCTGATCGACCCCGCCACACGCGCAAGCCTTGAAATTGACCGCAGTATCAGCGGCGGGCGGGAGGGCACGCTGCTGTCGGTGATTGACCGGACCGTGACAGCCCCCGGCGCGCGCCTGTTGGCGGCCCGGCTTGCGCGGCCCTCGCGGAGCATGGCTGAGATAACCGCGCGCTATGACGCCGTGTCCCACCTTCTCGGCGATACCGGCCTGCTGGAAGATGTCCGTGCCCGGTTGAAAGCGGCGCCAGACCTTGAGCGCGCGGTGATGCGCCTCAGCCTCGGGCGCGGCGGGCCGCGGGATCTATTGGCGATTTCCAAGGCGGTCCTGTCGGGCGCCGAGGCCGCCGCTGTTTTGGGGCAGGGCTTGCCGCCCCGCCTGGCGGATGTAGCCGAGACGCTGGGCCTTGCCAGGGCGCCCTCCGTGCGTGTCTTTGCCGAAGACCTGCTGCGCGCGCTGACCGAGGCCCCGCCGATGCTGGCGCGCGATGGGGGCTTTGTCGCAGAAGGATGGGATGCGGGCCTCGATGAATTCCGTGCCCTGAGGGATGGCAGCCGCCGGGTCATCGCTGAGCTTCAGGCCAAATATGCCGATCAGACAGGCATCTCCGCCCTCAAGGTCAAATTCAACAATGTGCTTGGCTATTTCATCGAGGTTCCGGCGGCTAAAGCCGATCCGATGCTGCGCGCGCCGCTCTCCTCAGACTTCATCCATCGCCAGACAATGGCGGGCGCCGTGCGTTTCTCAACCCATGAGCTGGCCGATCTGGCCGGGCGCATCAGCCGGGCGGAAGACGAGGCCAAAGCGCGAGAGATAGCAATCTTTGAAGCCTTCTGCCGCAAGGCGGAGGAACTGGCCGGTCCGCTGGCGATCATCGCTGCCGCGCTCGCAGAGCTTGATGTGGCGGCCAGCCATGCGGTCTGGGCGGCGGAAGTTGGCGCGGTGCGCCCGCAGCTGGATTCGCGCCCGGTGTTCGACGCAAAGGGGCTGCGCCATCCGGTGGTGGAAACCGCGCTGCGCCGGGAAGGCAAGGGCTTTACCGCGAACGACCTTGTTCTGGATGCGGACGGAAATGAGGGCGCCCGCTTCCTGCTGGTGACTGGGCCGAACATGGCAGGTAAATCCACCTATCTACGCCAGTCAGCATTGGCGGTGATCCTCGCGCAGGCGGGCGCTTTCGTGCCGGCCGCGTCCCTGCGGCTGGGTCTGGCCGACCGGGTCTTCTCCCGCGTCGGGGCCTCCGATGATCTCGCCCGGGGGCGGTCAACCTTCATGGTGGAAATGGTGGAAACAGCCGCCATTCTCAATCAGGCGACACCGGAAAGCTTCGTCATTCTGGATGAGGTTGGCCGGGGCACGGCCACCTGGGATGGCCTCGCCATTGCCTGGGCGGCCGCCGAACATCTTCACGACACGAACAGATGCCGCGCCATCTTCGCCACCCACTACCACGAGCTGACGGATCTCGCCGGGCGCCTGCCAGCGGCAGCCAACTCGTCGCTCAAGGCGCGCGAATGGAAGCAGGATCTGATCTTCCTGCACGAGGTTCAGCCTGGCCCGGCTGACCGCTCCTATGGCGTTCAGGTGGCGCGGCTTGCCGGCCTGCCGCGCTCGGCGGTGGCGCGCGCAGGACAAATCCTGAAAAAGCTCGAAGCGGGCCCTGCCGCCGCCGAGGGCCTGCCGCTCTTTGCCATGGTTGCCGAAGATCCGGCCCCGGAGTTTTCCGAAGAAAGCTCCGCTGTGCTGGAGGCGCTGGCGGCCGCCGATCCGGATAATCTCACCCCCCGCGAAGCCCTGCAGCTCCTCTACCAGCTTAAGGAACTGAGCAAAGGCAGCTAGCTGGCAAGCTTCACCGGCGGTTCGAACTTCGCCGATTGGGTGATCACTTCGTCAGGCGCGGCCAGCATCGCCTTGTACATTGGTTCAGGATAAGCTTGGTGAGGTTTGGCCGGATCATAGGGCGGCTGGGTAACTTTCCCGCCTTCGCCCGCATAGGGGTCGGGATTCTTGTAGCGGGCGAGGTCTTCCGCCGAGATGCCGAGGCGGGCAATCACCGCCGGATCGATCCAGGCCTCGGGATTGATCGCTTCTTCCGAGCAGGCCACTTCCAGCGTCAGCTGGTCAGGCCCGGCAAAATAGATCGATTGGCACATGGCATGGTCCAGCGGGCCGATCACATTGATGCCCTTCTTGCGGATACGGTCACGGATGGCGAGCAGCTCTTCGGGCGTATCCACCCGGAAGGCAAGGTGCTGCATTGTTCCGGGGGCGGACGGGTCTGCGCCTGTGCCGGCATGGGTGATGCCAAGCTGGATCGGGATGTCCTTCACCGCCGGAAGCTCCACAACCGAAAAATAGGAATGGTCGTCCATGTGCAGAAAGGCATGCACCCCGCCCGGCACGCCGTGCATGTCGAAAATGGCCGACAGCTTGCAGCCCAGCACGTCTGAAAAGAAGGCTATATGTTCGCGGATATCCGCTGCCATGATGGCGATATGATGGATGCCGTTCACCTTGATCATGGCTTTGTCTCCCCTTGGCGCTCTGACCTGACCTTGCGGCGCCGTTGCTCCGGCGCTCTGAAGGTATAATGTGCTGCAAGTTCAATCGGGGCAAGGAGGAAGGCGCCGATGTCAAACCAGCACAGACTGGTCCGTGAGCCTTACATCGTCCTGCACACCGAAACGTCCGGCTTCAAGGATGTTTACGGAGGGGCGGGGGAGAAGGTCGTCGTAGAATGCATGCGGCTTTACCGGGAGGGAACGAGCGCGCGCAGCGTCATCATCTTCTCACATCCCATTGGGGGCGGTGCGTTCCTGCCTTTGGTCAGCGCGCTCGCCCATGCCGGGCATCACGTTATCTATTGCAACACGCGATATCGGGGCAACGACACCGCGCTCATCATGGAGAAGTGCGTGGCGGACCTGGGCGCCTGTATTGCCCATGCACGCACGAAACTTGGCTATAGCCGGGTGGTCCTGGGTGGCTGGTCGGGCGGGGGCTCGCTGTCGCTGTTCTATCAGGATCAGGCAGAGAAAACGACGATCACCGAAACGCCTGCCGGCGATCCCTATGACCTGACGCAGAAAGACCTGCCGCCGGCCGACGGGATCATGCTGCTGGCCGCCCATGTCAGCCGGGCGATCACGCTGACCGAATGGATGGACCCATCCATAACGGACGAAGCCCGCCCGTTCGAGCGTGATCCTTCGCTGAACATATATGATCCCCTTTGCCCCGATCAGCCGCCTTATTCAGCGGCCTTTGTCGCGCGCTTCCGCGCCGCGCAGCTTGACCGCAACCGGCGGATCACCGCCTGGGTGCGTGAGACGCTGGGAGACCTGCGCCGCAAGGGCGAGCACAATATGGAACGCGCTTTCACGGTGCATGGCACCATGGCGAATGTCTGCTGGACAGACCCCACGCAGGAGCCCTCAGACCGGCGGCCCTATACCTGCTATCTGGGTGATCCACGCATTGCCAATGACGGACCAGTGGGTCTTGCGCGCTTCACCACACTGCGCTCATGGCTCTCGCAATGGGGCTTTGATACGACCAATGCCGATGGCCTCGGCAATGCCGGGCGTATCTCCTGCCCGGTGCTGGTGCTGAACAACACTGCAGACCTTGCCTGCACCCCCAGCCATGCCGCGCGCCTCTTCGAAGCGGTATCGCATGACCGAAAAGTCTATCGCGACATCAAGGGCGCCGACCATTATTATATCGAGCGCCCGGACCTGCTGCCCGAAGCGGTTCGCGTCTGCTCCGAATGGATGGAGGCCGAGGCCCTGGCGGGCTGAGCGGCTCAGTCCGGCAGGCGGATGATCTCGTCTTCGTCGGAAGGGGCGGCGGGGAGCGCCGGGTCGTTCAGCGGCGCGTCAGAGACTTCAAGCTCATCAAGATTGATGCCGAGGTCGAGGCTTTCGCCAAAATTGCCGCCGCCAATGCCGCCTGCGCCGAGCACAACACCGCTCTCTTCAGAGCCGCCGAGGCCGCCTGAGCCGAGAAGGCGGGTAGAGCTTTCCTGCTGCTGCCCGATATTGAGGTTCAACGTCCCGCTAAGTTCGGAGCTGGAGCTCGCCGTCGACGTGTCGATGGCAAGGGTTTCCCCTTCCACGGGCGCGGCGGGCGCAGCCTCTGCGCCGGACTTCACAGGGTCCGAGCAGGCAGCACCGGTAAGCGCGAAGGAGAAGAGAAGCGCGGCGGTCAGCGGTTTCATGAGCATTCCCCGAAAATGGCCCAGGCCTCAGCCTGCAGCAAGCTTTGCCTGCACAACGTCCCAGAATTTTGCAGCTGCATCAATGCCTGAGAGACGTTTGAGCGCCTGCACGCCTGTCGGCGAGGTGACATTTACCTCGGTGAGGCGGCCCCCGATCACATCGATACCGGTGAGCATGAGGCCCCGGCGGCGCAGCTCCGGGCCGATGGCTTCGCAGATGTTCCGGTCAGCGCCGGACAGTTCAGTGGCTTCAGCGGTGCCGCCGACGACCAGATTTGATCGCACCTGACCGGCCTTTGGCCGGCGATTGATCGCGCCGACGGGATCTCCGTCGATCAGGATGATGCGTTTGTCGCCCTCGGAGACGGCCGGCAGGAAGGCCTGGACCATTACCGGCTCGGGCGAGCGGGAGAAGAACAGCTCCAGCAGGGAGTCGAGGTTGGAATCCTCGTATTGCAGGCGGAAAACGCCCGCGCCGCCATGCCCGTAGAGCGGCTTGACGATTATATCGCGGTATTCGTCCCGGAAGGCATCAATGGCCTGGCGGTCACGGCTCACCAGCGTTGGCGGCATGATTTCCGGGAAGAGCAGCGGGAAGATCTTTTCCGGGCTGGAGCGGACCCCGGCCGGATCGTTCAGCACCAGCGTCTGGTTGGTGATGATTTCCAGAAGGTGGCAGGCGGTGATGTAAGCCATATCAAAGGGCGGGTCCTGGCGCATCAGAACCGCATCGACATCGCGAGCAAGGTCCAGGGTCAGGGCGGGGCCAAAAACACCGGGCGTCTCGCGCACGCGTTGCACCTTGGCCGGGCGGGCCCAGGCCGTCACCCGGCCTTCGCGGAAGGAAAGGTCGGCCGGACCATAAACGAATAGCTCCGCGCCGCGCGCCTGTGCCACTTCGGCAAGGGCAAAGGTTGTATCCCCGTCGATGTTGACCCGTTCCAGCGGGTCCATCTGAATGGCAATGCGAAGCGTCACGCGTCAGTTCCTTCCGGCGTTCCCGGAAGGCGAGGCAGGAGGCTCAGAGCCTCCGCCCGTTTCCGGCTGAATAGCTTGCGCCGCGAAGTTCCGGCAGCGCCTCGCTGTCATATGACGTGTCGGGCGCCGGTTGGTAAGAGGGAGAAACGGGCATCTGCGTTGTTGGCGCGGCAGGGCGCTGGATCTGGTCCATCACCCGCACATAGGAAACGACCTGCTTCACGCCGCCGACAAGGCTTGCCTCTTCAGCGGCCTTGCGAAGCTCCTCGGCGGTGCGGGCAACCCCCATCAGATAC
>NZ_NCJT01000458.1 GCF_002282565.1 Hyphomonas sp. 34-62-18
CACCCAGCCGAAGAACGCTCTGCTCAAGCAGTATCAGCGCCTCTTCGACATGGAGAATGTCCAGCTCACCTTCACACCGGAAGCGCTTACGGCTGTTGCCCGCCGCGCCATCACCCGGAAAACCGGCGCGCGTGGCCTCCGCTCGATCATGGAATCGATCCTGCTCGACACGATGTTCGAGCTGCCGAACCTTCGTGGCGTGGAAGAAGTCGTGATCAACGCGGAAGTCGTCGATGGCAATGCCGAGCCGCTCTACGTCCACGCTTCCAAGACCCAGACCGAAGCAGGTTGAGTCCAGCACCCATTCAAAATTAAGGCGCCCGCCCGGAGTTGATCCTGGCGGGCGTTTTTCATTCGGGCAGGTGCACCGTCAGGATGTCGATTCTCGGCGGCATCAGAAAACGCATCGGCACGCCCACCATGCCTGTTCCGGTGGTGACGTAGACAAGGCGCCCGCCTGCGGCGCTCTGGAAATGGTGCAGTTCCCGGTCGAACGGACCGCGCACAGGGATGAAACGCTTGTAGAGGCCTGGAATGCGTACCTGCCCACCATGCGTATGTCCCGCCAGCATCAGGTCATAGTGAAAACTGTCAGGCACGCTAAGCGCCGTATCCGGATTGTGCGTCAGCAGAATGACGGGAATGCCGTCTGGCAGGTTAGCCTGAAAGCTGAAATCCTGCCGCCGTTCCCACAAGTCTGAGGCGCCCGCCACAATCAGGGGCTGCCCGTTCAGTTCCAGCTCTATCGACCGGTTGTGGACCACCTGCGCGCCGGCCCGCTGCAGCGCGCCCATCAGTGGGTCCGTCAGATTATCACCCGGAAAGCCCACATCGTGATTGCCGAGCACAGCAAAGAGCGGCGCTTCCAGATTTCCCAGAGCAGCGAAGTCGTCAGGAATGTCATCCGTCTCCGGATGATACGTCAGGTCGCCCGCGAGGAATACAGCGTCAGGATTTTCTGCATTGATCCGCTTCACGATGCGGTCAACCGGCATGGCGTGGGGAAACATGCCGATATGCGTGTCGCCGAAAACGGCCAGCCTTACAGAAGGCGATGTCGCGCTTGCCCCCGGCAGGATGATCGTCGCCTCATGAACGGTGAGGAGGCGCGGCTCTATAAAGCGCGCCCAGGCAAAGGGCAGGGAAAGGATCAGCGCTGCAAGCGCTGTAATTCGCAGAGCGCCGCGCTTGCGGAAAATCGCCCAGAGGCAGACCAGGGCAAAGGGCCAGAAGAGATGGGCGCCATAAAGCAGCGCAAGTTTCAGGGAGGTCATGGGCGATGGCGTGACATGCCATTGCAACCCCGCGTTCTAGTTCTTGTAGTACATGTCGAACTCGACCGGGTGCGGATGGAGTTCGTATTTCATGTTCTCTTCCATCTTCAGCTCGATGTAGGCATCGATCTGATCGTCGTCGAACACGCCGCCTTTCTTGAGGAAGGCGCGGTCTGCGTCGAGTGCGCCGAGCGCTTCACGCAACGAGCCGCAAACCTGCGGGATCGCTTTGGCTTCTGCCGGCGGCAGATCGTACAGGTCCTTGTCCATGGCGTCGCCAGGGTGGATCTTGTTCTCGATGCCGTCGAGGCCGGCCATCAGCAGGGCTGCGAAGGCGAGGTAGGGGTTCGCCATCGGGTCCGGGAAGCGGGTTTCGATACGCTTTGCCTTCGGGTTGGAGCCAAAAGGAATACGGATCGAGGCCGAGCGGTTACGCGACGAGTAAGCCAGCATAACCGGGGCTTCGTAGCCCGGAACCAGACGCTTGTAGGAGTTGGTCGACGGGTTGGTGATCGCGTTCAGCGCCTTGGCGTGCTTGATGATGCCGCCGATAT
>NZ_NCJT01000157.1 GCF_002282565.1 Hyphomonas sp. 34-62-18
CCTCAAAGGTCGCGGCCTGCGCCGCCTTCAGCTTGGGCAGTGTTTCGGAGAGCTCGCGCCAGGCGGCCCGGCTCTCTGGACTGGGGAGCCCGGGCGCCACATCATTCCGCCTCCATGGCGGCGCTTGTCGGCGGCGGCATCCGTGCCAAGCCGGGTGAGGTGTCGCTCGCCCATCATGGCGTGCTGTTTCTGGACGAGCTGCCGGAGTTTTCCTCCCAGGTGCTCGACAGCCTGCGCCAACCACTGGAGGCGGGCGAGGCGATGATCGCGCGGGCGAACCGGCATGTGCGCTATCCGGCACGATTCCAGCTGGTCGCGGCGATGAACCCCTGCCGCTGTGGGGGCGGGCCGGGCGCCGCCGCCTGTTCGCGCGGGCCCCGCTGCGCGGCAGACTATCAGGCGCGGATTTCGGGGCCTTTCCTGGACCGTGTGGACCTCTTCTATGAAACGCCCCCCGTCACGGCGATGGACCTGGCCCTGCCGGCGCCGGCCGAAGGTTCCGCAGAAGTTCGCGCGCGCGTGGCGCAGGCGCGCGCAATACAGGCTGAGCGGCTTGGCGCGCTGGGCGGCGAGGCGCTGCGGCCGGTCAATGCCGATATCCCGGCCGGATCCTTGGACCGGGCGGTGACGCCGGACGCTGCGGGCGCCGCGCTCCTTTCGGAAGCGGCAGAGAAGCTGCGTCTGACGGCGCGGGGCTATACCCGTGTCCTGAAAGTGGCCCGCACCATTGCCGATCTGGACGGGGCGGACGGCGTACGGCGCGTTCACCTAGCGGAAGCGCTGAGCTACCGGCACCGCCCGGCCGCTGACGCCGCTCAGCCCGGCGCCGGGGCGCTCGCCCGATAGGCTTTCAGAGACTGAGGGGCAGTTAAGCCTCTGATTAAGGCTTTCCGATAGGCTGCCTGCCCATGACCCAGGATACAACCCGCCCGGACGGCGCCGAGACGCCGGAACAGACATTTCTCGCCACCGCGAGCCATGAAATCCGCACGCCGCTCAATGGCATTCTGGGCACGGTTTCGCTGCTGCTGGAGACTGAGCTCTCCCCGGCGCAGCGGGAATATGCCGAGACAATCCGGCTGTCAGGCGCCCGGCTTCTCGACCTCCTCAACAATGTGCTCGATTATGCGCGGCTGGACGCGTCGGCCGTCGAGATCGAGGCAGAAGCTTTCTGCCCGGCGCGTCTCTGCGGCGAAGTGGTCGAGCTGCTCAGCCCCCGTGCCCATGCTGCAGGCCTGGATCTGGCAGTGCGGTCTCTGCCCTCGCCGATGCCGGGTTTTCTGGGCGATGCGGGCCGCATAAGGCAGATCCTGTTCAACCTGGTGGGCAATGCGCTGAAGTTTACAGCGCGCGGCGCCGTATTGGTCGATGCCAAGATCGTGCCGGGTGGGATTGTTTTCCACGTCCGCGATACCGGGCCGGGCATCTCTTCGGCCGATCAGGCACGCCTGTTCGAAGCTTTCCGCCAGACCGCCGCTGGAGACGCTTACCGGGATGGCGGCGTTGGGCTGGGCTTAGCGATCGTCAAACGCCTCACAGATCTTTTGGGCGGGTGTGTTGAGGTTGCCTCTGCACTCGGGGAAGGGGCGCGGTTCAGCGTGTTCCTGCCGCTGCAGCAATCCGGGGCCGCGCCGGCTGAGCCGCTGCCGATGATCGGTGGCCGGGTTGGGATCGCCGGCTTGCCGCCGGCCACCAGTCTCGCCCTTTTTTCCAGCTTGTCCGCCATGGGGGCCGAACTGTTTCTCGTCGATCCTGGCGCAGCGCAGATACCGGACGGCATCGATGTTCTGCTCGTCGGGGCAGATCTTCCGGAAGGCGTTGTTGCGGCGCTTGCGCGGCGGGCCGCTTCGCTGGTTGTTCTGCGTCCGGAGGATCGCGGCGCCATCGCCCGCTTCCGCGCGCTGGGGTGTGTCGGCTGGCTCGTCCGCCCGCTGCGCATGGGATCGGTGGCCGAACGCATCCTGCTGGCGCGCTCAGGCGCCGACGCGGTAGAAGAACAGGAATCCCTGGCCGGTGCGGGCCGCGTCCTCATTGCAGATGACAATCCTGTAAATGCGCTGATTGCGCGCCGCGCCTTGGAATCGGCCGGATTTACCGTAACAGTTGCGGCAACGGGCAGCGAAGCGCTGGAGGCTGCCGCAAGGATGGAGCCGGACCTGGTGCTGATGGATCTGCGAATGCCTGTGATGGATGGGTTCGAGGCCATGCGCCGCCTGCGGGCCGAAGGGTTTCGCGCACCGATCATCGCCGTGTCCGCTGAGATCAATCCGGATATCGAGCGCCGGGCCCGCGACGCCGGCGCCGACGGGGTGGCCGCCAAACCGCTCGACGCAGAAGCCCTGCGCCGTCTTGCACTTCGCTGGACCGGCCGCGCGAGCGCCATTGCGGGGGCCGCATGACAGAGACGGCATTGGCGGCTGAGGGCAAGAAGCCGCCGCGTTTCGTCCGGGCGCTGCGGGCGCTGAACGACCGGCGCATGGCGGCCATGTTGCTGCTCTCATTGGCCGCGGGTCTGCCCTTTGGCGCGGTGCTCGGTACGCTGAATGCCTGGTTGACCGTGGAGGGGGTAACACCCTCGACAATTGGCACGTTGTCGCTGATCACGCTTGGCTACGCGTTCAAATACCTCTGGTCGCCGGCCTTTCAGGTGGCGCGCCATCCAAAGCCTTTCCTGGGGCCGCGCCGCACCTGGCTGATTTCCCTGCAGGTGCCGATTGCGGTGCTGCTGCTGATCCTGCCCTTTTCCAATCCGGCCAGTCAGATCGGCCTGATCGCCATTGTGGCCCTGGGCGTTGCGCTGCTGTCGGCCACGCACGATACGGTGCTGGATGCTTGGCGCATTGAAGTGGCGCGCAGCGAAGAAGACAGGGACCTGATGGCGGCGCTCTATCAGTTCGGCTATCGCGCCTCGACGTTCGTCACAGGCTTCATGGCGCTTTTGCTGGCTGAATTTATCGGCTGGCAGATGGTGTACGGATTGATCGCGCTGATGATGGTGCTGGCCATTTCAGGCACGTTCATTGCGCCTGAGCCGGAGATGTCCAGCAAGCCCGCCGAGGCGCGGGAGAGTTATCAGTCTGTCATTCCTCAGCGCGTGCTGCGCGGTTTCACCCTGGCGGTGGCCATCGGCTGGGCCGTCGCGATAGCGATGATTGCCTGGCACGTTTTTGCCTCGCTGACACAGGTACCCCCGCCGAGTGGCAGTGCGTTTGTGCGAGAGCAGGGGCCGGTGATCGTGGGGCTGACGGTGCTGCTGCCGGCCACGCTGGCGGCCGTCCTGCTCTGGCGCCATGGCCGCACCCCCGGCGCGACCGTGCCTGACCGGCCAGACGAGAGGCAGACCACTCGCGTGCTGAATTCTCTCTTCCGGGCCATATTCGACCCGCTGATGGAAATGATCGGCCGCCTTGGCTGGGGCGCGCTGCTGGTCCTGCTTCTGGCACTGACCTATCGCTTTGCCGATGCTGTCTGGGGCGCGTTTGCCTATCCTTTTTATCTCGGCAGCGAATACGGCGCGATCGGCCATACGATGGCGGATGTCGCGGTTGCTTCCAAATTCTTCGGCGTACTGATGACCATGGCGGGCGCGGCTATCGGGGTAGTGGTGATCAGCCTGATTGGGCGGATGCCGGTACTGGTGATCGGTGCGGTGCTGGCGGCCGCCACCAACCTCCTCTTCGCAGACCTCGCGCGGGGCGGCATGGCGATAGACGCCTTTCTGGAATGGACACGGCTTGCCGATCCGATCCGGATGTTTGCTGGCTGGGCAGCGGCGATCTCTCCCGAAGGGCAGGGCGCCGAGGCGGGCGCGCGAATGGCGCGGCTGATGCTGGCCATTGGCGGGGAGAACCTGGCTGGTGGCTTTGCCAGCGTTGCAGTCGTTGCCTATCTGACCTCCGTGGTGAACCCGCGATTTGCGGCGGTTCAGTATGCACTGCTCGGTTCGCTCACCATGCTGATCGGCACGCTCGGCCGGCCATGGCTGGGCGAGATGATCGAGATGCACGGATATTATACCGTGTTCATCGTCACCTTCTGGCTCGGCGGAGTGGCGGTTGTGCTGTCGCTGCTGGAATGGCTCCGCATGGGCAGACAGAAAACTCCGGCTGCGCAGGACGCAGCCGGAGCCTGATTCATCTAACTGTTTGAAACCGCCTAGACGCGGTCGGTGTCGTAGGCAGCGATGGTGGCAAGGTCTACGATGTCGCCAACCGTTGCGCCGAGCGATGCAATCTGCACGGGCTTCTCGAGGCCGAACAGCATCGGGCCGATCACAGTGGCGCGGCTCATTGCTTCGAGCAGATTGGTGGCAATCGAGGCTGAGTGGATTGCCGGCATGACCAGTACGTTGGCCGGGCCGCTGAGGCGCGAGAAGGGATAAACGAGCCGGTGGTGCGGGTTCATCGCCACATCGGCATTGACGTCGCCCTCATACTCGAAGTCGACATCCGTGCGCTGATCAAGAAGGGCGACGGCCTCGCGGACACGGTCTCCCCGTTCGCCCATCGGATTGCCGAAGGTGGAGTAGGAGAGGAAGGCAACGCGCGGGGTGAAGCCAAGGCCGCGCACCGCGCGGGCGGCTTCCAGGGCGATATTGGCCAGCGTCGGCCCATCGGGCAATTCATGCACGCTTGTGTCGGCGATGAAGATCGTCTTGCCGAGATTGATCACCATCGACATGCCGATGACTGCCTGGCTCGCAATCGGATCAAGCACCAGCATGGCGTCTTTCAGCGCCGCGTCATAGTTGCGGGTCACGCCCGTAACCATCCCGTCCGCGTCGCCATTCTTCAGCATACAGCTGCCGAAGATGTTGCGGTCCTGGTTCACCAGGCGCTGAACATCCCGCTTCAGATAGCCCTGACGCTGCAGGCGCGCATACAGCATGTCCACATAGATCGGGTTCTTGTCAGACAGCCGCGCATTGATGATGTCGAGCGAGCCGAGTGGGATGCCCATCTGCTCCATCGCACGCTCCACCTGGGCTTCGCGGCCGATCAGGATGGGATGGCCAAGGCCCTGGTTCTTGAAGCTGAAAGCAGCGCGGACAACAGCCGGCTCTTCGCCTTCGGCGAACACGATGCGGCGCTGGGTTTCGCGCGCGCGGGCCTGCACGCCCTGCAGGAAGGCCGCCGACGGATCGGCCCGGCGCACGAGGCTGCGGCGGTAGGCGTCCATATCAGCGATCGGCTTGCGGGCAACGCCCGTGTCCATCGCGGCCTGGGCCACGAAAGGCGGGATAAAACTGATCAGGCGCGGGTCGAACGGGCTGGGAATGATGTAGTCGCGGCCAAAGCTCGGCCGGGCCCCATGATAGGCAGCGGCGACTTCATCAGGCACGTCCTCGCGGGCAAGCTCTGCCAGGGCGCGGGCGCAGGCGACTTTCATTTCCTCATTGATGCCACGGGCGCGCACATCCAGGGCGCCGCGGAAAATATAAGGAAAGCCCAGAACGTTGTTCACTTGGTTGGGATAGTCCGACCGGCCTGTGGCGATGATGGCGTCATCGCGAACGGATTTGATTTCTTCCGGCGTGATTTCCGGGTCCGGATTGGCCATGGCGAAGATGATCGGGTCTTTCGCCATCGACTTGACCATGTCCTTGGTCACCGCGCCCTTGACCGAGAGGCCCAGGAACACGTCGGCGCCGTCCATGGCCTCGGCTAGGGTGCGCTTCGTCGTTTTGACCGCGAAGGCGGACTTGAACTGGTCCATCTTCTCTGTGCGGCCTTCATAGACCACGCCGGCCGTGTCGCAGATCAGGATATTCTCGCGCTTCACGCCCAAATGGCGGATGAGGCCGGCGACCGACAGGCCAGCGGCGCCGGCGCCGGAGACGGCCACCTTCACATCTTTCAGTTCGCGGCCGGTGATGTGACAGGCATTGATCAGGCCGGCGGCGGCGATGATGGCCGTGCCATGCTGGTCGTCATGGAAAACCGGAATATCAAGCTCGTCGCGCAGGCGGCTTTCAATGATGAAGCAGGCGGGGGAGGAGATGTCCTCCAGATTGATGCCGCCCCA
>NZ_NCJT01000158.1 GCF_002282565.1 Hyphomonas sp. 34-62-18
TTTGCAAATGTAACAGGCGTTTTTCACCTTTCCGGACGGTAATATTCAACCGGGGTTGACGGCTGATTCTGGATCGTTCTTAAGGAGCAAATCCGCGCGCAAAGGGGAGATTGCATGCTGGCTGTTCCGCTCGTTCTGATCGCTGTTCTTGTCGGCGTCCTGTTCTATCGCCGCACCCAGAGGGCCGGGCGCGAACTTGAGCTGCGCCGCATCCAGAACGAACTGGCCGCGCTGGCCCGCTTGCGCCAGGGCCAAGAGGACGGCGAACTTATGCCGATCCGTCTCGAGGCCCGCCGCGGGGTAGGCCGCCGCTAGGAAACGCTGGTGTGCAGCGCTGGCGGCGGCGGCAGAATATTCGTTTCGTCCTGTAGAAAACCGGGCTATGAGCCCCGCCATGACGACCCATTCCGACGCCCAGTTCACCGCCCGCACCCTCTCTGAGGCTCTGCCCTATATCCAGCGCTATGCCGGCCAGACCATCGTTGTGAAATACGGTGGCCATGCGATGGGCGATGCCAGCCTGGCACTGTCCTTCGCGCGGGATGTCGTGCTGCTGAAGGCGCTCGGCCTCAATCCCGTGATCGTGCATGGCGGCGGCCCGCAGATCGGCAAGCTGCTCGACAAGCTGGGCATTGTGTCCGAGTTCAAGGATGGCCTGCGGGTAACCGATGAGGCGACGATGGAAGTCGTCGAGATGGTGCTCTCCGGCCCGATCAACAAATCCATCGTCCGCGCGATCAACCAGGCCGGCGGCAAGGCGGTTGGCCTCTCCGGTGCTGACGGAAACCTTCTGCGGGCGGAAAAGGCTACGCGCACCACGCGCGACCCCGACAGCCATATCGAACAGATCGTTGATCTGGGCTTTGTCGGCGAGCCCAGCGCGGTTGATACCAGCGTGCTCAATGCGCTGCTGCAGGCCGATGCCGCGTTGATCCCGGTCGTGGCGCCTGTGGGCGTAGGCGCCGATGGCGCCCGCTATAATGTGAACGCCGATACGGCTGCCGGCGCGCTGGCCTCGGCGCTGAAAGCCAGCCGCCTCATTCTGATGACGGACGTTGCCGGCGTGCTGGACAAGCAGAAACAGTTGATCCGCGAAATCCCTGCTTCGGAGGTTGATGCACTGATAAAGGACGGCACAGCTGTTGGCGGTATGATTCCGAAGCTTGAAACGGCGGCGCAATCTGTAAATCATGGTGTTGGGGCGGCGGTTATTCTGGATGGGCGTGCGCCGCATGCCCTGCTCATGGAGCTGTTCACCGAACATGGCGCTGGAACGCTGGTTTCTTAGACTCGTAGCCCTGGCGATTGCCTCGCTGGTTGTCCTGCTGCTGCCTGCCGAGGCGCAGGAAGAGGAAGGCTGGAAGCTGTGCAATCGCACCAGCTATGTCATTGAGGCTGCGGTCGGCCATGAGGAAGGCACCGGCATCACGGTCGAGGGCTGGACAAAGCTGCATCCCGGCGCCTGCCGCATCGCATTGCCCGGCCCGCTGAAGGCCGGCGTCCATTACCTCTATGGCCGCACGTCCACGGCCCATCTTGGCGGTGGCCGGGAATGGGGCGGGCGGATGGAGCTGTGTGTGGATCCTACCGGCACCTTCTCGCTGGAAAGCCCGCCAGACTGCGCGGCGATGGGGCTTGAGGCGCAAGGCTTCCGTCCGGTCGACATCACCAAGGACGGCAGCTGGACGAACATGTTCACGGAGATCGAGAATTATTCCGAGGATGCCGCGCGTAATGCCGGTCTTCAACGTCTGCTGGACGAGGCGGGGGTCGTTTCCGGCAATGTCGACGGCTATATCGGCCAGCGCACGCGGGCTGCCATCGCTGACTTCCTCAAGCTGCGCGGCCTGCCGGCCAACCTCTCGGACGCCGATCTGATCGATTATCTCGAACAGGCCGCTGAGGAGCGGGGCCGCAATGTGGGCTTTACCCTCTGTAACCGCACCAAGAACCGGATCTGGAGCGCGATTGCCCGGCGCAGCCCGGAGGGGTGGGAAAGCCGCGGCTGGTGGCGGATCGAGGCAGGCGGCTGCGCACGAGTGATCGACCGTCCGCTGAGGGGCTCGGAACATTTCGTCTATGCCGAGATGGAAGACGGCGCCCAGCTGCGCACGCTGGCGAATGCGAATGAGGCCTTCTGCGTTGGCCGCGCGAAGTTTGCCATTTCCGGCCGGGAAGATTGTGAAGACGCCGCCTACCGGACGGCGCTGTTCACCCGCACGCCGGCCCCGGTCGAGCGCAAGCTGGTCTACGAATTCTTCGCCCGTGACTTCACCGAGGCAGCGGGGCCATGAACGAACCGAAAAGCATTGGCGCCCCCGGCCTGGATCATGTGCAGGACTGGGTGTTCGATCTCGACAACACGCTCTACCCGGCCGAGTGCGATCTCTTTGCCGAGATCGATACGCGGATGACTGATTTCGTGTCCCGCTACCTTCAGCTGGAGCGGGGCGATGCCCGCAAGCTGCAGAAATCCTACTACGCACAGTACGGCACCACGCTGTCAGGGCTGATGCAGGTGCATAATCTCGATCCGGCAGAGTTCCTGCACTATGTGCACGAAATTGACCTGTCGCCGCTGCCCGACCTGCCGGATCTGCGCACAGCGCTGGCGGCGCTGCCGGGGCGGAAGTTTGTCTACACCAATGGCTCTCGGCGCCATGCCGAGCGGGTGACCGAAAAGATGGGCATCGCCCATCTTTTCCATGACAGCTTCGGGATCGAGGAAGCAGCCTACCGGCCAAAGCCCCATCTCGATGCCTATCAGACCTTTTGCCAGACCCATCAGGTTCGCCCGGAAGGCGCGATCTTCTTCGAGGATCTCGCCCGCAATCTGAAACCGGCAAAGTCTCTCGGTTTCACCACTGTCCTGGTCCACTCCGCCAAGGACTGGAGCCATGAGCCGATTGAGGCGCGTCCCGCCGGGGCAGGGGACGCTTTCGGGGATGACGGCCCGGAACACATAGATTACATGACCGGCGACCTTGCCGGATTTCTGAATACGGCGGTGTCGCGCCTGACCGAGAAAAAATAAGCTGAAGAGAGATGCCATGACCGACGCCCTTGCCCGTGTAATCGATGCTGCCTGGGAAGGACGCGACGCGCTTTCCACCTCGACCACCGGCGAAGTGCGCGATGCCGTCGATGCGGCGATCAGCCTGCTCGATTCCGGCGAGGCCCGCGTGGCCACGAAAGGCGCCGATGGCAGCTGGACGGTGCATCAATGGCTGAAGAAGGCCGTGCTGCTCTCCTTCCGCCTCAACGCCAATGGCGTGATCAATGGCGTGCCCGGGGGCGGCGCATGGTGGGACAAGGTGCCTTCCAAGTTTGAAGGCTGGGGCGCCAAGGAATTCCAGGAAGCCGGCTTCCGCGCCGTGCCGCCGTCGGCCGTGCGCCGCGGCGCCTATGTGGCCAAGAACGCCGTGCTGATGCCGTCTTATGTGAATATCGGCGCCTATGTCGGCGAAGGCACGATGATCGACACCTGGGCTTCGGTGGGGTCCTGCGCGCAGGTTGGCGCCAACTGCCACATCTCGGCGGGCACAGGCATCGGCGGCGTGCTCGAGCCGCTGCAGGCCAACCCCACCATCATCGAGGACAATTGCTTCATCGGCGCGCGCTCTGAAGTTGTCGAAGGCGTCGTTGTGGGCGAAGGCTCCGTCCTCGCCATGGGCGTGTTCATCACGCAGAGCACCAAGATCGTCTACCGCAGCACCGGCGAGATCATCTATGGCAAGGTGCCGCCATACTCTGTCGTCGTGCCCGGCACGCTGCCCGATCCCAAAGGCGGCCCGTCGCTTGCCTGCGCTGTGATCGTGAAAACGGTGGACGCGCAGACCCGCTCCAAGACCGGCGTCAACGAACTGCTGCGGGATTAAACGCGTAGGGCGGGTAGAGCGTAGCGAAACCCGCCGTTCACGTTCCCCCCAAAGCGGCGGGCTATTGGGTGATGGCTGCCGCCACATCCGCGCAGGCCGCGAGCAGCCGTGCCACATCCTGATCGCGGGAGAGGCGATGGTCGCCATCCTTGATCAGGGTAAGGACGACATCGGGAGATGTCAGCTGCTCGTTTATCCGCAATGCGTGCGTCCAGGGGACATCCGGATCTTCCATCCCCTGAAGGATACGCACCGGGCCGTCGAATGCGATCGGCGCGTCGAGGATCTGCCAGCCCCGGCCATCCTCGATCAGGGCTCTGGTGATCGGGTCGGGTGTTCCATAATCTGATGGGCGCAGGGTGACGCCCCGCGTCATGATTTCTTCCTGCTGCTCAGGGGTGAGACCTGCCCACATCAACTTCTCGGTGAAGTCCGGCGCCGGCGCAATCAATACCAACGCCTTCACGCGCTCTGGCCGGGCGAGCGCGGCGAGCAGCGCCATCCATCCGCCCATGCTGGAGCCGACCAGGATCAGCGGGCCATCAGACAGCGTGTCGATGGCGGCCAGCGCATCTTCGCGCCAGGCAGAAATTGTTCCGTCCTCAAAACGGCCTTCTGATTCGCCATGCCCGGAATAGTCAAACAAAACAGCGCCGTTTCCGTTTTCCCAGGCCCAGCTGCTGACAGCCTGCGCCTTGCCGCCGGCCATGTCCGATCTGTAGCCGGACAACCAGATGAAGGTTGGCCGCCCGCTTACGGGCGGGATTTTGTTGAAAGCGAGCCGGCGGCCCTCGGGTGAGGTGAAATATTCCGTTGTCATGACTGCTGCCTTCCGCCATCTCTCACGCCTGTCAAGCGAGTAGTCAGGGCCGCGTCTTGGGCGAACTTCCAGAAATGAAGAACAGGGTGATCCTTCAGGTCGCGCCGGAGCTTTCGGCGGGCGGGGTGGAGCGTACCGTGCTGGAGGTGACCGAGGCGATTGTGCAGGCCGGCGGGCGCGCCCTGCTTGCGAGCCGAGGTGGAAGGCTGGAAGCCGAGTTTGAGCGCCTCGGCGGTGAACTCTTCCGTATGGATGCAAAAAGCCGCAACCCGCTGACCATCCGGATCAATGAAGGCAAGCTGCGCCAGATCATCCGTGAAGAGAAGGTGGACCTTGTCCACGCCCGCTCGCGCGCGCCGGCCTGGAGCGCCTATGCGGCCGCCAGGGCCGAAGGCATTCCCTTCGTGACCACCTATCACGGCGCCTATTCCGGCACGTCCGGACTGAAGCGCGCGTATAATTCCGTAATGGCCAAGGGCGACGTCGTGATCGCCAATTCCAACTGGATTGCAGAACATATCCGCAAGGTTCACGAGACGCCGGCTGACAGGATCGTCACCATTCCGCGCGGGGTGGACCTTGCCGAATTTGACCCCAGGGCCGTGGCGCCCGCTCGCGTTGAGGCCATCCGCCAAGGCTGGGGCCTGCTCGGCGACAAACGCCTGACGCTGTTCCTTCCCGGCCGCCTCACCGAATGGAAAGGGCAGGGCCTCGCCATCGATGCCTTCGCCGCGCTCGCCCCGGACGAGCGCGCCGGCATGGTGTTCGTGCTCGCGGGCGATCCGCAGGGGCGTGACCGCTATGTGGAAGAGTTGCAGCACAGGATTACCGCGCTCGACATCGAAGCCTCTGTGATCATCGCCCCGCATATCACCGACATGGCCGCTGCCTATCTCGCCGCTGATATCGTGCTCGCCCCGTCGACCCGCCCGGAAGCTTTTGGCCGGGTGGCCGCCGAGGCGGCCGCGATGGAGCGGCCTGTGATCGTTTCCGATCATGGCGGCGGGCGGGAAACCGTCATCGAGTATGAGACGGGCGCGCGCGTGACGCCGGGCGACGCCAGCGCGCTTTCGGGCGCGCTGCGGGCCATGATTGGCCTCGGCCCCACTGTTCGCGCCTCCATGGGCGCGGCGGGCCGCGCGCATGTCATCCGCCATTTCTCCAAGAGGGGGCTTCAGACGGCGACGCTCACCGTCTATAAGCGCCTGTTGGAGAAGGGGAATTGAACACTTGTCGAGTGCGCGCGCAGGCGGCGCCAGCCCGGTAAATCCCGGCGCGAAGGCGAAGGAAGTGCTGGTCATCAAGCTCAGCGCGCTGGG
>NZ_NCJT01000159.1 GCF_002282565.1 Hyphomonas sp. 34-62-18
CGCCGACCGCGGAGAGAACCATGACCCGACGAGCAAACTATCCGGAACAATCAGCTTGACACGGGAGGTGCGATTAGAGAACGGCCCCGGTTCTGCAAGTGCAAAGTTTGAGTAATTGCTGATCTGAGGGATGCGGTCATGTGTCCGGCCTGTTTGCGCGGTATGTGACCGCTGGCCCTGATGAAGTCCGCTTCCAGGTTCCTTTCAGTCTATCGGGCTCTTGACACCCTGACATCACCGCGGAGTATCCCGGTAACGGCCCTACACTGATCATCATCACTTACGTTTCGCCCTTCCAGCCGTAGAACGTGGCCGATGACATCCCGTGATAACGTACAGGATCTTTCGCACATTTGATTTGCTGTGACACCCGACGTTCATCCAGTTTGATCCAGAACCGGCGTTTTGATGTTGCTCAAGCGAGCGGTTGATGCAACGGGCTTTTGGACCCGGTGAGGTTGGCACGTCGCGGCGAATGCGGCGGGCGTTTGATATCCAAGGGCCGAGTGAGGCCGCCGGGTGTTGTAGTCGGTGACCCATGCTCCGATCAGATGCCGGGCATGGGCGAGATCCCGGAACAGGTTTTCGTTCAGGCATTCATCCCTGAACCGCCCATTGAAGGCCTCGCAGAAAGCGTTCTGCGTTGGCTTGCCGGGAGAGATGTAGTGCCAGTCGAAAGTCCTGTCCTGAACCCACGCGAGCACGGCGTTCGAGGTGAACTCCGTTCCATAGCACATTCGGAACTTGGGTAGGTCATGGCCGCCTGCGGCGCATTAAGCACGCAGGCAGGCGGCCATGACCGGGCCGCAGAACCTCTTACAGTGGTTATTCCAACCACCACCAAAGAGGAGCAACCTGACCATGGCCAAGGTACATTCTATCGCACAGGAAGCTGTGCTCGTCGCGATCGATATCTCGAAGAAACGCAATGACGTACTGATACAGATCCCGGGATCGACACGACGGCGGCGGCTGACCGTTCTCAACCAACGCGCTGAACATGACCGCTTCATAGATCAGCTGAAGTCATTTGAGCGACCTGTTCTCGCCGGCTTCGAAGCGACCGGCAATTATCACAGGGCACTGGCATGGCGCCTGGTCGATGCTGGGATCGAGACGCGCCTGATATCCTCGATGGCACTCGCTCGGCAGCGAGAAGCCATCCACAACGGATGGGACAAGAATGATCCAAAAGATGCTCAGGTCATCCTGCACATGCTGGCGACAGGCGTGAGCCAAACCTACCAGGACCCTCTCGCTGCAGGTCTTGCCGATGTTCAAGAGCTTTCGAAGACGCATGAAGCCGTGTCGCGTGCAAAGACGCAGACCATTCACCGGATTCTGACGCATTACCTTCCACTCTATTTTCCCGAGATTGAGCGGTTCCTTAACAGCTCCAGGCGCGATTGGTTCTTTGCCCTGCTGGAGAAGTTTCCAACGCCGGCGGCGATCACGGCCTGAACCACGCCGGGTTTGCCGGAGGCCATTTTCTTTGAGAGAGTGGACCAATGACAGACAAGAAGCAGAGACCTCATTACTCGCCTGAGGTGCGTGAGCGAGCGGTTCGGATGGTAGTGGAACACGGCGGGGAGTATCCCTCGCAGTGGGCGGCGATTGTCTCGATTGCCGGCAAGATCGGGTGCGTGCCGCAGACGCTGCATGGCTGGGTGGCGCAGGCCGAGCGAGACGCCGGCAAGCGGTCCGGGCCAAGCACTGAGGAGCGCGAACGGATCAAGGCGCTTGAGCGCGAGAACCGGGAGCTTCGCCAGGCGAACGAGATCCTCCGGAAGGCGTCAGCTTATTTCGCACAGGCGGAGCTCGACCGCCGACCGAAGACATGATCGCGTTCATTGACGATCATCGTGATGCTTATGGGGTCGAGCCGATCTGCAGGGTATTGCCGATTGCCCCATCAACCTATCATGAGGCGGATGCGCGGCGGCGGCGCCCCGAACGCAGGCCGCCGCGCATCCGCCGGGATGAGGCGCTGAAGCCGGAGATCCTTCGGGTCTTCAACGAGAACTTCACCGTTTATGGCGCCAACAAGGTCTGGCACCAGATGAAGCGGGAAGGCTTTGACGTGGCCCGCTGCATCGTCAGGCGCCTGATGAAGGCCATGGGTCTGAAGGGCATTATCCGCGGCAAGCCGCATCGCACGACCTATAGCGACAAGGCCGCGCCGTGCTCGCTCGACCATGTGAAACGCAACTTCAAGGCCCCGGCACCGAACCGGCTCTGGGTCAGCGATTTCACCTACGTCTCGACCTGGGCCGGGTTTGTCTACGTCGCCTTCGTCATCGATGTGTTTGCCCGCCGCATTGTCGGCTGGCGGGTCAGCCGGACAGCGCATGCGGGCTTCGTGCTCGATGCTCTTGAACAGGCCCTGCACGATCGAAGACCGGGCATTGGAAGCGGTCTTGTTCATCACTCGGATCGCGGCAGCCAGTATGTCAGTATACGGTATACAGAGCGTCTCGCAGAAGCAGGTCTCGAGCCGTCGGTCGGTAGTGTCGGCGATAGTTATGACAACGCCCTCGCTGAGACGATCAATGGACTCTACAAGGCCGAAGTCATCTGGCGGAAAGGCCCGTGGAAATCCATGGACGCCGTCGAATACGCCACGCTTGAATGGGTAGACTGGTTCAATCACCGCCGCCTGCTCGAGCCGATCGGAAACATCCCTCCGGCAGAAGCCGAGGCCAACTACTTTGCAGCCCTAAAGGAAAACGCTATCGCTGCATGACTCCAACCAAACAGCCTCCGGGGTTACCGGCGCGGTTCAGCCTTGTCTGCGGAAGACTTCTCGATGGCAGTCTGGGACATTGTCGGGAAGAAGACTTCAAAAGCGAGATTAATTGCCGACATCTACGAAACAGCAAAAGAATCAATCGGCTTGCCTATCCCAATCGACAGCAAAGCGATCGCAATGTTCCGAATGGTCCTGGCAGAGGCGCGCAGCCTGAACCGGCAGCGCGACGCGATCGAGGCAGAAGCTGAAGCGCTGCTGGGCGGAACTCGTGACTATGAAGCTCTCAAACAGATCCCGGGTATTGGCCCGATCATCTCATTGACCATTCTAGCCGAAGCTGGCGACTTGAGGCGGTTCGGCCATCACCGCCAGTTCCTCAAGTTCTGCGGCCTCGACCTGTCCACACATCAGTCTGGTACGTTCCGTGGGCAGACGAAACTTTCGAAGTTCGGGAACGCGAGGCTACGCAAGGCGCTCTGGATGGCGGGTCAGGTCGCGATCCGCCAGAAGGAAAACAGCTTCAGGGACAAGTACACGCGCTATATCGCCAAAGATCCGGATAACGCCGATCTCAAACGCAAAGCGCTTTCAGCGGTTACCGCAAAGATGGCGCGCACTGCACATGCCGTCATCAAAAGCGGAAAAGCTTACCGGCCCTTCTACGAGGGGTCGGTGCCGGGCGGGAGAACCTCTCTCTGATGGGCCGTTGAGGCGCCGCTCGTTGAGGCGACCTCGTAGATAATGTTCGGGTCTTCCGCTCGGATCGGCATCCCGTGTTAAGGACGGTGAGGACCGGCGACAACACTTCGCATGGATCCTGTGTTTGCTATGGCCGCGAGCTCTTCCATTGTCGCGGAAGCCCACCCGGCAATTGACTTCAATGCCCGTATCTGAAAATTACGGGACGAGGATCTGCGCCCGGAACTTGCCTGCGTATCCGAATGTAGGACGTTGTCAGAAACAATCATCTCGGGTGCGCCTCGCCGTGAGATGATGTGATCGAGTTCGCGGATGACCCTGCGGCCTGACAACGAGACATCCGCAATGGCGCCGAGGCATTCCTTGGTGACATCGTCGACAATGTTCAGCACACGGAACCGGCGCCCGCAGCTCAGTTGATCGTGTACGAAGTCCAGGGACCATCGGGCGTTGGCACGGGCGATGACTGGGATCGGTGCGCGGGTCCCCATGGCACGCCGGCGGCCGCGGCGACGGCGGACCTTCAGGCCTTCCTCACGGTATAGCCTCTCGGTCTTCTTGCGGTTCACCACCAGCCCCTCCGCCTTGAGCAGCACATGCACGCGCCGGTATCCGAACCGCCGGCGGTCATGCGCCACCTCCTTCATCCGCTCGCGCAACGCGGTGTCGTCCGGTCGCCGCGATGCGTAGCGCACCGACGACCGGTGAGCCCCGATCACCTGGCACGCCCGACGTTCACTCATCTCGTAGGTCTCCACGAGGATCGTGACGGCTTCTCGCCTCGCGGCGGGCGTTACCACTTTCGCGACATGAGGTCCTTCAAGGCTGTGTTGTCGAGCATCGCCTCAGCCAGCAGACGCTTCAGCTTGGCGTTCTCGTCCTCAAGCACCTTCAGGCGCTTGGCATCGGAGACGTCCATGCCGCCGAACTTTGCCTTCCAGCCGTAGAACGTGGCCGATGACATCCCGTGCTTCCTGCAGAGATCGGCGACGGTCATCCCCGCATCGTTCTCCCTCACGATCTCAATGATCTTCTCTTCCGAATAGCGTGATCGCTTCATAATCCAGGCCCTTCTCCTGAAGGCCGGATCCTAGCATCAAATGGAGGAATTATCGGGGGTCACAGCAAAAAGTCCGTTTGCTTACATACAGTATGGACGCGTGCGGATAGTTCGTGTATCGGAAATGGTGAAAATGGGTGGCGCAAGTCCCCGCAGATTATCTAAACGGTGGAATGACAAATTAGTCTTCTTAATGAGGCGGAGAAAGTTCGCATCGTCAGGAAGGCGTCCTCCCCAATTCCGCAGTTTGGATACACTTGCTGGCTAGATTATTCTAGTCAGCACTTTTTTTCAGCCCGTGACCTGCTTCCGTAATACTGCACCCTTCGATTTTGGAAAATTCTCGTTTATCATGGGGGCTGCGGAACGAAGATGACAGATGAGGAAATCGAAGTTCATGGACGCGCAGATCGCATTCATTCTGCGCCAGGCGTAAGAAGGCACGAAGGTTGAGGAGGTCTGCCGCAGGGCGGGTCATCCAGTTTGTTGGGGGCAGAGCATTGAATAGCGGTTGAATTTCGAGGTTCACAAGGCCAGAATGAACTTCTATCACCATGGCTAAGTTTGGTTGGAATGCCCCAAGACAAAAATCTGAGATTCGCTGACAATGAATTCTGGAGTGATGAGCGAGTTGAGCTGGCTTTTCTGATAAGCCACGTTACGCGCATGCTTCGGCGTCGATTTGATATAGATATGGCACCCTTAGAACTCACGCGGGCACAGTGGAGAGCGATGCTGTATGTTTTTCGGCTTTCTAACCCTACACAAACTGAGTTAGCCGAGATTTTGGAGCTGGGGCGAGCTTCTGTCGGATCTTTGATAGACCAGTTGGAGCGAAGTGGATATGTTTCGCGGGTCGCGGACAGCGATGATCGCCGTGTTTGGAGGATTGTGCCTTCTAGATTGGCAGTCTCCCGGCAGTCTAAAATTGCTCAGGCCGGAAAACGTGCGGCCGCCGAGTTATTTGCGGAATTCGACGAACAAGATCTCAGGGATTTTCGTCGATGTCTTGAGAAGCTAATGCTAGGCGCGGAATGAGTGTGGTGAAGGGCAGAAGTCCTCGAGGACGTTTAGCGTCCAGAAGGAGCAGCCATCGCCGAATTGGTCGGCCATGAAGCCCATCAGGCGAACTCCGGCCCCTGATCCGGACCGTTTATTTGGAGACTCCGTTCGCCTTTCTTTCTGGTTGGGGGTTGGTGGTCAAGGCCCGCTGAGCGGAGCTCTTGCGTAGCTCAGGCGAAGCGGGCCGGACGCGCCTGGTGTTGTCGGCGAACACAGCCGGAGCGAGGCCGCCAAGGGATGTATGTGGACGGACGGTGTTGTAGTCGATCCGCCACGTCTCGATGATGCGGCGAGCTTCGCTAAGCCGGTCGAACAGATGCTCGTTGACGCCCGCGCCGGTCGATCAGCGATAACGTACAGGATCTTTCGCACATTTGATTTTGCCGGTGGTTCCTTTCAGAGTGAGAGGACCGAAGATGGACGAGAGAGAAGGCACGCCGATGGGGA
>NZ_NCJT01000160.1 GCF_002282565.1 Hyphomonas sp. 34-62-18
CTCGAACTGTGATCGTGACGCGCATGATGCGCTGGCCAAGCTAACCGGCAAGGCCCCGGCCATGGTCTGGCACAAGGATGGGGAAATCCCCGCCGGAACGGACCTTGTGATGGTGCCCGGCGGCTTCTCCTACGGTGACTATCTGCGCTGCGGCGCCATGGCGGGCAACTCGCCCATCATCTCGCAGCTCAAAGCCCATGCCGAACGCGGCGGCTACATTCTCGGCGTCTGCAATGGCTTCCAGATCCTCACCGAAACCGGCCTCCTGCCCGGCGCGCTGGTGCGCAACGCTTCGCTCCACTTCGTCTGCCGCCCGCAGAAGCTGAAGGTCGAGAGCAGCAATACCGCCTTCACCAGCGCCTATACCGGCGGCAGCGAAGTCGTCATCCCGATCGCCCATGCCGAAGGCAACTTCTTTGCCGATGACGCGACGCTCGACCGCCTCGAAGGCGAAGGCCGCGTGGCCTTCCGCTATGCCGCTGGCGAAAACCCCAACGGCGCCGCCCGCGACATCGCCGGCATCCTCTCGGAAAACGGCCGCATCCTCGGCATGATGCCCCACCCGGAGCGCGCCATCGGCGACCATGAAGGCGGCAGCGACGGCATCGGCCTGTTCAAAAGCCTCATGGCGGCGGCCTGATTTCCAGCCACTATCGCCAAACGCTTTCGTAGAAACCTACGGCCCGGTTGCCGAACCGGCCTGACGTGTGGAATCTGCGTCTCAGGCTCCCCGGAGGCAAGATATGACCCAGACAGACCTCATCGCCCGCCTGCCCAAGGCTGAGCTTCACCTCCACATCGAAGGCAGCTTCGAGCCCGAGCAGATGATGGCACTCGCGGCCCGCAACAAGATCGACCTGCCGTTCAAGACGCTGGAAGACGCAAAGGCCGCCTACAACTTCTCCAACCTGCAGGAATTCCTCGACCTCTATTATCAGGGCATGCAGGTGCTGCGCACCGAGGAAGACTTCTTCGACCTGACCTGGGCGTACCTCCAGCGCGCGAAGGCGGACAATGTCCGCCATGTCGAGATGTTCTACGATCCCCAGGCGCATACCGAGCGCGGCGTGCCCTTCGGCGTCGTCACCGATGGCATCCTTGCCGCCATCAAGAAGGGCGAGCAGGAACTCGGCATCAGCTCCTATCTCATCATGAGCTTCCTGCGGCATCTTTCCGAAGAGGATGGCTTCGACCTGCTGGTGGAGTCTGAGCCATGGCACGACAAATTCATCGGCGTCGGTCTCGACTCATCGGAAATGGGCCACCCCCCGCTGAAGTTCGAGCGCCTCTACCAGCGCTGCCGCGAGATGGGCTTCAAGCTCTGCATGCATGCCGGCGAAGAAGGTCCGCCCTCTTACGTGCGCGAAGCCTTGCTGGATATTGGCGTCGACCGGATCGACCATGGCAACCGCTGCATGGAAGATCCCGAACTCGTCAGCATCATCCGCGACATGCAGGTGCCGCTGACCAATTGCCCGCTGTCGAATCTCTCGCTCTGCGTGATCGACGACCTGAAGCAGAGCCCGGTGAAAGCGCAGCTGGAGGAAGGCCTTCTGGTCACGGTCAACTCCGATGACCCCGCCTATTTCGGCGGCTATATCGGACGCAACTATGAACAGACTGCCGCCGCGCTTGGCCTATCAGATCAGCAGCTCATCCAGCTTGCCCGCAACAGCTTCACGGCCAGCTTCCTTCCGGAGGCGGACAAACAGAAGCACCTCGCCGCAATAGAAACGGCCGTCTGATTACTGACGGCCGTTTTAGGTCCTCGAGTGCTACGAAATTTAGCTGTTCGGTTCACTTGCCTCTGCGGGCTCTTCTTCAGCTTCGGTGCTCTCGTCTTCAGCATCCGGAGCAGCGGCAAAATTCGCCGCGAAGTCGGGATAACAGTCGCGAATGACGCTTTTCAGCATCGGATCGGTCTGGAATACGATCCCGCGCTCACCCGAGGTGATCTTGATCTCACCCGCGCCAGAAGCGAGCACATAACCTGGGCGGTCCAGCGGATCCGTCATGCCTTCTGCCGTATCCGGCGTCACACCCGGCGCCGCAGGCAGGCGCGCATTGCCAGCCGAGGTAAACATGTCGATAGCGCCGACCGTGTCTTCAGCCGAAACCGCCTTGATTTGCAGGATGCGGTTACCGGTTTCAGTGTCAGCGGCCATACAGGTTGCGGCGAACAGCTCTTCGCCGTCAGTTGAGCGGTAGGTCACAGTATCGCGCCCGGCACTCGTGGAGCGTTCCCAGGTGCCGGCGGCTTCGACCACGACTGCCTCAGGCGGGGGCGGCGGTGCTTCTTCCTCTTGTGCCTCGCCTGCTGCAGCTTCTCCAGACACCTCTGCGGGCTGCTGTTCAGCCGTCTGCTGATCTGCCTGCGCATAAGCAGCGCTTGCAATCAGCGCGGCAGGAATAAGGGCAATCAATGGGTTCCGCATGATCTGAACTCCTCTGGTGCGTCACTTCGAATTGCCAACGCATCAGAATGCTGCAGGTTTCGCCTGCCGCAGAATTGCCCAGAAATGGCCTAGTTTGCCGCCGCGCTTGAGAAAGCCGCGCGCTCCGCCAGGGCGGCATGGCCGTCGATCATGCGGGTCAGTTCCTCTTCACTCACATCCATCGAGAAGTCCCCTCGCCCATGGCTGCCGCCAAGGATGAGGCCCGTCTTGCGCGGGAACATGTAAAGTGCGCCGCCATCGCCTGGCGCCGTGTAGGAATAGTTGATCTCCGGTTGCGGCAGCAGATGAGACAGCTGCCCCCGGATCGGCATCAGCGTTTCATCGCCAAACAGTTTCGCGGCGCCCAGCCCCGTGCAGTTCACGATCACCGGCTGTGGCAGGGCGAGCACTTCGTCCAGCGTCTCAAACCGCCGCGCCATAAACTTCGCCCCGGCAAGCTGAGCGTCCTTCATCAGCATGTCGAGATAATAATCCGGGTCGATCATCATCGCGTGATAGCGCTCCTCATACGGAAAGCCGAACCTCGTTTCCGTCGTGCGCACATCAAGATCCGGATACAGATCATCGCCGCCCGGCAACGCCCAGCGCGGATCACGCACCCGGTTCGACACCTCTGAATGCTGCACCCAGCTCACGCCATAGCCCGGCCGGTTCACATAAGGCAGAAATCCCCGATGCGCCTCGCGCGTCACCTGCCAGTTCAGCTTCAGGAACACCTCACTCGCCACGTCCCGGTCATAGAGGCTGGAGGGCAGCCACAGCGCGCCGGCTATATTTGAGGTCGTGTTCGGATGCATAAGCTCCGCATACACCGTCACCGCGTGGCCCCGCCGCGCCAGGATCAGCGCGCTCGTCAGGCCCATCACGCCGCCACCAAGGATCGCCACGTCCAGCCGCCCGGCCTCCCCTGCCATAACGGCGGCGCGCTGGCTCGTGCCCCAGGAGAGCGTCACGCCACAGCCGCCATGACCGTAATTGTGGATCACGGTCTTTTCTCCAAAGCGCTCGGCCTCCAGCCGGAACCCCTGAGGCCGGAAGGGACGCAAGCCCACCACGGTCCGCGTAATCCGGTCCCGCTCAGAAAGAACTTTCGGGAAAGGCCGCTCTGCTGGCTGCGCCGGCATGGTCACCGGCTGGCTGACACAGGCAGACAGGGCGCTCGCCCCCATGCCAAGAAGAACGGTCCGGCGGGCAAGCTGCGGCATGGGGCACTCCGTGGTTACCGCTCCTCTGTAACCGTGCGCCGCGCCTCCCGCCAAGCCGCCGGAGCGTTACACTCCCGTCATCTGATCCAGCCACCACTGGTTCATCTGCCAGATCGATTTCTCCAGCGCGGAAAGCCGCCCCTGCCCGGTCAGCGGCGCCTGCAGCCCGGCCCAGACGCTGTCATTGGCGGAGATATCTTCCATATGGATGGCGGTGGCAAACTGCGCCGTGCCCTCCACGATTTCGTCAAAGTCTTCTGCCTCCTTCAGCCAGCAGGGCAGGCAGATATGGATCTTGAGGCTCAGCCGGTCCGGTCCCTTGGGGAACAGTTGATACCAGAGCACAGAGGCCCCCTGAATGCCGAGCAGGAAGTGCGGAAAGGCAACCGAGGCGAAAAGATCCCTTGCCTGCCAATCCTCCAGCCCCGGCGGCGGCGGCAGAATGGAGGGCTCATAGGGATGGGCAGATGGCATGTGCAGGATGGACCAGGGCCCGTCGCTCTCCGGCACGCGGGAATCGCGGGCATGGAAAGCCGGCTCAAACGTTTCCGGATGCACGCCGATATGGTGGTAGGCCTCCATGAAATTCTCGACCAGCACCTTCCAGTTCCAGCCATGCTCGAACTCCAGCGTCCGCGCCACGATCAGGTCAGCCAGGCGGAAATTCTCGAAATAGCGGGTGTAGGTCTCAACCTGCGGCGCAAAAGGCGCCGCGCCTGCGTCAAGGTTCGCCAGAATGAAGCCTTCCCAAACCTCGCTGCGGATTTCAGTCAGGTTGCAGGCGGCTGGGTCAAAGCCTTCAGCGCCTTCCATCAGCGGCGCCCTCACCAGCGCCCCGCCCGTGTCATAGCTCCAGGAATGATAGGGGCAGGTGAAAAGTTTCCGGTTTCCCGCCCCTTCCGCCACCAGCGCCGCCCGGTGGCGGCAAACCCGTGACAGCACGCGCACTATGCCGTCATGTCCATGCACCACCATCACCGGCTGGCCTGCGATCTCCAGCGACAGGTAATCTCCCGGCCGGGCGACCTGATCCAGCCGCGCCAGAGGCCACCAGCTGCGCCGGAAAATCCGCGCCTCTTCACGCGCGTAAACCTCTGCAGACGTGTACGCCGCCGGTGTTAGCGTCCAGGCATGTGTCAGCGGGGCGCGGACCCGCGCAAGCGCTTCAGGCGCAAAGCCGTCGATCGCATCTGCCATGATCAGTTCCTCCCTAGGAAAGTTGACATGTGCGTCAACTTTTGTCCACGAAAGAACTCCGCACATCGTACCCTATGGCAGTCTGTGCCTTTCGCGGCTAAACGGCACCGATGACAGACGCACGCCAGCAACACCTTCTCAATGAAGCCTCCCGCCTTCGCGCCACCGGGCCGATCCCCGACGCCATCACCGCCTACCGGACGCTCCTCGCTGAATACCCGGACCTGCCCGACAGCTGGTACAATCTCGGCTGGCTGCTGCGCCAGGCCGGCATGGCCCAGGATGCCCTCGCCGCCTATGACGAAGCGCTGAAGCGCGGCGCACAAGGGGCCGAGGAAATTCACCTCAATCGGGCTGCCATCCTTTCGGACGCGCTGGCCCGTCCCCAGGACGCCAAGACGGAGCTCCAGAAGGCGCTGACGCTGGCTCCAAACTACCTGCCTGCCCTGGTCAATCTTGGAAATCTGCATGAAGACCTGGGAGAGCGCGACGAAGCCAGGGCGATTTATGAAAAGGCGCATTCCATTGCGCCGGGCAATGCACTGGCCCTGTCGCGCCTTGCCGGCCTTGGCTCGGCTGCCTGCGCAGACGACCCGGTGATCGGCAAAATCCGCGCCCTGATCGCGAGCGGCCAGCAGCCGCCCGCCGATCTTGCCCTCCTGCAGTATGCCCTGGGACGTCTCTATGATGGCTGTGGCGCCTATGATCTGGCGGCACAGAGCTTTGCAGCGGCCAATGCGAATGCCCGCATAGCCGCCGCAGGGCGTGTCGCACCCTACAGCAGCGCCAATGAACTCATGCGAGTGGACCGTATCGCCGATGCATTCTCGGCGGCGCCCCGCCGCCACACCGGTATCAATGATCCAAGCCCCCAGCCGGTATTCATACTGGGGATGTTCCGTTCCGGCTCCACGCTGGTAGAGCAGATCCTCGGCGCCCATTCACAGATTGTGGCCGCAGGCGAACTGGACATGATCCCGCGCATATACCGCGGCCTTGGAAGTGATCCGGCTGGTATCGTCAATGCGCCGGAGTCGCTCTTGAAGGACTATGCCGAAGCCTACCTCACGCGCATCCGGACCATGTTTCCAGGCGCGCATATCGTGACAGACAAACGCCCGGACAATTTCTGGCATGTTGCGCTGATCTCTGTGTGGGGCCAATATCTCGATGTTTCGCTGAATTACGGCTATGAGCTAAAGGACATTGCCGCTCACGCCTACGTCGAACGCCGGATGATGGCCTACTGGCGACAGTCTTTCCCCGATGACATCCTGACCGTGCCTTACGAGGACATCGTCATGCAGTCGGAAAGAGAAGTGCGCCGGATACTGGACTTCCTCGGCCTGCCCTTCGAGCCGGCCTGCCTGGACTTTCACAAGGCGCGCGGCCCGGTCAAAACCGCTTCGGTCTGGCAGGTGCGCGAGCCGCTGCATGACCGCTCCATCGGCCGCTGGAAGCATTATGAGGCTTATCTGCGGTCCCTCCCGCCCCATCCTGCACTTGATGCGCTGCTGGCAGTTGAACAGCCGGCCAAACCGGCCTAGCGCTGCGCCAAACCTCACTCACGGGCTGAACCGATGACCGATACCGCAACCATTCTGTCTCATCTCAAAGCCGAACAGGACGCCGCTTCGGGCGCCGAACACGGCATCAAGGCCGATGAGTGGGACCGGCTGGTCAGCCGCCTTGGACGCAATCCGAACCTTGTCGAGCTCGGCATCTATTCGGTCATGTGGTCCGAGCACTGCTCCTACAAATCCTCCCGCCGCCACCTGTCGAAATTCCCGACCAAAGGTCCGCGCGTCATCCAGGGCCCGGGTGAAAATGCCGGCGTGATCGACATTGGCGATGGTCAGGCCGCCATCTTCAAGATGGAGAGCCACAACCACCCCTCATACATTGAGCCTTATCAAGGCGCGGCGACCGGCGTCGGCGGCATCCTGCGCGACGTGTTCACGATGGGCGCCCGCCCGGTCGCCCTCGTCAATGCCCTGCGCTTCGGTGATCCCACCCACCCGAAAACCCGCCAGCTCGTCGCGGGCGTCGTGGCCGGCATCGGCGGCTATGGCAACTGCGTCGGCGTGCCCACAGTGGCTGGCGAAACCCAATTCGACGAAGGCTATAACGGCAACATCCTCGTCAACGCGATGGCCGTCGGCCTCGCCGACCAGGACAAGATCTTTTACGCCCGCGGCGCCCTGCCTGGCCTGCCGATCCTCTATGTCGGCTCCAAGACCGGCCGCGACGGCATCCACGGCGCCACCATGGCCTCGGCAGAGTTCACCGAAGGCGAGGAAGACAACCGCCCCACGGTCCAGGTCGGCGACCCCTTCACGGAAAAGCTCCTCATCGAAGCCTGCCTCGAGTTGATGGCCACCGACGCGATCCAGTCCATCCAGGACATGGGCGCGGCCGGCCTCACCTCCTCCTCGGTCGAGATGGCCGACAAGGGCGGCGTCGGCATCGAGATGGACCTCGACAAGGTGCCCCAGCGCGAGACCGGCATGACGGCCTATGAAATCATGCTGTCGGAAAGCCAGGAACGCATGCTGATGATCCTGAAGCCCGGCAAGGAAGCCGTGGCCAAGGCGATCTTCGACAAATGGGATCTCGACGCCGAAGTCATCGGCATCACCACCGAAACCGGCCGCCTCGTGCTCAAACAATTCGGCGAAGTCGTGTGCGATATTCCCGTCGCCCCGCTCGGCGAAGACGCCCCAAACTATGACCGTCCGTGGACGGAACCGCCCAAACGCCCGGCCTTCGACATTTCCAAGCACCCCGCCCCGGCAAACTATGCCGAAGTGCTCACGAAGCTCATGTCGACGCCTGACATGGCCTCCAAGCGCTGGGTCTGGGAACAGTATGATCGCCACGTGATGAACGATACGATCGACAGCTCCCAGTCCGGCGGCGACGCGGCTATTGTGCGCGTTCACGGCACCAACAAGGCCCTGGCGATCTGTTCGGACTGCAACCCGCACTATGTCTCCGCTGACCCCTATGAAGGCGGCAAGCAGGCCGTGGCCGAAGCCTACCGGAACCTGTCTGCCGTTGGCGCCACGCCCATCGCCATCACGGACAACCTCAATTTCGGCAACCCAGAAAAGCCTGCCACGATGGGCTACATCGTGAAGGCTATCGAAGGCATGGCCGAAGCCTGCCGTGTGCTGAATTTCCCGGTCGTCTCCGGCAACGTCTCGCTCTACAACGAGACGGATGGCAAGGCTATTCCGCCCACGCCTGTCGTTGGCGGTGTCGGCCTGATCGATGATCTCTCGAAGATCGCGACCCTTAAAGGCGCTCAGCCCGGCGACGCGCTGATCATCATCGGCGAAACCATGCCGGATTTCGGCGCTTCGCTCTACGCGCGCAAATGGCTCGGCCTGAAGGGCGATGACCTTGGCCCGCCTCCGCCGGTAGAACTCGAAGATGAAATTCAGAACGCAGCCATCGTCCGGGAACTGATTGCCAAGGGCCTTGTCCACGCCGTCCACGACATCAGTGATGGCGGCCTGGCCGTCGCCGCTGCGGAAATGGCGCTTGCCGGCAATGTCGGTATCATGCTCGATGCGCAGGCTGACCGGCTGGGCAGCCTTGGCCCGCTTGCCTACCTCTTCAGCGAAACCCAGGGCCGTTACCTCGTAGCCGCCAAGAATGAAGACGCTGTGCTTGACATGCTCGGCGATGTGCCCGGCCTGTTCGCCGGAATGGTGGAAAACACTGGTGCCATCACTGTCATTCATGATCTGCGCAAAGGCCAGAAAACCGTTCTGCCTCTCGCCACCCTGCGGGAAGCGCACGAAGGCTGGCTGCCGGGCTACATGAATGCCGTAAGCTGATCAGGCAGTACGGGATGACCCTGTCAGACCGGCTCTCCCGCCTGCCCGCCTTTGGCTTTGGCGTCAGCGGTGCCCTCGCGACGCCTCTGGTCTCTGACCAAGCGTGCGGGGCGCTCATTCACCAGATGCTTGAGGGTGGCGGCGCCATTTTTGACACTGGCCCCTCCTATGGGGCAGGTCTGGGCGAAATACGGCTAGGCCGCGCGCTGGCGCGCCATCCCGACGCCTTTGTGATGACCAAAGCCGGGCTCCTGTCCAGCGGCCTTCAGAAGCGTTTGCGAGACTTCTCGCCAGAATCGATCTCCTCTGGCTCCACGGTCCTGCCCGGCAGGAGGTCGCACCAGACGTCATCGGCCTGCTGGCTGATCTGCGTGCCGCGGGCAAGGTCCGGCATTTCGGTATTGCGGGGCGGACGGACGACCTTCTTGCCGCTCTGGATGATCCGATATTTGAAGCGGTCATGCTGCCGCTGAATACGGCCCCAGGAAACTTGGGCCCCGACTGGGCGCGCCGCGCCAGGGCTGCAGGACGCGCCGTCTTCGCCGTCGAAGTTCTGGGCAAAGTCCGCAGCAACGGGAAGATGACCCGCGGGCAAATCTGGCGCGCAGCCAAACGAATTTCCGCGCGCGACGAGGCGCCGGAAATATCGAGCACCACCACACCTGAAGAGGCCCTGAATTGGGCGTATGATGAGGGCGGCGCGGATATTGTTCTGATGACCACCACGTCTCCGGCACATCTCCGTGCCAATATTGCCGCCATAGGCCATCGCCGTTTTCGGACCGCCTGAACGAGAAACGCCCCCTCCCAAGGCCATGGGAAGGGGCGCCCTCTGATGGATTGTCAGACTACTGTTCTGATCAGAACTTGTAGCCGACACCCAGCATCACACCGCTCGTGTCAGTGCTGTCGAAGGAGTAGTAGGTGTAGTCACCTTTCAGATAGAGGTTCTCCGAAAGGTCATAGCTCATGCCAGCGCCAAAGGCTGGGCCATCGGCCGAATCTTCAACGTTGATGTCGATCCCGCCCGGCGTATCCAGCGAGGCGTCAAGATCGACATAGGCATAGCCTGCACGGGCGTAAGCATTCAGGCGCTCCGTCAGCGGAAGGTTTGCCTTGCCATAGATGCCGGTCAGATAGTTCAGGCCCACATCACCCGACGCGGCAATCACGTCGCTCAGGTCGCCGTCATTGTTGTCGTCGAAATTGAGCTCGTCTTCATCGACATTGTAGTCGAATTCGCCGTCATCAATACCGGTGGCAAGTTCTGCTTCCAGGCTGAAGATGTTGTTGAACTGCCAGCCGGCACGTGCGGCAATGCCGTTGGTGTCAACACCGCTGTCAGCGCCATCGGGCTTGATGTCGAGATACTGGTAGCCACCCTCGAAGTATGGCCCTGTCTCCTGCGCATGGGCCGCCGATGCAAGGCCTGCAACGGCCGCAGATGCGATGAGTATGGATCTGAACATGTGTTCTCCTTCCAGAAACGCTACGTTTGTTCATTGGCCCGCCATTCGAGCGGGACAGGCACACAACGGACGGACCGGCGGAGAAGTTCCAGTGAAATATCCGCAAACCGCATGTGTTGCAGAAGCACCACACCCTTGTATTTTATTATGAATTTAGCAGTTGCGAGCCAAGGCTTTGATTTCAATGGAAAGCGGCAGGCCTGATAGGCCTGCCGCTGTCAATACTAACTGTTCCGTAATCTGATTAATGACAGAAACGTCATCCAGCAGGTACGAGATAGTCCCGCTTGCCGATGTTCAGCCCCTGCGCGCGCAGCAGTGCATAGGCGATTGCCGCATGAAAATGCAGGTTGGTCAGAATGAAGCCGGTAAGATACGCCTTGCCCTCCATGGGCATGGTGTTGGCGCCCATGGGGATCTGCAGCACCTCATTTGTACTGGCGTCGATCTTGGCGTCATCCACGCCATTCACATAGGTAATCGCCTTGTCACAGCGCGCGATAAGCTCGGCAAAGGTCTGTTCCGTATCCGGAAACGTCGGCATCTCAACCCCTGCCAGCCGCGCTGCGCCGCGCGCCACCGTATCGCACGCAATCTGTACCTGCCGTGTCAGGTCGAACATGTCCGGATAAAGACGGTGGGAGAGCAATACACTGTCCTCCACATTCAGTTTCCGCGCATAGGCCTCGCCCTTGATCAGGATGCCCTTCAGGGCACCGATCGTCTGATGGGTCGATGCCTTGAGGATATGGGAGACCGTGGTTGTGGTCATTGAGTGCTTCCTTCCATTTGAACTGTTTCGCCCGCCGGTTCCCGGCGCAGCGTGCTTATCTCTTGCAGATCCGCGTCCACTGACTGGACCGCCATCACCAGCGTGTCCGCAGCGCGCACGAAGAAATCCAGCGTCAGCGCGTCAAAGTCATCACTCGGATTGTGGTAGCCTGGATGATCCTCCACCCCGAAATAGAGGATGGGAATGCCCATCTGATGGAACACGGCGTGATCCGATTGCAGCGTCCAGTCGTTCGGGCCGTCCTCCGGCCGGTCATGCCCCATCAGCAGGGTCACGGGCGCGTCAGCGGCAACTTCCGAGATGATCCCGGCCAGCTCCGGCGAATGATACGTGCCCGCCACATAAAGCTCGCCCGCCTCAGAGCGGCCCACCATGTCGAAGTTCAGGTTCAGCGCCACACGGGCCATATCCAGCCCGTCCATCCGCGACAGCGCCCGCGCGCCCAGAAGGCCGATCTCCTCGGCGTCCAGCGCCGCGATCACCATGTCATGCTCAGGCCGGTGCAGCGCAAAATACTCCGCCACCGCCACAAGGGCCGAGGCCCCCGAGGCATTGTCGTCGGCGCCATTATAGATCTCCCCATCCCGCACGCCGAGGTGATCATAATGCGCCGTCACGAGCAGCATTGGCCCCTCCCCTGGCGTCTTGCCCGGAATATAGCCAATGAGGTTTGCCCCGGTGATAGGCGCAGCATCGGCCTCGCGCGGCACCACCGGGAATGTGTGCGTATACCCGCCAAACCCCGGCAGCGGCAGCAGGCCGATCTCCTCAAACCGCTTGTGGATAAAACCGCGCGCCGCCTCATTGCCTGCCGTTCCGGCCGCCCGTCCCTCCAGCGCGTCGGAGGAAAGCACCTGTGCCAGATGCAGCATCTCGGCCGCCTCGACGTACACTGGTTTGTAACTGACGCCGGGCAGATCGTCCCCGCCCTTGGGCCAGAAAAGCCAGACGCCAAACATCACGGCAATCATCAGGCCGCCGCCGATCAGCATATCCTTGGGGGCGAAATGCCAGTGCGGTTTGAAGGGTTTCTTGTCGCTCATGCCTTGACCCATAAGGTGCGCCGCCGCATGTGCCTAGTCACCTGAATGACCCGGAGACCCTGCCATGGGCATGAGCCGCGACACGCTGATGAAATACCTGACAGAGGCATTCCCCGATGCCGAAATCACGCTCAAGGATCTTGCCGGGGATGACAATCACTGGGAGGCCGAGATCGTAAGCGCCCAGTTCGCCGGCGTCCCCCGCGTACGCCAGCACCAGATGGTCTATGAGGCCCTGAAGGGCGAAATGGGCGGGGTGCTGCATGCCCTGGCGCTGAAAACACGGGCGCCCTGAGCCAGCCACAGAGACAATTGACGTAAGGGCCGGTTCGCGGTCTCCTGCAGGCTGCATTGCCTGGGAGGGCTCCACCGATGATGCGTCAATTCCTGAAACCTGTCCTGAAATCTGCCAGCCTGCTCGCGCTCGGCGCGGCGCTCTCCGCCTGCGTGCCTGCGAAAACCGCGATTGATCCCGCCGCCGTCGCAATGGAGGAGCGCGCCATAGAGGCCCGCGCCTTCCTGAAAGATGCCGAAAGCCAGATCGCCGCCAAGAGCCATCAGGCCGCCCAGGCCGCCTGGGATCAGGCCACCAACATTACCCCGGAAACAACCGCTGCCGCCGCTGAGCAGGGGGCCGAGTTCACAAAGCTGCTGGTCAGCCTCGCCAACGCCTCCAAACAGTTCGACATCAAGGAGCTTCCGGCAGAAGAGGCCCGCAAGATCCAGATCCTGCGCAGCGGCATCACCATCCCTGCCCCCTCTCGTGAAGGCGCGGCCGAGGAACTCGCCGGTATCACCACAAAGCTCGACGCGACCTACTCCACTGGCAAGTTCATGTTCCAGGGCCGCGAGATCGACCTTCTGGAAGCCTCCCGGATCATCGAGCAGTCCCGCAACCCGGCAGAGCTGCAGGCTGTCTGGGAAGGCTGGCATTCCATCGCCGCCCCCATGGCGCCCGATTATGCCCGCATGGTTGAGATCGCCAACGAAGGCGCGCGGGAGCTGGGCTATCCCAGTCTCGACCAGATGTGGCTCTCCAATTACGACATGAAACCCGCCGAGATGGAGGCGGAAGTCCAGCGCCTGTGGACGCAGGTGGAGCCCCTCTACAAAGAGCTGCACTGCTATGCCCGCGGCCGTCTCAACACCTATTATGGTGACGCGGTGCAGCCCGCCACCGGCCCTATCCGCGCTGATCTGCTCGGCAATATGTGGGCCCAGCAATGGTCCGGCGTCTATGACATCCTGAAAACGGACACGCCCGGCCCGGCCTATGACCTGACCACACGCCTCAATGAGCAGGGCTATACGCCGCTCAAGATGGTACAGACCGGCGAAGCCTTCTTCACCTCGCTTGGCCTGCAGGAACTCCCGAAGACCTTCTGGGAACGGTCGATGATCACCAAGCCGGAAGGCCGTGAGGTCGTCTGTCACGCCTCCGCCTGGGATCTGGACGATTATGAAGACGTCCGTATCAAGATGTGTACGCAGGTGAATGCGGAAGACTTCAACACCGTCCACCACGAGCTTGGCCACAACTATTACCAGCTCGCCTATCGCAACCAGGATCACCTGTACAAAAACGGCGCCCATGACGGTTTCCACGAGGCCATCGGCGATTTCGTTGCCCTGTCGATCACGCCGGAATATCTCGAACAGCTCGGCCTGATCACTGCTGCGGAGAAGCCGGGCCCGGATGCAGACACAGCGCTGCTGCTGCAAACCGCGCTCGACAAGATCGCCTTCCTGCCCTTTGCCCTGTCGGTCGACAGCTGGCGCTGGGGTGTCCTCTCAGGCGATACGCCGCCGGAGGCATATAACCAGTCGTGGACGGACATTCGCCTGAAGAACCAGGGCATTATCCCGCCTGCGCCCCGTCCGGCGGACGCGTTTGATCCGGGCGCGAAGTATCACATTCCGGGCAACACGCCCTACCTGCGCTATTTCCTCAGCTTCATCATGCAGTTCCAGTTCCACAAGGCCGCCTGCGAGCAGGCCGGCTGGGAAGGCCCGCTGCACCGCTGCTCCATCTATGGCAACAAGGAAGTCGGCCGCCGGTTCGAAGAAATGATGGAAGCCGGCATGTCCCAGCCCTGGCCCGACACGCTGGAAAAATTCACCGGCACCCGCGAAATGGACGGCAGCGCCATCATCGAATATTTCGATCCACTGATGGTCTACCTGAAGGAAGAGAACGCAGGGCAAAGCTGCGGGTGGTAAACCAGCAGGCAAAAAGGTTTCTCCGAGAGCAGCCCCACCCCATCCCTCCCCATAGCCATGGGGAGGGGGCGCGTTGCGCATTGGAATAAATGAACCTCTCCAACCACGCGACCTGTCCCCTCCCCCAGACATGGGGGAGGGTTAGGGTGGGGGCGAGTGAGGATAAGTCCCGCCTTATCCAACACGCGCCCCCCCTCCCTTGCCATCCCGGAAATCGCAAAGCGATTATCCGGGCCCCAGCCTTCCCCCAGTGTCATCCCGGCCAAGGCCGCGCAGCGGCCGCAGAGCCGGGACCTTCTCTCCGCGCTTTCGCTGCCCTCACCAAGGTCCCGGAACGGCCCTGCGGGCCGTCCGGGATGACACGGAAAAAGAGAACTTATCCGCCCGGGTCCTCCACGCCCCCACATTACCCGCATCCTTCCCACAGGAGCCGCGCCGGTACCGTTCGGTTTGTGGGGAGGTCGCCCCGGAGGATGGGAGGCGGCGGGAGTAACGGCCCGCAACCTCTCTAGGGACGTTGATCCAGGCAAGCCGGACCAAAAAGCCGGTAGAGAATCC
>NZ_NCJT01000459.1 GCF_002282565.1 Hyphomonas sp. 34-62-18
GAAGCCGAAGGGTATGATGGGTATACGTCCTACGCCTCCCTCGACGACCTGCCCGACCGCTTTCCGGAATTTGCCGAGCTTAAGAAGCATCTGGACAAGGCCGCGGCGAAATTTGCGCGCGATCATCATTGGGACATGGACGGGCTGGCGCTCAGCCTTGACGCGATCTGGGTGAATATCCTGGGCGAAGGGGGGCATCATTCCGGGCATATCCATCCCGGCAGTGTGATCTCCGGCACCTATTATGTGGCCGTGCCGGAAGGGGCGGGCCGCATCAAGTTTGAAGACCCGCGCCTGGCGATGATGATGGCCGCCCCGCAGCTGACGGACGATGCGCCGGAAGACGCCCGCCGCTTTGTGTATGTGGCGCCAAGGGAAGGCCACTGCCTGATGTGGGAAAGCTGGCTGCGCCATGAGGTGATGCCCAGCCGGACGGAGGAGGCGCGTATCTCCGTCAGCTTCAATTACGGCCTGAAGCGGCGGGGCTGAAAATAGCCGCTTGACGAATTCCATATTTCCACGATATTGGAAATATGGAATCGAAAACCGCTCTTGCTCAACTCTCCGCCCTTGCCCAGGAAAACCGGCTGGCGCTGTTCCGCCTGCTGATCAAGGCGGGGCCAGATGGCCTGCCCGCCGGGGAGATTGCCGCCGCGCTGGGCGTGCCGCCCAATACGCTGTCGGCGCAGCTGGCCCTCCTCTCCAATGCCGGGCTGATCGAGGGCACGCGGCAGGGCCGCTCCATCATCTATACCGCGCAGTATGATGCCATCAGCGGACTGATCGTGTTCCTGATGGAAGATTGCTGCCAGGGGCGCAGCGAGGTTTGCGCGCCTGTGCTTGAGGCGGCGCAGTCGCGCTGCTGCTGAAATTTTCGGGAAGAAAGGACATCCCATGAAACGCCTGCATGTTCACATTGCGGTCGATGACCTGCCACGGTCTGTGGCGTTCTATTCGACGCTGTTTGCTGCCCAGCCTACGGTGCTGAAGGATGATTATGCCAAGTGGATGCTGGAGGATCCGCGCGTGAACCTGGCGATCAGTGCGCGGGGCGCCGCGCCTGGCGTGGAGCATCTGGGCATTCAGGCCGAAACCGGCGAGGAGCTGGCGGAGGTGTATGCGCGCCTCAAGGAGGCCGATGCGCCCGTGCTGGAAGAGGGCGCAACCGTGTGCTGTTATGCACAATCCGAAAAGAGCTGGGTGAATGATCCGGCAGGCGTGCCCTGGGAAGTGTTCCACACAGTCGGCGAAAGCGCCGTATACGGCGGCGGGCCGGAAGCG
>NZ_NCJT01000004.1 GCF_002282565.1 Hyphomonas sp. 34-62-18
GGCGCTGATGATGGAGGCCGCCAGGCGGCTCGCCATCGTGCTGAACCATCCGGAAAAACACGCTCTGCGCCTCGCCCGGATGCTCCGCCGGCGGAAGGGCGCCACGCTGAAGGAGCTCCCCATCCCCGCCGGCATCCTCCGCCGCCTCACCCCCTGGACCGACGCGCTGATCCTGCGCCTCGACGAAGAAGCACGGCCAGAGGCGTGGTCTTTCATCAACAGCTCATAAGCCCCCTCCGCTTCGCTGACGCTCAGCACCTCCCCCGCTAAAGCAGGGGAGGATAAGGGCGTTGGTCTGACAATGAGATGGCGCGGTGAAATCCTCCCCCATTTACGGGGGAGGTGGACGCGAAGCGGACGGAGGGGGAGCAGCAAACGCTAACCCCTCGGTTCCGTCACCCTCGATGGCCAAAGGCCATCTGAGGGCCCAGCTCCCGGCGGTGAAGCAAGTGCAAGCGTGAGGGCTAAGGAGATGGGCCCTCAGATGCGCTCACGCGCATCGAGGGTGACGAAGGAACGAGATGGCAGGGGAGAGAACCGCGATCAGTTCTTCCCGAACTTCCGGTCCCGCCCGGCCAGAAGGCGCAGGCGCAGGGCGTTGAGCTTGATGAAGCCCTGGGCGTCTTTCTGGTCGTAGGCGCCGTGATCGTCCTCGAAGGTCACGATCTTCTCCGAGTACAGACTGTAGGGAGACGAGCGGCCGATAAGGTATGCTTGGCCCTTGTAGAGCTTGATAGTCACTTCACCGGTCACATAGCGCTGCGAATGGTCGATGGCGGCCTGCAGCATCTCGCGCTCCGGGCTCCACCAGAAGCCGTTATAGATAAGCTCGGCATAGCGCGGCATCAGCTCGTCTTTCAGGTGCGCGGCGCCCCGGTCGAGCGTGGCCTGCTCGATGCCCCGGTGGGCCACCAGCAGGATCGTGCCGCCCGGCGTCTCGTAAATGCCGCGCGATTTCATGCCGACGAAACGGTTTTCTAGGAGGTCGAGCCGGCCAATGCCATGCTTCTTGCCGTATTCGTTGAGCTTGGTCAGCAGGGTCGCCGGGGACAGCGCCTCGCCATTGATCGAAACAGCGTCGCCCTTCTCAAAGCCGATGGTGATCACCTCGGCCTGATCGGGTGCCTCTTCCGGGCTGATCGTCCGCATATGGACAAATTCCGGCGCAGGCTTGGCCGGGTCTTCGAGGACCTTCCCCTCGGAGGAGGAGTGAAGCAGGTTGGCGTCCACAGAGAAGGGGGCTTCGCCGCGCTTGTCCTTGGCGATCTCGATGCCGTGCTCTTCGGCAAATTTCAGCAGGTCGGTGCGGCTCTTGAACGCCCAGTCCCGCCAGGGCGCGATCACCTTGATGTCGGGGTTCAGGCCATAATAGCCAAGCTCGAAGCGGACCTGATCATTGCCCTTGCCGGTGGCGCCATGGCAGACGGCGTCCGCGCCAACCATGTCGGCAATCTCGATCTGGCGCTTGGCAATCAGCGGCCGGGCAATCGAGGTGCCGAGCAGATAGACGCCCTCATAGACGGCGTTGGCCCGGAACATCGGGAAGACGAAATCGCGCACGAACTCTTCGCGCACATCCTCGATGAAGATGTTCTCGGGCTTTACCCCAGCGGCCAGCGCCTTCTTGCGGGCCGGTTCCAGCTCCTCGCCCTGGCCAAGATCGGCGGTGAACGTCACGACTTCGCAGCCGAACTCAACCTGCAGCCATTTAAGGATGATCGAGGTGTCGAGGCCGCCGGAATAGGCAAGAACAACCTTTTTCGGGGCAGAAGCAGCTTTGGACATGGGATTTACGTCGTCTTTCTGGGGCAGAAGCGGGAAAGACCTGCCTTAAAGTCCTGCACCCTCGCTGACAAGGCGGCGGCTTACAGGGAATTTTATGGTTTCCAGCCGATAGGTTGGCTATAGTAAATACCGGATAGGGCGCTTGTTAACCTTTTGCGCTCAGGAGAATGGGCTGATGCTGCAGGAGCCGCTGAAACCGACCGAGGCCGCTGATGCGCCTTTCCGTGCCCGCCTGCGCGCGCGCGATGGCCACCGGCCGCAGTCCACGCTTGCGATCCTGGCAGGCTATGAACCCAAAGATGGCGAAACGGCCGAGATCGCCGCCCCCGCGCCCCGCCGCCCGCGCCCGGCTGCAGTAACCGCTGTGCCAACACCTGCTCAGGCCCGTCCCGAGCCGCGCCGTGTTCCGCCCGCGGGCCGTCCGGAAGCCTGGGCGCCGCGTGCACGGCCTGAACCCGCGCGCCCGCGCGAGGAACTCCGCCGGCCACCGCTCTCGATCGTGCCGCCTGTCGCCGACATTCCAGAGCCTGAGGCCGAAGAGGAAGAAGAGCGCGCCACGGGCCTCAGCCGGTTTGGGGAGTATTCCCAACTCGCCTTTGCCGGTCTTGCCATGCTCGGTCTTGCCGGCCTGTCGCTGCTGGCCATCAATCATTCACTGAAAGCCAAGCCCGGCGCGCTGCCGGATGAGGGGGAGGATGCCGCCCGCCGCTCCGCTACGGATATCGGCCCGGCCGTGCTGCCCGCATCCGTCTCTGCCGTTGCGGTGCAGGAAGCGGCCACCCCGCTCGGGGCTGAGCCTCAGCCCTGGTTCGATTATCGCGGCGTGGCCGATTATCTGAAACAGCGGGTCGACTCTTTTGAAGCCTCAGAGCGCGATGCCGCCCGCCGCCAGCAGGAAGAAGCCCAGCGGCTCGCCTCTGCCGCGATCGCCGATGCTGAAGCTGGCCGCTTGGCCGCCGCCGCGCAGGCCGAAGCCGACGCGCTGGCCGCCCGTGACGCGGCAATTGACGCCGAACGTCAGCGCCTAGCCCGCGAAGAGGCCGAGCGGATCGCCAATGAAGAGGCCGCCCGTCTCGCCGCGCAGGCCGAGGCCGAAGCCGCCGCGCGGGCGGAGGCTGACCGTCTGGCAAAGCTTGAGGCGGAGCGCGCCGCAGCGGCGCTCGCCGAGCAGCGCCGTCTGGCGGAACTCGAAGCCGAGCGCGCAGCCGCCGCAGAAGCCAAACGGCTCGCTGACCTGGAAACACGCCGTGTGGCCGCAGAAGCCGAAGCCAAGCGCCTTGCCGAGCTGGAAGCCCAGCGCGCTGCCGCGCAGGCCGAACAACAACGCCTTGCGGATCTGGCGGCTAAACGGGCCGCAGAAGACGAAGCGCGCCGTCTGGCCGCGCTGGACGCAAAGCGCGCCGCAGATGCTGCCGAAGCCCGCCGCCTGGCCGATCTTGAAGCCAAACGCCTCGCTGATCTTGAAGCCCGGAAACTTGCAGCGCGCAAAGCTGACGAGTCGCGCATCACGCTGGCGGCCGCTGTTGTGGCGCCGCCGGCGCCTGCCACCGCCAAACCGCTCGCGCCGCCACGGCCCGCCTCGCTGAAACCGGACCGGACCAGCGTTGCGCCGCTCACAATGCCTGATGCTGCGCCGGTCACGCGTTCTGCGCCCACCATTCTCACCGCGCGCGCACCCGAAGTGCGTCCCTTCGTGGCAGGGTCTGCCGATGCGCGCCGCAGCGCTGATGTCTTCATCGGGGAACGTGTGGCCCTGACATCGGGCGAGACGATCAGTGTGGACGCCATGGCCCGCCTTCAGGGAGAGTTTGCCCGTCTTGTGGGGGTCAGCCCGGATGGAACCTCGCACCAGCTCGCGACCCCGGATAACCGCCAGATCAACATCACCTTCGAGCGGACCCAGCTGGTGGACACCGCTTCCGCCAATTTGCGCACGGTTGGTTACTCCGTTGGCGACGTTTCGCCGGTCACGCGCGTCTATGGCGAGCAACCTGTGGTGAACGTCTCGGTGATGTGCCGGGATGTGGCCTATTCGATTCCGGGTCAGGAGCGCGGGCGTTTCTCGGCCTGTCAGGCCGCAGATGGGCAATGGATGCTCGCCAAAACTGCCGCGCCAGCGGTTGCAGGCGCCACCTGATCGGGCAGTTGCCTGCCAGTTCAAAGACTGCAAAAGCAAACATCATGCAGAATGCTTCAGTTTACAAACTGCTGACGGAAGACGATTGGCGCGCGGCGGAGGCAGCGGGTCATACCTCCAGTGCGATTGATGTTGCCGATGGCTATGTTCACCTTTCCACGCGCACGCAGCTGCCGGAAACGGCCGCGCGGCATTTTGCGGGGAAGGGGCGGGTCAGGCTGCTGAAGTTTGACAGCGCCGCGCTCCCGCCGCTGAAATGGGAGCCGAGCCGGGGCGGGGACCTTTTCCCGCATCTCTATGCGCCCCTGGAAATCGCCCGCGCGCAGGGGGCCTGGTGGCTTGAGCCTGGCCCGGACGGCGCACTGCTTCTGCCGGAGGATATCTGAATGATCGCATCAGCCGGCGCCCGCATTGCCCGCATGTTGCCGCCGGAAACGGCACACACGCTGACCCTCCGTATGCTGTCATATGGGGCGGGCGTTCCGCTGCATGCGCCGCAGCTGCCGGTATCCACGCGCGTGGAGTTGCCAAAGTCGGGTCTGCGGCTCTGTTCGCCGGTTGGCCTGGCGGCGGGCTTTGACAAGAATTGCGAAGTGCCCGAAGCGATGGCGAAGTTCGGATTCGGCTTTGTCGAATGCGGGACGGTAACGCCGAAGCCTCAGCCGGGAAACCCGAAGCCCCGGCTTTTCCGTCTCACTGAAGACCGGGCGGTTATCAACCGCATGGGCTTCAACAATTTCGGGCTCGATTACTTCGTCCGCAGGCTGGAGAAATACTCCCACGCTGTGCCGATCGGCGCAAATGTGGGCGCAAACAAGGACAGCGAAGACCGGATCGGCGATTACGTAACCGGCATTGAGGCAGTTGCGCCTTACGCTGATTACATCACGATCAATATTTCGTCTCCCAACACACCCGGACTGCGCGGATTGCAGGACAGAGCCTCGCTGACGGCGCTGCTCACGCGGTGCGGCGCCGCAGACCGGAACGGCCTGCCGGTGTTCCTGAAAGTAGCGCCGGATCTCGATCCTGAAGCCATCGCTGATATCTGCAGCGTGCTGAATGCGGAAGGGGCGTGGCTTTCCGGTCTGATCATCTCAAACACGACGCTTGCCCGCCCGCCGAGCCTGCGCAGCGAAGACAAGTCAGAGACCGGCGGCCTTTCCGGCGCGCCATTGTTTCAACCGTCCACGGAAGTGCTCCGCCAGTTCGCGCGCAAGCTTGAAGGTAAGTTTGACCTGATCGGCGCCGGGGGTATCGCCACCGGGCGGGATGCGTATGCCAAGATCCGGGCCGGCGCTTCTGCCGTCCAGTTATATTCCCTTATGGTCTATGATGGCCCCGGCATTGCGGCGCGCGTGGCGCGGGAGTTGTCGCATTGCCTGGCAGATGACGGGTTTGCCTCCATCGCGGACGCCGTCGGCAAGGATCTCTAGCCGATAGAATCGATCCGGACAGCGACGCAGCCGTCCATCGCGGTGAAAGCGATGTAGGTGTATTTCACGTTCCGGCTGCTGACGAATTCCTGCCAGGCCTTGTATTCATGGTGGCGCCAGCTCGGATAGTTGAAATACTCGTCAAACATCACAATCGATCCCGGCTTCAGCCGGTCGCCTGCCGTGTCCAGGATGTATTTCGTGCCGCCATACAGATCGCAGTCGATATGCAGCAGGCTGATCGGTTCAGGGTGGGTTGCCAGGAAGCCCGGCAATGTGGCGTCGAACCAGCCGACATGCAGCGTCACATTCGCTGGCACCTGCGGCAGCCGTTGTTTCTGGGTGAAAGCGCCGCGGCGTTCCAGATGGCCCGACCAGTCCTCCGGGAGACCTTCGAAGCTGTCGAAACCGTGGACAGTTTTGGACGTGCGCCCGGCAATCTGACGGATGGAATTGCCGCCGGCCACGCCGAATTCCATCATCAAGCCTTCAGCAGGGGATTTTTCAACGAGGAAGGCGATATAAGCCGCGTGGTTCTCGAAGATCATCGCTTCGGGCATGTTTGCCTGAACATAGTCGGCCGCTTCATTCAGTGCGCGAAGCTGAAGCTGGTAGAGGAGGTTGCGCCCGTAATTCTTGTAAATCACCCGCCGCAGTAAACGCTGAAGGAGAGAACGCTTCGGTTTTGCGGGCGAAGGGTTGGCCATGCGGCGCTCCGTTTGGAAGGGGAGCGCCCTGTCTAGCCGGGGAAGCACGGCGCAGCAATCTTGCGATGTGCAGAAGTGTGCCGCCGCCACAAGCCCGCAGCGCGGCCGGTGGCGGCGTCATGAGTGTACGGATCAGTTGAGCACAACCACCTGGCGGGCAACGCTGCCTTTATTGTCCAGCAGGTTCTGCATGGCCCCGGTGATGCCCTCAAGGCCGATCCGGTCTGAGATCAGGTCATCCAGATGCAGCTTGCCCTGTTTGTAGAGGTCGATCAGGCGCGGGAAGTCCACCCGGAAACGGTTGGAGCCCATCACGGCGCCTTGAATGCGCTTCTCTGTGACCAGCAGTTCAATGCCCGGGATTTCGATGTTCACGCCGGGCTGGATCATGCCGATGACGGTGGCCACGCCGCGCGGGCGGAGCATGTGATAGGCCATCTCGGCGGTCTGCTTGGCGCCGACGCATTCGAAGGAATAGTGGACGCCGCCTTTGGTCAGCTCCTTCACCGCCTCGATGGCGTTCACCTTGGAAGGATTGATCACGTCGGTTGCGCCAAAGCGGGTGGCGAGCTGAAGCTTCTGGTCGGAGAGATCGACCGCAATGATGCGGCTTGCCCCGGCGATTGCGGCGCCATTGATGGCGGCAAGGCCCACCCCGCCGCAGCCGATCACGGCGACGGTAGAGCCCGGCTCCACCTGGGCAGAATGGAAGACCGAGCCAACCCCGGTGATGACGCCGCAGCCAATCAGGCAGGCGCGGTCCATCGGCATGTCCTTGTCGATGGCGCAGAGGGTGTTCTCATGCACCAGGATCTGCTCGGCAAAGGAGGAGAGGTTCAGGAACTGGCCAACCTTCTCCCCGCCGATGGAGAGGCGCGGATGTTCGGTGACACTGCGCTGGAACAGTTCACGGTTCACCGTGTGGCAGACGGACATATGGCCGGTGAGGCAGTATTCGCAGGTTCCGCAGAAGGGCGAGAGGATCGAGATCACATGGTCGCCCGGTTTGACAGCGGTGACCATCGAGCCGACCTGCTCGACAACGCCCGCGCTCTCATGACCGAGGATAACAGGCAGTTCTGCCGGGAAAGCGCCGTCCCAGAAGTGAACGTCAGAGTGGCAGACGCCAATGGCCTTCAGGCGCACGAGCACTTCGCGCGGTCCCGGCTTGGAGATCGTCACGTCTTCAATCGACAACGGCGCCTTCGGCGCCCGCATCACGGCGGCTTTCATGGTCTGGTTTCCTCCCGGTCTTCTTGTTTGCGCCAAGTGTCGCGCAAGGCAGGCGCTTTGGCCAGAGTGACGCAAGGGGAGGGGATTAAAGGGAGAGGTTTGCGGCTAGAGCGGTCACGGCAATGCGGGTGGCGTCATCGGCCGGGAAGAGCAGCTCCAGCCGCAGGTCCCGGATGGTTACGTCTTCGCTGGTGCCGAAATGGGCAATGGTGGAGAGAAAGCGCAGCTCACCAGAGGGCGAAGCGAGCGTGAGCGGGACGATGGGGCTGCGCCGGGGCTGGGTGTGAGACAGGGGATAGCGGTGCGCGGCAGCCTGCAGGCGCGCGGCGAGCCCGGCAAGCACCGGATCATCCGCCGCTTCGAGCGCCTCAAGTTGAATGCGGCTTTGCATTTCGCTGATCATTTCGGCCAGGTTGACGATCACGCCACTGGCGGCGGCCTCACTTGTGAGCAGGCGGATTAGATTGGTGTCGCCCGCGCTTTCCCCGGCCTGAAGCCCGGCCAGCAAGGCAGTGGCAACCGGGCTTGCTTCCAGAACATTCCAGTGCCGGTCGCAGAGCAGGGAGGGCCGAGCGCTTCGGAGGTCAGCGGCGAGGTTGGATAGACGGCCGCAAAGCCCGCTGCCTGAAGCAAGGCGTTCTGGGCGGTGAGCGGCAGGAGCAGGCCTTCGGCGAGCTGCAGCACCATTTCCCGGCTGGGGTTTGCCCGGCCAGTTTCGAGAAAAGAGAGGTGGCGGGCCGAGATTCCACAGGTGAGCGCCAGGTCGAGCTGGCTGAGCCGCCGCGCCGTGCGGAAGCGGCGGAGCTGGCCGGCAAAGCTTGCGGCATCGGGCAGGGGTGTTGGGGCGCGGTCTGGCATCGGCATGTGATGCCATTGCGGGAAAAGCCCGTCCATGACCTGCGAGGTAATTGCGGCGCCTACGCCCGCCATCGCAACCTGACCCCCATCAGACATTTCGTCAGGGAGCAAAAAAATGAACGGCATGTGGAAGAACTGGATGGTGGCCTGGTGTGGCGGGGTGATCCTCTTCGGCGTTGTGCTCGCCGCCGGCGGATTGCCGGCAACGGATGGCGCTGTGACTTTCCTTTATAACCTGCTGGGCGGGCTCGCCCCCGGCGAACTGAACCTGGACGCGCCCGGCATGCGGTTTTCGATTGCGCTGATGGGTGGCCGCAGACAGGGCGCCGTCGATCACATACCAGGCGGCGAGCGCCAGTGTCAGGCCGCGCCAGGCCGGCGCGCCGGCAGCATGAACGGCCGGGAGCAGCAGCAGGATCGTCAGTCCCCAGCCGATCGTCACAGCACCGACTTTGCGCTGAACATCGTGCCGAACACAGCGCTGGCCGTGGCCTATCTGGTGCCGGTGATGGCCAGCGGCGTCTTGCGAACCGCTGGCCGCTGAACCGCTGGGCCTATTCGCCTTCCGGCGCGGGGATGAGACCGATGGCGCGGCCCATGATGTGGAAGAGTTCATTCTGTTCGATCACGCCGGAGACCAGGTTTGCGCCGGGGCCGGAAGCGAAAGCGGCAACATCCTCTCCGCCATGGGTTTCCGAATACATCGGCACGAGGGCCGGCTGGCGGAAGTCGGGAGCAAGCGTGTCCACACCGGTCAGGTCCTGGCGCTTGCACTCATAAACGGGCTTGCCGTCCGCATCCGTACCGGTCTCGATACAGGCGCCTGGGCCGTTGGCATATCCAAGGGTTGTGTACGGAAGACCATCGGAGCCGGTCGATCCGCCCTCGCCGCCAATGCCGGAGGCGGAAAGGCCGAGGATCGGATTGCCGCGCTGGGCATACCCGGCAATCGACAGGGTGTGGGAATGGTCAGCGGTGACGATGATCAGCGTGTCCTCCGGGTTGGTCATTTCGAGCGCTGTGGCAATTGCCAGGTCGAAGGCCATCGTGTCCTCAAGGGCGCGAATGGCATTGCCGCCATGGTGGGCATGGTCGATACGGCCCCCTTCGACCATCAGGACATAGCCGTCCGGGTTCTGAGAAAGGCGCGTGATGGCGGCGCGGGTCATTTCGGCGATGTGCGGCTCGCCAGCAGCGTCACTTTCCCGGTCGAGCTCGTATTGCATGTGGCTCGGCTCAAACAGGCCAAGAACTTTTACGGATGTCGAGAAATCAGCCGCGTCAAAACCGGCCTTGTCGAAGACAAATTTGTGGTCAGGTGATTTGGCGGTCCATTCGGTGATCAGATTGCGATTGTCTGAGCGTTCGCCGGTCTTGTCAGCATATTCCGGGTCCGGTGTACCTGCGGGCAGGAATTTCTCGCGGCCACCGCCGAGGATGATGTCGAAATCCCCTTCCGGCCATTCGATCAGCTGGCGCGCGATGTCCTTGCAGGTATCGGACGACGCGCCGCGCATGTCGGTATCAGCTTCCCAGTTGCGGTGCGGCGTCTTGGCGTAGGTCGCAGCGGGCGTTGCGTGCGTGATGCGCGCGGTGGAGACAAGCCCGGTTGCGAGACCGGCCCGGGCGGCGAGCTCGAACAGGGTATCGGCGGTGTTGCCCTCAACGCTGGAACAGTTGCCATAGCTCGTATTGCTGTTGACGCCGAGCACACCTGACAGGGTCTTGATGCCGCTGACCATGGCGACGGCGGTGCCGGCAGAGTCTGCAATCTGGAAATTGTGGCTGTAGGTTTTGGATAGGGCCGACCAGGGCAGGGTTTCCATGGCGAGGCGGTAGCTTTCGCCGTCTCCGCCCGCAGACTGGCCAGCATAGATGCGGGCGGCAGTGATGGTGGAGACGCCCATGCCATCGCCGATGAAGAGGATCACATTCTTGGCCGGCTTGATGCCGCGCTCGGCAATGCGCGCGTCGACGTTGGCGGCGGCGGTCTTGTAATAGCTATCCTCTGCCTGGATCGGCGGGGTTGCCTGTGGGCCAGAGGCTGCCAGGGTGACGGGCGCGGCGCTGGTATCAACGGCGGTGGTGCAGGCAGCAGCGAGGGCAAGCGTTGAGACGAGGGCAACAACGGCGAGGCGCATGAGGGGCTCCTTCAGGCGGTGATCACATTCCCCGCGCTTAGCCCAATCATGTGACAGTGGCGAGATGTTATGCCGGGCGCGGCGTTCTTTCGCGCTGCGCCAGCCAGACGGCGACCAGGATGGTGGCGGCGCCCGCTGCCTGCAGCGTGGTGAGGGGTTCGTCGAACAGCCGCCAGGCAATGGCGGCCGCGACCACCGGCTGGGAGAGCACCAGGATCCCGGCAACGGCTGTGTTTGTGGTGCCGAGACCGGAAATGATCAGGCCCTGGCCCATCACATGCGCCACAATGGCGAGGAACAGCGGCACGATGAAGCCATTGGCGGTGACCGGAAACACACGTTCGCCCGAGAGGATCACGATCAAGAACGCGACAATCGACTCAACGACGCTCAGCCAGAAGATGGCTTCAATGCCGCTGAGATTGCGGCGGCCGAGCTTTGAAAACATCATGTAGCCGGCCACGAAACAGGCTGCGCCCAGCGCAAACAGATCCCCTTTCAGACCGCCGGTGTGAAGCGCCTTGCCGCCAAGTGACAGGGCGGCGGCTCCGGCAATGGCGAGGCTGGCGGCGACAAACCAGTGCATGCCGGGGCGTTCCTTCAGGAACAGCCAGGCCACCACGCCCACCCCGACATTGCCGAGATTGACGATGAAGGTGGCGTTGGAAACGCTCGTCATCGTCAGGGCCCAGTGCCAGAGGGCAATGTCGATGGCGAAGAAGGTGCCTGCCAGAATGATGAACTTGTTCGGCGGGCGGGGCAGGCGGCGGTGGATCAGCAGGACCAGACCGAACAGCACCGGCGTGGCGAAGACATAGCGCCACATGGCGATGGCCTGCGGACCGAGCTCGTTGCCGAACTGTTCAACCCCGATGCGCAGGCCAATCGGCGCAAAGCCGATGCAGACCCCGCCGCAGAGCATCATCAGCGGGCCCAGCCAGCTACGCGCTGGCGGCAGGGAAATGGGAGTGGGCGCGGCGGCCAGCGGGGTCTGTGTCATTCGGGCGCTGTCATGGCCCGAATATCTTGCGGCGTCATCCCCTCGGCGCGGTACTCGGCAAGACTTTTGTCAGCGTTGCGCTTGGAAAGCTTCTTTCCGTCGGCGCCCAGCAGCAGGGGGTGGAAGCGGTAAACGGGCTGGGGCCAGCTCATCAGGGCCTGCAGCAGGGCGTGAATGGCGGTCACTTCCCGCAGATCTTCGCCCCGGACAACATGGGTGATCCCCTGAAGCGCGTCATCATGGCAGCAGGCAAGGTGATAGCTGGCTGGGGTATCCTTGCGGGCGAGTACGACATCTCCGAAGCGGGAGGGATCGGCGGTGACACGCCGGGGGCCACTGGCAGTCTCTTCTGGATAGGAAAGGCTATCCCAGCGCGCGCCCAGTTCCTTCCGCGCAGCCGCCAGGGACAGGCGCCAGGCAAAGGCCGCATTGTGGGAGAGGCGCTCGGCCTCTTCGAAGGCGGAGAGGGGGCGGCTGACAAAGCCCGCTTCGTCCGGGTCGGCCCCGGCCGGCAGGCTGGCGGCGATCTCCCGCCGGGTGCGGAAGCAGCGATAGATGAGGCCGCGCGCCTGAAGTGTATCCAGAACAGCGCGGTAATCTGAAAAATGGTCTGATTGCCGCCGCACCGGCCCGTCCCAGGACAGGCCGAGCCAGGTGAGGTCCTCGAGGATGCCGGCTTCGTATTCCGGGTGGCAACGGGTCTGGTCTATGTCCTCAATCCGCAGGCGAACCTCGCCGCCTGCCTCCGCGGCGGCAGCCCAGACATTGAAAGCCGACACGGCATGCCCAAGATGAAGGCGGCCAGTGGGCGAGGGGGCAAATCGCGTGATATAGTGGGGCATCGGCGGCTTGTAGCGGTGTTTCCCTGTTGCAAGAAACTGGCAGGAAACGTATCGCCATGAACCAGATGAGGTAAACTCTGATGTCGATCTCCGCATGGGCGAAATCTGCAGAAACCTGGCTCATGACCTATGTGCCGGGCGCCGACTGGTTGATGCTGTTCGGGGCATTGATGGCGGTTGTGACGGCACTGGCTGTCCTTGTTTTTGGCCTGCGGCTCGCCGGGCGCGCCTTCAACACGCTCTCCAATGAAGGCAAGGCCCGGGCTGCCCGGCTGAGCAAAGCGCCGGGATTCCGCATCCTGATTGCCCCGCCGGCCAAGGACCGGGCGGCTGGCAAATGGCTGCAGGCGGCGCTGTCGCAGCATCTCCCCACTTTCTGTTTTGGCGCCCCGTTCAGCCTGGTGCCCATGGGCGCCATCAAAGGCGGGCTGGAGAGCCGGTCTGTGGCGCGCGCCCGCAAGCGCATGGCCACGGCGGACGCTGACATGTTCCTCTGGGCGAGCCGCACCGGAAATGGCGAGCGGGGGCTGGAGCTGCATGGTCTGAGCCGGGGCGGTGGCCTCTCCCCAGCTGAGGCACGCCTCTTCACCATTGCGCTTCCGGGCGCCCGTAAGGTGCGCAGCGAGGATCTCGCGCGCGCGGCGGCCTATCTGATCACCAAACAGCTGCAACCCGCGCTCAGCGATCCGCAAGCTTTCCGGGCCGAGAAGATCCGCCAGCTGGCGAATGATCTGGACGCCCTTCTGGCGGGCGATCCACCGATCTCTTCGACGCTGCGCGCGGAGATCGAGGCTGACTTCTGCGCCTCGGGTGTCCGCGTGGCCGAAGAACTTGGCGATGTGACGGCGCTGGACAAGGTCATCATCATGCGCCGCAAACACCTTGAGGCTGCCAGCGAAGCGTCAGATGCGGGCCGGGTGATCCAGGCGCGGCTGGAGCTTGGCCGCGCGCTGATCGTTCGGGCAGAAAAGCAGTTCGACCAGAACATCGTGCGCGAGGCGATTGCTCAACTGTCTCAGGCGGTTGAAGGCCTGCGGGCCGATCCGATGATCCTGCGGGCGCAATCGGCCTCAGACGCGCTGTTCAAGGCGCAGTCCATGATCGAGTCGCGCAAGCGCTTCTCTCTGAACTTCGGTTCCTGACCTGACGCTTTGAAGGCGCGCCGTTATGCCTTTTGGGGCAGGGGACAGCTGACGCCCGTGCCACCAATGCCGCAATAGCCGTTCGGGTTCTTGGCGAGATATTGCTGGTGATAGTCCTCAGCCAGGTAGACCGTATCGAGCGGTTTCACCTCACTGGTGACCTTCTCCCGGTGGCCAGCAGCGGCCAGGGCCTTTTCGTAGTCTGCGATCATTTCCCGGGCGGTGGCTTCCTGCTGCGGGGATTGGAAGTAGATCGCCGAGCGGTACTGCGTGCCGATATCATTTCCCTGACGCATGCCCTGGGTGGGATCATGGCTCTCCAGGAAGAGCTTCACCAGCGTGGCAAAGCTCACTTCTTTGGGGTCAAACTGCACTTCCACGATTTCGGTATGGCCGGTACGGCCGGAGCAAACCTCTTCATAGGTGGGGTTCGGCGTTATCCCGCCGGCATAACCCACCCGGGTCAGCCAGACACCGGGGGTTTTCCAGAAGATGCGTTCGGCGCCCCAGAAACAGCCCAGCCCGAAGATCGCAGTTTCAAAGCCGTCCGGCGCCGGGGCTTTTAACGGGCGGCCGAACACGAAATGTGTTTCTGCCGTAGGGATTGCCGAAGTCCGGCCCTTCAGGGCGGTTTCGGCGGTGGGCAGGTCTAGGTTTTTCTTCATGAAGAACATGGGCCGGGTTCCTTCTCTGACCCTGGATATGGGCATTGATGCGTTTTCTGGCAATCATACGCTTGCGGGCAGGCGGGTCATCCGTTATCTCGCTCGCTTCCGTCTTTCGGGCCGGAACGGAGAGGTGGCCGAGTGGTCGAAGGCGCACGCCTGGAAAGTGTGTAGACGGCAACGTCTCCAGGGTTCGAATCCCTGTCTCTCCGCCATAGAAGCCCTCTCTGTCCGCCAGGCACCTCTCCAAAGATCAGAATAATTGCTTTATAAACAAACGACTTGCGGTTTTCACTCGCCGTAGCGGACGAAAATCGTGCTTGATTTGCCACACATTTTGCTACACAATTTGCTACACGTAGCAGGGATGCGAAGGGCAAATGTTGAAGCGTGGCAGCACCTATCATCTCAGGCGGCGGGTGCCCCGGCGCTACGAAAGCGTTGAGCCGCGCGCAGAGGTCTGGATCAGCCTTCACACCGATTCCGAAACCATCGCCCGGAGCAAAGTGGACGGGGCGTGGAACCAGATGATCGAGGCATGGGAAGCCCGCCTCGCAGGCGACGCGGAAGCCGCAGAAGCGCGCTACGCCGCCGCTCAGAAACTCGCCGGCCTCCGGGGTTTCCAGTATCTTGATGCCAGCGCTGTCGTTGGCCTCCCCGTAAGGGAGCTGGTTGAGCGAGCGGAGCGGGTCGAGGCTGTCACCGGGCAGCCTGACGTGGTCGAAGGGTCTGCCCTTCTCGGTACCGCCGAAAAACCTCAGATCACCGTCAAGGAGGCGCTTGAGCATTATTGGACGCTCGCCCGCCAAAGGGTTCTCGGCAAAAGCGAGGACCAGCTCCGCCGCTGGAAAAATCCCCGGAAGAAGGCGGTTCGCAACTTTATCGCGATCGCCGGCAACAAACCGATCGACCAGATCACGCGCGACGACATGCTGGATTTCCGGCAGTACTGGCTGGAGCGGATTGAAGCCGGCGAGGTGACGCCCAATTCCGGCAACAAGGATCTCATTCATTTGAGTGACATCCTCAAAACCGTAAACTCCATGAAGCGGCTCCGCATCGACCTTCCGCTCGGAGAGTTGTCTTTCCGTCAGGGCGAGGAGCGCACGCGGCCCCCTTTCAGCAAAGAGTGGATCAAAAACAAGATCCTCGCGCCCGGCGCACTCAATGGCCTCAACGATGAAGCGCGCGCCATAGTGCTCGGCATGGTCAACACGGGCTACCGGCCTTCCGAAGGCGCGGCACTGACGGAGAACACGATCAGGCTCCAACACAATGTCCCGCACATTTCCATCGAGCCTGAAGGACGCCAGCTCAAGACCCAGCATGCGCGGCGGCTGATCCCCCTCACCGGCGTCTCGCTGGAAGCTTTCAGGGCTTTTCCAGCCGGTTTCCCGCGCTACCGGAACAACAGCGCGTCGCTGAGCGGCACTGTGAACAAGTTCCTGGAGGAGAACGGCCTTAAAGAAACGCCCGAGCATTCCCTCTATTCTCTGCGCCATTCCTTCGAAGACCGGATGATTGCCGCCAAGATCGATGACCGCATCCGGCGCGATCTGTTCGGTCATTCTCTCAAGCGCGCGCGGTATGGAGAGGGCGCGACGCTGCAACACATGCAGAAGCTGGTTCTGAAACTGGCGTTTTGACGGTCTCACCTGTTGGTCCGCTGTGAGTGCCGTCTCTCTCCCGGCCTGGAGCATTCCGTCCGCACGGCAGGCGAAGCGGTTGCAGGAGGCTTAGCGGCATCATCCGTGGTCATAGCGTTTCTCTCAGAGAGATAGCGCGCGAGCCGGGTCTGCCTCGACAATAATGCGTCGCGCTCCGCTTCCAGGCGTTCAAGGATCGGCCAATAGGCTTCGTTGCCGGACTTCTGAATGAGAACAGCAACTATCCGGATCGCATTCTCAATTCGCTCAATGCTCACTCCGCTCATTCGCAAAGGTTCGCTTGGGCCGCAAATCTATGACAGTTGGGAAACCCGGCATTCGCAGCATCAAACCGCAACAGCGTGCAAATCTCTGCATCACTCATCCGGCCGAAATCATCGGTCTTTCTCAGTCGGAGGATTCCAGACAAGGACGCCAGTGCGCTCTGCCGAGTTCTCGAAGGCCGCGCGAAGGGGCCTGATGAAACTCGGATCATGGAGTAGCACCGAAAGGTAAGGCGTCTCGCCATTCCGGCTCGGTGGCGGGACTATGTGACGGCCCTTGACGCGGTAAGGAATATTCCTTACATGTGTCAAAAATCGAATTGGAGGCCGTCCATGGCTGCGCTGCTGAAAGAAGAAAGCACTATCACCGCGAAGGGCCAAACCACCGTTCCCAAGAGCGTCCGGCAGGCTTTGGGCGTGGATTCGGGCGACCGCATCGTCTTTTTCGTAGACGATCAGCGCCGGGTTTATCTCGAGAAGGCGACCGAAGAGGTGAGCGATCCGGTAGTCGATCGCTTCCTCGAATTTCTGGCGCAGGATATGGCCAAGCACCCCGGTTCGTCACTCGTCGCGTTTTCGCCGGCGCTGCGGGATCGCATCGCTGTTCTGACCGCGAACATGGATATTGATCTTGATGCCGAGATCGATGGGGATGTCGCACTCTAGCCATGCTCACGATCAATGGCTGGACGCTCCTGGCTCATCCCCTTTTTCTCGATCAGCTGGAAAAGCTGATCGAGGCAGTCGAGGCGTTGAAGGCGAAGAAGCCGGACGAATTCCAGAAGCATGCGAATACGAAGCTGCTGGCAGCCTTGAACAAGCTCGTGTTCGAGACAATTCCAGCTGACCCGACCATAACGGCTTATAGGCAAGGCTCGACGCTCGGCGATGATCACAAGCACTGGTTTCGAGCGAAATTCGGAAAAGGCCGGTTCAGGTTGTTCTTCCGCTACGAGTCAAAAGCGAAAGTGATCATCTTTGCCTGGGTCAATGACGAAACCACGCTGCGGACTTATGGCGCGAAAACCGACGCCTACAAGGTGTTCAAGGGGATGCTGGATGACGGCAACCCACCAGACGATTGGGTTTCGCTACATAAGGCAGCGTCCGAGAAGGCTGCACTCGATCGGTTGGCAAAAGCGTCGCCTACAGATCTGTGACGAACATCCAAGACGGCTCGCTTGAGTATCAGCGCCGCGAAACTCAGGAAGATTGCGCACCCGGTGCGGGCCGGCTTCTTTGCTGCTTGCGACGCCTCTCGCGCAGCCTGAGTGGAGCTGCCTCGCGTAACGCCGATTGAACAACAGCCGCAATTCGCTCGCGCTTCTTCAGCTCATCGTCGAGCACTTTGAAAATGGGCGCGTACTTCGGATCGTGCGTTGCGACGATCTCGGCCGCAACGTCTCGCGCATGTCGCAGTCTTTCATCCGAAACCGCCATGCGCATGAGATTTCCGTAGGCTGGCAGCTGAAGTAAAGCGAAATACGGGAACTCGCAAAGGAATCTGCAATTCTGCGCAAGTTTGAGCAGGGACATGGCGCAGAGAATGAGGAGCGGCAGCGAATATGGCCGACAAACCGAAACGTCCTTATCCGGACGAACTTCGTAAGGATCGGTCCGACTAGGGGTGCGCAGAACGCATGACACCCCGCCATTGCGGCGAAAACTTCCCGATCGGTAAGATTCACCCTCTCAGGACGCTTCTGAACCTCTGATCTTCCCGATCGGTAAGATTTCATGCTGGCCCTTAAAGGATGTCAGAAAACTGCATCTATTTCTGACAGGAGAAGGTGCAGTGATGCGGCTAGGTTGTTCCGCCGGCATGGTTCATCGGTCTTTCTCCGACGGCGGGGTCCAGACAAGGATGCCAGTGCGCTCTACCGTGTTCTCGAAGAAGGCCGCGCGAAGGGGCCTGACGAAACTCGGATCATGGAGTAGCACCGAAAGGTAAGGCGTCTCGCCATCCTTCGATGTCTCATGCCAAGCCGCGCCGGGCTCGGCCTCCTTTCCAGCATAGACCCAATAGTCCGGCGACTTGTCACCTTTCTTGTCCTTGTTGGGAACAAACCGGGCTTCTTTGCAGAGCGTGAGGGTTTCGATGGTGCCGGTGTAGACGCCATCCTTGCCCAGAGTGAATGTGCCTATTGTCGCCACGAGTTACGCTCCTTTGCTGGCATTGGCGTGAAGGGCCTTGCGCGCCCGTTTGAATCCGGCATCTGCGCCGAGAAAGTTTTCAAGCATGGCCGGCACGAGCGTTTCGGGCTTCTGCTCTTCGCCATAGGTCTGGCGATAGATTTCCGCATAGTCCGCGAGCGCCGCAGCGAGGTCCGGCTCAACCGCGATGGTGAAACGAACGAGGGATCGATCGGGGAGTTTCTGAAGGCGAAGAGTCATGCGTGCCTCCTTCATCAATGCGGCCGGAGAACGAGATCGCGCGTGACGATGACGCGCACCGGCCAACCGGGGCGAACCGTGATGGTCGGCTGGATGTTCAGATTCCGCTCGACGACGCGCTGGCCGGCCTGGTTCACCGTATCGCCCGTGCCGCGCCGGATGGCGCGGACGATCTCGTCATCATCGCCCGCGCCGAGTTCGGCGCCGATGCCGAGGATCGTGGCGAGCCCTGCGGCGGCGAAGACGCGGTCCCAGTGATGATCGGTGCGGTCCGACAGGCCGGCAAACCCGCGCGCGTCCGCGCCCGGCGCTGAAATCACGATGGACGCTCCGTTCGGAAAGATGATCCGCTCCCAGATCACGAGCGCGCGGTTCTGGCCGAAGGAGATTTCGGACTGGTAGCGGCCGATCAGGCGCGAACCCTGCGGGATGAGCAGGTGCCCGCCCGTCACCGTGTCGTAAACGGGTTGCGTCACCTGCGCGATGATCGTGCCAGGCAGATCGCTGTTGAGGCCGGTCACAAGTGAGGCGGCGATCAACGTTCCGGCCATGACCTGATAGGGTGAGGCCGGATCTTCGACGCCGTGCGGATTGTAAATGTCGGCCGCGCCGCTTTCACGCGCGAACGCCAGTTTGCGGTCCTGATAGTTGGCGTCCTGCGAGGCGGCGAGCGCTGCCTGCATGCCCTGCGGGCGGGTGGCGAGCGCAAGCAGCTCCGAACCGAGACCGGGCGCCGGACCCTGCCCGCGCGCCGGTTCGACCGCCGCACCGCGCGTTTCGGATTGAATACGGAAGAATACCGGCGACTTCGACGCTTCTTCGTTCAGCGCCGCGTCGCGCATACGCCGTGCGCGGGCGGCTTCGTCTTCCGGATTGGGACGAAAGTCGTTTTCGTAATAGGCCGCGTATTCCGGTTCGAGGCCAAGACCGCGTTCAGCTTCAAGGATTGTGGACCCGAGATCGCCCGGAAGCGGCGGACCCAGCCGGGGTACATCGCCATAGGTTGCAGGAAGCGACGATAGCCCTTCGGGCCGCCGCGCATTCTTGGTATTGTACAGCTCACGCGCGGCGTCCTGATTGGACGCACGCGGCGGCGTCAGCGCGATGTTGGCGGCCGCGAAAAGAGCAATGACGCCGATGCCGGCGCCCACCAGCAGGAGCTTGCGGTTGATGCGGGTGACGGGCTTCGGCGATGACCGGATTTTCAGACGCGCGGCTTGCTCATCGAAGGGGAGGGGCTCGGTCATGGCGCATCAACCTCCGAACCCGCCGGCGGCGGCCCCGCGCCTCTGCACGCGGGTAATACGAACAACGACCTGACGCCTTTCCCCCAGTCGCAGCTCGGCCGCACGAAACAGCCGGCTGACCACATAATAATCTCCGCGCACCCAGTAATTCACGAGTTCCGCTTCGCCGCGCTCGCCGAGGACGAAGAGGGGCGGCATGTCCGTGGTGGCGATCGAGGCCGGCATCTGGATGTAGACCTGCCGGCCGTCATCGAACACGCGGACCGGCGTCCAGTCGGGTGTGTCCCCGCTGAGACGATAGTCGAAATTCAGTCTTTCGAGCGTCAGTCCGCGCTCGATCGAGCTGGACTCCCGCGCGATGGCCTGCGCGTTGCGCGCTGTCAGGCCAGCGAGTTCATCGGCCGGATAGCGCCAGGAGAGTGCGGCCATATAGCCGCTGGTGACGGCTTCGAGTTCGAGGTGATAGGTCCGCCGATCGGTGGCGATCATCAGATTGGTGCGGATACCGCCGCTGATGGGTTTCACCAGAACGTGCGCCCGCGCGCTCGCCCCCGAACCGGAGATCGTGTCGCCCACGACCCATCGCACCGTATCGCCGGCGGAAACGGACACCAGCGCCTCGCCCGGTTGCAACGCGATATCGGTCACCTGGCCGGGGCTGGCATAAAGCCGGTAAAGCGCGCCTTCCGTATAGGGATAGACCTGGATGGCATTCACATAGCCCTGCGTTGAGGGCTCGATCAGCGCCTGTGCGCGTCCCTCGCGGATCGCCTCTACCGGAGACTGATCGGCTTTTGCGTCCGCTGTTTCTAGGGGCCGCATCTGGCCCGGCAGCGGCAAAGGCACGGAGGTTTCGACGATCACCGCCGGAAGGTCCGTGCTCTCTTCAAGCGGAATGGCAGCGATGAAGTCCGAAGCATCCACACCGTCCATGGTCGTGGCGCAGGCGGCAAGCAGCGCGAGCGCCGAAATGCCGGAGAGAAGGCGGATCATGGTGTGTCTCCTGTAACGAGATCCTGGCTCCAGTTGAGCGAATGGACATAGAGGCCGAGGGGATTGGCGCGCAGCGTCTGCACATCGGTTGGCGGCTGAGTGACGATGGAGAACAGGCCCGTGAACCGCTCCGTCTTCATCAGAGCGCCGTTCATGTAGGTCTTCTCGATCCAGCGGGTCTGGAAACTGTCCGAGGAAATGCGCACGACGCTGATAACCTCGACGGTGCGGGATCGGCGGCCGATTTCCGCGAACGGATCATTCACCCGCGCATACTCGTTGAGGGTTGTCGCGGCCTGCGCCGTGACAAAGTCATACGCTTTGAGCCAGTTCTCGCGCACGACAACGGGATCGATGCTGAGGCTGCGGACGCGCTCGACAAAGTTTGCGACGTGATGCGCAATCTGTGCGTCGGTCGGCGTGTACCGTTCGGTCGCCGGGGCGACGGCGCGCACCGAACCCGTTTCATCGATCTCGACGACATAGGGCGTGACGGTTGACTGGAGCGAACGCCAGACCAGCGCGCCGGACGTTGCAAAACAGAGACCCAGAAGCCCCAGCGCCATCAGCCGCCAGTTTTTCGCCTGCACACGGGCAGAGCCGATGCGTTCATCCCAGACCTGGCCCGGCTTCTGGTAAGGCGTTTCCGGAAAGGGGCTCGGCCCATAGCTTGTCGAAGATCGTTTGAAGATCATGTGCTAGTCGTCCTTGTCGTTGAGTTTTGGCGCAGCGCCCGCCGATCCGCGGTCGCCGTCGCGAAGCGAGTGAACGGCCATCTGGCCAGCCTGGCCGACGCGCTGCTGCGTTTGCATCCGGCGCGCCCAGGCCGGACTCGCTGCTTGTGGCGACGCTGCAAGTGGAGCGGTGCTATCGGCTCCGGCAGGCGCATCGCCGGTCGAGGCGCCGCCCGTCGCGCGCCATCCGCTCTGCACGCCGCGCGCGTAGGCCTCGCGAATGGCCGACACCGGCCGCGAGACAGCTTGTTTCACCGCCTGGCCGACAGCGCCGCCGGCGGCGCTGGCGACACCGCCAATCCCCGCCGCCACGCTCGCCGGGCCTTCGCCGCCAGCCCTGAGAGAGCCCATGGCGTAAGCCGTGCGCGCGCCGCCCGTCATGGAGGCGCCGGCCTTCACCGCGCCGGAAGCCGCGCTCGCTGCGCCGCCGAGGGCGGCGCGTCCGGCCATGCCGGCGGCAATCGTTCCCGCCGCCACGCCAAGCGCCGCGCCGGCGGCGGAGCCTGCGCCGAGCTGCGGCGCACCTGTGATGAGGCCGGAGGCTATACCGGGCGCGAAGATGCCCATCCAGAAAAAGACCATCGCGGCCAGCACGGTGCCCATCACCTGGGCGAGCGTGACATCGTCGCCGGTGGTGAAGGCGTCCGTGACCGAGGCGAAGAGGGTGGAGCCGATTCCGATGATGACGGCGATCACCATCAGCTTGATGCCGGAGGTGATGACATTCCCCAGGACGCGCTCTGCCAGGAAGGTCGTTTTGTTCCAGAGCGCGAAGGGGACGAGGATGAACCCCGCGAGCGTGGTGAGCTTGAATTCGAGAATGGTGATGAAAAGCTGGATGGCCAGCACGAAGAAAGCCACGATGATCACCGCCCAGGCGACGAACATCACGGCGATCATCACGAAATGCGTGAAGAACGAGATGGGACCAGTCATCTCCCCGATCTCTTCGAGAAGCGGTGTTGCGGCCTCGAAGCCGATGCCGGCGACGAAGCCGGGCCGCAGCAGATCTTCCGCCGTCATCACACTGCCGCCGGCCGTCAGGCCGAGCTGAGCGAAACTGTCGAAGACAATGCCGGCGAGCAGGGAGAAGTTGCCGATGATGAAGGCGAAAAATCCCACATACAGCACCTTTTTGATGAGGCCCGCGATGACATCGGAGTTTTCGGAGAGAGCCCAGAACAGGCCGGCGAGCGTGATGTCGATGACGATGAGCGTAGCCGTCAGATAGGCGACATCGCCCGCCAGCAAGCCGAAGCCGGAGTCGATATAGGCGATGAAGGTCGCAAGGAATGTGTCGATCACATCCATCGTCGGTCAGTCCCGCAGAAACGTCCGCAGACGCGCCCGGCCGCGCTCGGCTTCGGCGAGTTCATGCGCGCGTTCGAGGGCTTCGGCCCGGATATGCGCCGCCCACATCGCTTCCAGCTGCATGAGCTGCTGTGTCTGCAGCGCCTGGAGCTGGTTGCCGGCCTGCATCGCCTGGAGATTTCCCACGGCGGACTGGCTGTCTGCGATGAGATTGTTCAGCGTATCGGAGTCCGTGCGCGCCGATGAAACGACCTCGGCTGTGGTCATCAGGCTGTCGCGATAGGCGGCGCGCGACTGACGCCAGCGCGTGCGGGCTTCCTCGACAAGCTCCGCCTGACGCGGCGCCCCCTGATACTCTTCCGGATAGGCGCTTTCGTATTCCCGCTCGATTTGCTCGACCCGGTAGCCGATACCCTCGGCGCGGCGCATCAGCTCGTCGACACGCTGCATTCTGGAGAGGATATCGCCCGCAACCGAACCCGGCAGGGATTCAAGATCGCGCGCCATGTTTTCCAGCATCTCGATTTCATGCGTGAGCTGCTGAATCTGGTTCGTGACTTCCTCGACCGCCTGCACCGCCTGAATGATGCTCTGGATGTGGTTTGCCGGATCGTAGACGACCCATTGCGCAGAGGCGGTCTGTGAGAGGAGCCCGGTGAGCGGTGCGGCGCAGAGGACAACGGCAGAGATGATGCGTTTCATGGGATACGGCTCCTGTTCAGTGGAAGGATGTTGGAGGGCGGCACTTCGGCGGACGGTGCGGGTGCATGCCCCGGCCAGCGATCAAGCAGCTCCGCCGCCCAGGGCAGGCCCTTTTCGCGCAGCCAGGTTCGGGCAAAGTCTTCGCCCATCGTCTCCGCGAAGACGCGGTCGATCATGTCCTGATCTGCCGGCGAGGATGCGCCGCAGATGGCGAGCGCGATGGGGCCGAGCGAAAGCTCGAACACCCGGCAGCCGAGCGGCGATTCATAATAATAGTCGCGTTTGGGCGTGGCTTTCGAGACCAGATCGATCTGGCGCGCATTCAGACCGAACTGCTCATATGCCTTGCGCGTGAGGGGTTCATGCGCGCGCTCATTCGGCAGGAAAATTCTTGTGTGGCAGGATTCCACCAGCGCCGGCGTGATCGAAGACTCCGCAATGTCGGCGAGCGATTGTGTCGCGAAGACGACAGCGACATTCAGGGTGCGAAGCGTTTTCAGCCACTCCCGGATGCGTGCGGAAAAGGCCGGGTTGTCGAGGAAAAGCCAGGCTTCATCGAGAATGAGAAGCGTCGGCCGCCCCGTAAAGCGGGCTTCGAGCCGGTGAAACAGATAAGTGAGCACGGGCAGTGCGGCCGACCGTGAGTGCATCAGCGCTTCCATCTCGAAGCAGACGATGTCCGAGAGCGCGAGGCTCTCCTGATCGGAATCGAGGAGACGGCCGTGCGGCCCTTCGAGCGTGAACGGATGAAGCGCCGATTTCAGCGTGTCGTCCTGGAGCATCAGCGAGAGGCCCGTAAGGGTGCGCTCGCGCTCCGGCGCAGTCGCGAGCGCCTGAATCGCTTCCCAGAGAAGCGTCTTCAGGGCGGGCGTGACGCTGACGTTTTCTCCGATGAACAGGTCCGCCAGCCAGTCGGCGGCGAAACCAGCCTCGCTTTCCCGGTCGATATGCCTGAGAGGCTGCAGGCGTGGACGCTGCGTGCCGCCGAGATCGATGAACGCGCCGCCTGCACAGAGCGTCGCCGCGCGCAGAGACCGGCGCATGCCGAACATGAAAACCTGCGCCCCTGCATAGCGTTGCCATTGCATTGCGAGCAGCGAGAGAAATACCGACTTGCCGGCGCCTGTCGGTCCCACCACGAGCGTATGCCCGACATCGCCAACATGAAGGTTGACGCGGAATGGTGTGGTGCCATCCGTCTGCGCCTGAATCAGTGCCGGCGCGCCGAGATGGCGGTTGACCGCTTCGCCGGCCCACACCGCCGAGAGCGGCACCAGATGCGCGAGATTGAGCGTATGCAGGATGGGCTGGCGCACATTGGCGTAGACATGCCCCGGCAGAGAACCGAGCCAGGCTTCGACCGCGTTCAGGGTCTCGCGAATGCAGGTGAAGCCCCGTCCGTTGATGATGCGCTCTGCGACACGCAGGTTTTCGTCCACCGTGCGGCGTTCCTCACCCCAGACGCTGATCGTCGTGGTGACGTAGCCAAAGGAGACGAGATCGGACCCAAGCTCCTGCAGCGCGGCGTCCGCATCCGCCGCCTTGTTGTCAGCATCGGTATCGAGCAGCGCAGCCTGTTCGTTGAAGATGGTCTCGCGCAGAACCGCGCCGATGGATTTGCGCTTGGCGAACCAATGGCGGCGTTTTTTGCCGAGCACTTTTTCGGCTTCCGCCTTGTCCATGGCGATGAAGCGCGTACACCAGCGATAGCCGAAACCCTGCCGGTTGAGTTCATCCAGCACGCCCGGAAGGGTGGACGCCGGAAAGCCGAGGATCGTCAGCGTGCGCAGATGCGCGTCGCCAAGCTTGGGTTCGAGACCGCCGGCGAAGGGCTCATCCGCGAGGATCGCATCCAGAAAGACGGGAAACTCCGGCGTCACCACCCGGTGGTGCTTTGTCGAGATGCACGCATGCAGATAGGTCAGCGTTTCGTCGTCGGTGAGCCGGTCGATTTCATCGAGGCATGTCGCCAGCAGATCGAATACGCGCGCGGCCTGTTGCTGGAAGGCGTCGAGGCGATGGCGCCATGTCGCGGCTTCTTCGGTCTCGGCGCGCTCGATCAGGGCTTTCTCGGCGCGGCCCGTCGCATCGGCCGGCGGAAGCCAGAGAAGGGTGAGATAATAACGGCTCACGAACCGCGCGCCCGACTCTTCGGCCGTCAGCGCGCGTTCCTCATCGACAAGCCAGGACGCGGCGTCCGGAAAGGCCGACACAGGGTAGTCGTGCGCTTCTGAACGCACCGCTTCAAAAAAGAGCGCCCAACCCGAGCCAAACCGGCGAAGCACATTGTTGACCCGCGCCATGACGGCGACGAGACCTTCCTCCGTCGAGCTTTCAAGGTCCGGACCGCGATAGCGGAATGTCGTCTGGAAACTTCCATCCTTGTTGAGCACGACGCCGGGGGCGACCAGGCAGGCCCAGGGAAGATAGTCGGCGAGAAGCCGCGGCGTTGCGGCGTATTCTTTGAGATTCAGCATGAGAGATGTTCCCGATATCGGGTGGAACGGGAGAGGACCGCCATGAAGTCCGGGTCCGAGCGCGCTATGAAGACCGCCAGCGAATGACCGATGACCCAGAGAAGCAGCCCCGGAATCCAGAGCCGGAGGCCGAGCGCGAGGGCCGCGGCGAGCGTCCCGATTGTGATGGCGGCCGCGCGCGGCGCGCCCGCCATGAGAATCGGCTCGGTCAGCGAGCGGTGCAGGGGGATTTCGTAACCCTCCGCCATCAGATCAGCACGCCGCCGCCAAAGCTGAAGAAGGTCAGGAAGAAGCTCGTTGCCGCGAATGCGATCGACAGGCCGAACACGATCTGCACGAGCTTGCGAAATCCGCCGGAGGTTTCTCCGAACGCAAGCGTGAGACCCGTGATGGTGATGATGATCACCGCGACGATGCGCGCGACCGGCCCCTCGATGGAGGACAGGATCTGGTCGAGAGGCCCTTCCCAGGGCATGCCCGTTCCGGCGGCATAAGCCCGGCCGGTGACGGCGATTGCGAGGCCGAGCAGCACGCCGGCCTGGATGGTTCGGTTCATTCCCTGAACCTGGTTGTAGAGCATCATCGCGTGTCTCCTTGTGCAGCGAAGTGAAGGGGAGGGGAGACAAGCGGCGCGGTGACGTAGCTCCCGCCTGAGAAGCCGGTGACACGCAGGGCCTCTTCCACGCGGCGCAGACCGCCCGCGCGACTCATGAAGAGGACGATGTCGATGGCTTCCGCGATGAGGTCGAACGGCGCGCGGTTCGTGGCTTCCAGCGTGAGCTGTTCGAGGCGGCGAAGCGCGCCTAGCGCCGAGTTGGCATGCAGCGTGGTGACACCTCCGGGATGGCCGGTGTTCCACGATTTCAGAAGGTCAAGCGCCTCGGCCCCGCGCACTTCGCCGACGATGATCCGGTCGGGACGCAGGCGAAGCGTGGAGCGCACGAGCTGTTGCAGCGAGACATGATCGCGGTGCGTGCGCAGCTGTACCAGATTGGGGGCCGAGCATTGCAGTTCGCGCGTGTCTTCGAGGATGACGAGACGCGCCTCTTCAAACGACGTTTCTTTCAGAAGCGCGTTTGCAAAGGTCGTCTTTCCGGATGAGGTGCCTCCGGCGATGAGGATGTTGCTGCGCGCTTCAACCGCGTCGCGAAGCGCCTCGCACAGTTCAAAGGAGAGCGCGCCGCTCTCCACATAATCGCCCAGTGTGAAGGGCGTGACGGCCGGCTTGCGGATTGAAAAGCAAGGCGCTGTCGAGACAGGTGGCAGAAGCCCTTCAAACCGTTCGCCGCTGCCGGGCAGTTCGGCGGAGACGATGGGAGACAGACGGCTCACCGCTTCGCCGGCACCGGACGCGACCAGGCGGATAACCCGTTCCCGATCCGAGGCTGTAAGGCGATGTTCCGAGAGGACGACGCCGAAACCTGCTTTTTCGATCCAGACAGAACCGTCCGGATTGGCCATGATTTCGATGGTGTCCGGAGCCTCCAGCGCGTCGCGCACCGGCTGGCAGAAGGCGGTGCGCAACATATTGCTGCGCCGCACATCCGTTTCATTCGTGTACGGGGAATTGGGCATCGCCCGCCGCTCCAGCCAGTTTTTGCTGACCAGAGTTTCGCGGAACCGCACACTCTGTTTGAGTTGGAGAACCGGCCAAAAAATGCAGCGCGCTGCAACAGCCCGCAGACGCCCGCATGGCGGGCTCTGCTGTATCCACGTCATACCCGGTGGTTAAGCTCGCCGGTATCCAGCGCAGCCGCGCGCGGAGCGATTCGGGCGTTCGGAGAAAGCTGTTCTCCGACCTGTAAAATTCAATCAAAGATTGGCTTAAAACTTGCCGTTCTGCTCTCAGAAGGAGGCGGGCTCATGCAGAATGTCGCCCTGAATTCCAACTGTGATGTTTCGAGCTACGATTATCTGTGGCGCCTGTCGCCTGACCGCTGGGCATGGGAGTTTCTGAGGCGGAATTACGATTTCCGGCTCGATGCCGCAGGCAGGTCCGACAACGACATTTCGGAGAGGCCCGCATGTCCGGGATTCCGGTTTCTGCGGTCCCGCGTTCCGCAGACGATCGCCGATCGCTGGGGTCTGGTGTTCATGCCGGATCCCGATCGGGACGGTGTTGAAGCCGATGCTGTCTGGAACCTGCACGCTTTTCCGGACCAGATTGAAATCAGTTGCAGCCCCCGCGCGCGGGATCAGCAGTGCGAAATCTGGAATCACACGGTGCCGTTCTGCGAAGTCACTCACATCACGGACCCGGTGGGCCGTGAATTCCTTCTGGTCCGGCGCGACCGTTATGTGGTTCAGGTCCGATGCACGGGCATTTCGCTGCTCGGGCTTGAGCCCGTTCTGATGAAGCTCACGATTTCAGAAGTTGATGGATACGAACGCCAGGTGAAGCTGCAGAAAGCCGCCTTCGAACTCTTTGGCGAGAAGCGGGATCATTCGGTGCCGCAATGGACCAAGACAACACAGGTTCTCCGCGATGGCCTGATCGCCCTCGATTGTCAGGAACTCGGCATGAACCGCCGCGACATCGCTGTGGTCCTTTTTGGCGCCGAGCGTGTGAACGCCGAGTGGGCGGGGCCATCGCAGAAACACACCATACGCTATCTTGTGAAGAAGGCTGAAGCCTTGCGCGATGGCGGTTATCTGACTGAACTGCTCGGCGGCGGCGTCGCGCCGGACAAGTGGAGTCTGCCGCAGCATTCCGATCGGGGGCAGGAGCAGCGAACACGGGAAGGCAGTGCGCTTGCCTTTGGCGATATTGATCGCCGTCCCACCCCGGCCGTTTCCTCTCTTCAGACTCTGAGGCAGGTCAGGAAAGGCCGGGTTGGCCGGGTAAGACACCTCAAACCGAATTAATCACCGCCAATGTCGAGTGGCGCGGTTTTCCATGGTAGGATTAATCGCCAACGCAAAGTCAGCCATCAGCGCAAGGGAGCGAAGTCATAGGCTCTGTTGAATCCATTGAGAAAGGCAGACAGCACCCTTCGTAGAGCGATCTCCGCCATTCGCCCGGAGCTGGACGGGGTGGATGTCAGGCGGCTCGCTGCGGCGTTTGCCTGCGTCGCGCTGGCCGCGACGCTCTCAGCCCTCGGACCTGTTGCGCTGAAGCTCCTCATCGATGCGCTTTCCGGCGAAGGCGTGTCCGTCACAGGCATGGTTGCCGCGCCGCTGCTGCTTCTGGCGCTTTATGTCGGCGCCCAATGGGCCGGCCGGCTCGCCAGCGAGCTTCGCATGCTGCTTTTCGCGGGCGCGGAGCAATCGATCAGCCGGAAGCTCAGCCGTAAAGTCTTCGCCCACGTCATGGCCCTGCCATTGTCCTTCCATCTTGGACGGGCGACAGGAGCCGTCGCGCAAACGCTGGAGAACGGGCTTCAGGGCTATCGCCTTGTCATGCAGCATGCGCTGTTCACGCTGCTTCCGGGCGTGCTCGAAATTCTCATCATGGCGGTGATCATCGCCGTGGTTCTCGATCCTGTTTTCCTGGTGGTGTTTGGCGCCTGCGCTCTTGCCTATGTGATCGTCTTTGTCGATGGCGCGCGCAAGGTTCTGCGGGCAAGCCGTGCCGTCTCGTCCGCGAGGATTGACGCCAACGCGCAGCTTGCCGACGGGCTTCTCAATTTCGAGACCGTCAAATCCTTCTCCGGCGAACACGCCGTCACGCGGCGCTACGATGCGGCGCTTGAAACCACGCAGGGACGTTGGCGAGAGTTTTATCGCGCCCGCTTCGCCAATGGCGCTCTGATCGCCATCGTCTTTGCAGCCGGACTCGCGGCAACGCTGTGGCTCGGTCTGACGCGCGTGCAATCCGGCGCGATGACCATCGGCGACTTCGTTCTCGTCAACGCCTACATGCTGCAGATCGTCCGTCCCCTCGAACTTCTGGGCTTCGGCATCCGCGACATCGGGCAGGGGGCGGCGTTCATCGAACGCATGCTTGCGCTCCTCGATGAAGAGGCCGAACCGCGGGCCGCAGCGATGACATCAGGCGCCGCTCCCGCAGAGATGCCGGCGAAGATCACGTTTGAGAACGTGACCTTCTCCTACAACAATGGCCGGCCGGTTCTGAACGATCTCAGCTTCGAGATCGCGCCCGGCTCCGTCACGGCGCTGGTGGGTCCGTCGGGGGGCGGCAAATCCTCCATCGTCCGGCTGATCATGCGGTTCTATGAGCCGGACTCCGGCCGCATCCTGATCGACGGTGTGCCGGTTGCCGGCTATCCACCGGCCGAACTCCGTCAGATGATCGCCGTGGTTCCGCAGGACACTTCGCTTTTCAATGCGAGTCTCGCCTTCAATATCGGCTTTCCGGAATACGAGAGTGCCCGCGAAAACATCGAGCAGGCCGCGCGGCTTGCTAATCTCGACGGCCTTGTCGCCAAACTTCCGGATGGTCTCGACACGATTGTCGGTGAGCGGGGGCTCAAACTCTCCGGCGGCGAGAAACAGCGCGTGGCCATTGCGCGCGCATCGCTGAAGCAGCCGCGGCTCTTTATAGCCGACGAGGCGACCTCATCTCTCGACTCGCGGACCGAGGCCCAGATTGTCGAGAACCTGGCCATCGCTGCGAGGGGTATTACCACCCTGATCATCGCCCATCGTCTGTCGACCATCGTCAAGGCCGACGACATCATCGTCGTTGAGCATGGCCGGATCGCCGAGCGCGGCCGGCATGACACGCTCTTGGCGCAAGCCGGCCTGTACGCCGAACTTTGGCGGGCGCAGACAGAAGCGGGCGAGAGCCAATGAAGCTGCGTGTGATCGACGCTTCCTTGTAGATTGCAGGCGAGGTGGAAGATGTACTCAGTCCTGCCAGGATTACGGGCATGCTGACAACGGCAAATCTGATCTGGATTAGCCAGCATCGTTGGTGCGTCCACGTCGATCGATATGTTTCTCGTCCGCTCTGCGCCAGTCTTCAATCACCTGCGGCGTGCGCGTGAGGGCAGCGATAGGGGAGAATGCGTAAAGAGCGAAGTGAACTGAGCGCCGTCCCACTCCGAATGCGCCCGTGCCGGATTGCTGCAGTCGGCCGTCCTTGGTCCATCGGATACGTTCGCGTCCGGTGATACCCAGACTTTCCTCGACGATACGCGGGTGCAAACGGTCAGTTTTCATTGCGGTGAGAGTTGCTTCAAGCTCCGCCAAAATCGTCTTGGCGAGGTTTTCATCGTCTGCGCCGAACGTAGCTGAGACGCCGCTTGCATCGATTCGAAGTTGGATCGGCCTTGCCCTTCGCAGCACGCGTATCATGCGCCGTCTCGTCAGCTCCACTCGTCGCGCCGAGCCAAGCGTCACGCTCTGCGGTACTGTCACGGACAGCACAAGGCCTGCACTCGTTCGGTTGACCACGCCGAAGTTGGATTCCAGATCTTGGGTCGGCATCATCTAAATCCGCGCGGGTTGGCTGCGAAACTATTAGGTGAGCCTGCGCTCAGATCAACGCTCCTTGTCTCAGCTGACGCCGTAGGGCGCAAACGCGCTACGCGTGTCATCGACATTCAGCGGCCGTCCTACCGGGGGGAAGGCGCGTTGCGGGCATGCCGGGCGGTCACAGACTCTGCATCCCGCGCCGATCGGTGTCGCGGCAGCGGGATTGCGAAGATCCACGCCGTCTGAATAGACCAGCCGCCCGGCGTGCTGGATGTCGCAGCCGAGTGCCACGGCGAAAGTTTTGCGCGGCGCATGGTAGCCGCCACGTCCCCGCGAGACAGATCGCGCGATCCAGAGATAGGCGCGGTCATCCGGCATTCGCGCAACCTGGACCAGAATGCGGCCTGGTTGCGCAAACGCTTCGTAGACATTCCAGAGCGGGCAGGCGCCGCCCACGCGTGAGAAGTGAAAGTCGGTTGCCGACTGGCGTTTCGAGATGTTGCCGGCGCGGTCAACGCGGATGAAAAAGAATGGCACGCCGCGTGCGTCCGGACGCTGCATTGTGCTCAAGCGATGGCAGGCGGTCTCGAACCCAACGCCGAAGCGCTGGCCGAGAAGGCCGATATCATACCGGGTCGCCTCTGCTGCTTCGAGAAAGGCGCGATAAGGAAGGACCAGCGCACCCGCGAAATAATTGGCGAGGCCGATGCGCGCGAGACGGCGGGAATCCTCCCCGGCAAATGGCGCCTTCGAGACCAAAGCCTCAATGGCGTCGTTCTGTTCAAGGAAGGCGAGTTGGGTCGCCATCTGAAAAGCTTGCTGGCCCTGACCCAGATGCGGTGACAGATGCAGCGTGCGGCTGGCGCGATCGAACTGACGGCGGGTGTCCGCACTGGCGTCATCGCGCGGTGCCGTGACGACGCGCACGTCGTGATCGCGCTCCAAACGCTCCGCGAGCGCTGTTGCGGCTTCACCAGGCCTCCAGTGCATGTCTGCGGCAGCGGTTTCTGCGGCCTCATCGAGTTCGGCGACATAATTGTGCCTTGTGTAGAAGAAATCGCGTACTTCCTCGAATGGCGTTGACGCTGCGGTGATGGCGTCGCGCTGATCGCCGCCAAGTCTTGACGAGAGCGCTGCCGATTGTTCCAGCGCGCGCTGATAGCGGCGCTGCAAGCTCACCAGCGCCCGTCCAACGGCGGGCATGTTCGATGCCAGCGCGCGCAGGTCGGCGGTGGCGATGTTCTCGCCAACAGCCGGATCGGCGAGGGCGCTGCGCAATTCGGAAACCAGCCGGGCCTCGTCGCCTTCAGCAAGCAGGGTCGCATCGAAGCCGAACGCCTCATCGAGCTTCAGCGCTACGTTCATGGAGATCGGTCGTTGGTTGTTTTCCAGCTGGTTCAGATAACTCAGTGAGATACCGAGCGCGGAGGCCAGCGCCTGCTGCGTCAGCCGCTGCTCCTCCCGCAGCCGCCTGATCCTGACACCCGAGAACGTCTTCATGGGCCGATACTTCGCAAACTTCACAGAAGTTGGCAATGGACTTCACCAAAATACGCCCTTTTCGGTCTTCCTGGCAGAGATTTTATGTGAATATTGCAAAGGACAGGAGGCGCTGACCCCAATGTCCTTGGCGACCGAACCCAACCTTGAGACTGGACCCAGAGAGACCCGCTTCGTCGAGATGGTCTTCCCGGGCGAGGCCAATCATTACGGCACGCTGTTTGGTGGCAATGCTCTCAGTCTTATGGGAAAGGCCGCCTTCGTCGCCGCGACTCGCTGCGCGCGCTGCCCCGTTGTGATGGCGACTTCCGACAAGATCGAATTCCACGTCCCCGTGCGCGTGGGCGAACTGGTTGAACTGACCGCGCGCGTCGAACGCATCGGCAGGTCTTCCATGACGGTGGCCGTCGATCTGGTCGCCGAGGCTTTGGTCTCTGGTGAGCGCCGGCTCGCCGTGCGCGGCGCCTTCGAGATGGTGGCCGTCGATGAAGCCGGGCGTCCTACGCCGATTCACACGACTGATCTTGCTTTGACCTGAAGAGGAATATCGACCTTGAATCTGCATTCCGTTCGCACACACAAGTCGGCTGAAAATCTTCAGCGCTCGGATCAACTCGCCTGGAAAATCGCCGAAGTCGCGGCCGATCCGGTTGCGGTTGAGTCTGACGTGGTGGAGATGATCGGCAATCGCATTATCGACAACGCTGCGGTGGCGGCGGCGTCCCTGTTGCGCCGGCCGGTCGCCAGCGCGCGTAGCCAAGCGCTTGCACACACATTCGCGCCCGGCGCCACGGTTTTTGGCGTGGCATCGCGCCGGCGTGTTTCGCCGGAATGGGCGGCCTGGGCCAACGGCGTCGCAGTGCGCGAACTCGATTTCCACGATACCTTCCTTGCCGCCGACTACTCTCATCCCGGCGACAACATCCCGCCGATTCTCGCCGTGGCGCAGCATTGTGGGCTCGATGGAGCCGCGCTCGTGCGCGGCCTTGCGGCAGGGTACGAAATTCAGGTCGACCTCGTAAAAGGCATTTGCCTGCACGAACACAAGATTGATCATATCGCTCATCTTGGACCGTCCGCCGCCGCTGGTATCGGCGCTGCGCTCAACTTGCCGGTCGAGGTCATTTATCAGGCGGTGCAGCAGGCGCTGCACGTCACGACTACAACACGCCAGTCGCGCAAGGGCGAAATCTCAAGCTGGAAAGCCTATGCGCCCGCGTTCGCCGGCAAAATGGCGGTTGAGGCGGTGGACCGCGTAATGCGTGGCGAGGGCGCGCCCTCGCCTGCGTGGGAAGGTGAAGACGGCTTCATCGCGTGGCTGCTCGGCGGCCCGAAGGCCGAATACCAGGTGCCTCTGCCAGCGCGCGGCGAAGCCAAGCGCGCCATTCTTGACACCTACACCAAGGAACATTCGGCCGAGTATCAAAGCCAGGCGCTGATCGACCTTGCGCGGCGCATGGGACCGAAAATCGGCGATCTCACCAAGGTGAAGAGTATCGTCATTCATACGAGCCATCACACACATTATGTGATCGGCACCGGCGCGGGCGATCCGCAAAAGATGGACCCGAAGGCGAGCCGGGAAACCCTCGATCATTCGATCATGTACATATTCGCGGTGGCGCTTGAAGACGGCGGCTGGCACCATGAGCGGTCCTATGCGCCGGCGCGTGCGAACCGTCCTGAAACGGTCGCGCTGTGGCAAAAAATCACCACGCTCGAAGACGCCGAATGGACCCGTCGCTATCACAGCCATGATCCAAAGGAGAAAGCCTTTGGCGGTCGTGTTGTTGTTACGTTGAACGATGGCTCGACGATCGAGGATGAATTGGCCATCGCCGATGCGCATCCGCTCGGCGCGCGTCCGTTCAAACGCGCACAATACATCGAAAAGTTCCGCACACTCACCGAAGGCGTCGTCGCGCCAATGGAGCAGGATCGGTTCATCGCCACTGTCGAACGGTTGGCGAGGCTTAACCCGGACGATCTGATCGGCCTCAATTTCGCGGTCAATCCGGACCTGATCGGCGCAGCGCAGCCGCGCGGGATTTTCGATTGGGACGGTGCATCGCGGTCGGCGTCGAACCTTTCAGTGGCCATTGGCTAAGGAGCCGGAGATGACGGATCTACAAACACAAGCCAAACCGCCGCCCAAAAAATCGGTGGCCTTGTCCGGCATCGTCGCGGGGAACACGGCGCTCTGCACCGTGGGGCGCAGCGGCAAGGATCTTCATTATAGGGGTTATGACATTCTCGATCTCGCGGAAACCTGTGAATTCGAGGAGGTCGCTTATCTGCTCGTGCATGGCGTGCTGCCGACCGTGAGCGAACTTTCCGCTTATAAGGCGAAACTCAAGAGTCTGCGCGGCCTGCCGACTGCCGTGCGAACGACGCTGGAGGCGCTTCCCGCGGCGGCGCACCCGATGGATGTAATGCGCTCGGGCGTCTCGACGCTCGGATGCGTGCTTCCCGAAACGCATGACCATAATCATCCCGGCGCGCGCGACATTGCCGACCGGCTGATGGCGTCACTTGGCTCCATCCTGCTTTACTGGTGGCATTTCGCCCACCATGGACGGCGCATCGAGGTTGAGACCGATGACGACAGTATCGGCGGCCATTTCCTGCATCTGCTGCACGGTGCGCCGCCATCGCCATCGCATGCGCGCGCGATGCACACATCGCTCATTCTTTACGCGGAGCATGAGTTCAACGCCTCGACATTCACGGCGCGCACCATCGCCGGTACAGGCGCCGATATGTATTCGGCCATTTCCGGCGCCATCGGCGCGCTGCGCGGCCCCAAACACGGCGGCGCAAACGAGGTCGCGTTCGAGATTCAGAAACGCTATGCCGGTCCCGACGAGGCGGAAGCGGACATCCGCAAGCGCGTCGCCGCGAAAGAGGTGGTGATCGGTTTTGGCCACCCCGTCTACACCATCGGCGATCCGCGTAACGAAGTGATCAAGGGCGTGGCGCGCCAGCTCTCCGCCGATGCCGGTTCTACCCGGATGTTCGAGATCGCCGAGCGGATCGAGGCGGTGATGTCGGAAACGAAGAAGATGTTTGCCAATCTGGATTGGTTTAGCGCCGTCTCCTATCATATGATGGGTGTGCCGACAGCGATGTTCACGCCGCTCTTCGTCATTTCGCGCACGTCCGGCTGGAGCGCGCATGTGATCGAGCAGCGCCAGGACAACAAGATCATTCGCCCGTCGGCAAATTATGTCGGGCCGGAAAACCTGACATTTGTGCCGATCGAAGCGCGCGGGAAATCCTCCGCGGCGCGCGCCGCCTGAGGAAGCTCCATGCCTTATCTCGTCGCTGCTGATGGACCCGCTGAGACTGCCGGGCGCCGCTTCCGCGCCCTCGTGGAGCGCGGCGGCATCGCCAGACTTCCGGGTGCGCACAACGGCATGGCCGCGTTGCAGGCGAAAGCCGCTGGCTTCGAAGGGCTCTATCTTTCGGGCGCGGCGATGACCGCTTCGATGGGACTACCCGATCTTGGGATCATCACCGTGGATGAAGTCGCGTTTTTTGTGCGCCAGATTGCGCGCGCGAGCGGACTGCCTGTGCTTGTTGATGGCGATACCGGATATGGCGAGGCACTCAACGTCATGCACATGGTGCGCGTCTTTGAGGAGGCCGGGGCAGGCGCCGTGCATCTGGAAGACCAGTTGCTGCCCAAGAAGTGCGGGCACCTCAATGACAAGAAGCTCGCTGACGCGCGCGATATGGCTGCCAAGGTCGCGGCTGCCGCGAAGGCGCGGCGCGATCTCTATGTCATCGCCAGAACCGACGCAGCCGCCAGTGAAGGACTCGACGGCGCCGTGGCCCGCGCCAGGCTTTATATGGAAGCCGGCGCCGACGCAATCTTCCCCGAGGCGCTGAATACCGCGGAGATGTTCCGCGCTTTCGCCGAGCGTATGCCGGGTGTGCCCCTGCTGGCGAACATGACCGAGTTCGGTAAGACACCGTTTTTCACGGCTACCGAGTTTGAAACGATGGGCTATCGCATGGTGATCTGGCCTGTGTCTTCTCTGCGCGTCGCCAACAAGGCGCAGGAGAAGCTCTATGCGACAATCGCCCGGGACGGCGGGGCGCATGCGCTGGTCGATCAGATGCAGACGCGTGCGGAACTCTACGCAACGATCGGGTTGCACAACTACGAAGCCCTGGACGCCTCAATCATTCGGACGATCATTCCGACCAATATGGCTCAAGGCGACTAGATAGTGCAGGACACGATAGCGCGATGACCGATACCAAACGTCCGATCCTGACCCCGCCCGGCGGTAAGATGAAAGTGCTGCTGCATTCGTGCTGCGCGCCATGCTCCGGCGAAGTGATGGAAGCGATGCTGGCATCCGGCGTCGATTACACGATCTTCTTCTACAACCCGAACATTCATCCCGAACGAGAGTATCTCTTGCGGAAGGATGAGAACGTTCGTTTCGCCGACAAGCACGGCGTGCCATTTGTCGATGCGGACTATGACACGGACAATTGGTTCGCGCGCGCGAAGGGCATGGAATGGACGCCGGAGCGCGGCGTGCGTTGCACAATGTGTTTCGACATGCGGTTTGAGCGCACCGCACTCTACGCGCATGAGCATGGCTTTCCGATAATGACCTCGTCGCTCGGCATCTCGCGCTGGAAGAACATGGCGCAAATCAATGAGAGCGGGGCGCGGGCCTGCGCACGATACGAAGGACTGAGCTATTGGGACTACAATTGGCGCAAGGGCGGCGGCGCGGCGCGGATGATCGAGATTTCCAAGCGCGAAGAATTCTATCAGCAAGAATATTGCGGCTGCGTCTATTCCTTGCGCGACACGAACGCCCATCGCCGCGGCCAGGGCCGCAAACCTGTTGAAATCGGAGTGAGATTCTATCGGCCGGACACGTCCGTTGATTGATTTAGGCATATAAAGATATCTTTATATGCCTATTGACCCAGCCTCGCGTTGGGCCATAAGGAAAGCTGTCGTGGTTCTGCCGCACCCGATTGGTGCGGGAGCTAAGACGGGAAGCCGGTGCGCGCCCGATTGGGGCAATTCCGGCGCTGCCCCCGCAACTGTGAGCGGTGAGCGGAGGTCCAATTTGCGTCACTGGGATTTCGATCCCGGGAAGGCCGGACCGAAGCGCTGACCCGCGAGCCAGGAGACCTGCCGCGACCGAATATTCGTCCACGGGCGGGGTGTCTCTCGTGGTGCGTTGATGATCCGGTTGCGCGCTCGCGCAGGCGGTGAGCGAGCGCATTCGCCTTACCCCACGTCCTTTTGCTCAGGGTAAAGCGCCAATGCAATCTCTTCCAGTCAGTACGCTCGGAACGCCGCGGATCGGTCCGCGCCGTGAACTCAAGAAGGCGCTCGAAAGCTATTGGTCGGGCCAATCGGACGAAGGCGCATTGCTGGAGACCGCAGCAGGTCTGCGCGCGGCCAACTGGGCGCGGCAAAAATCGCTCGGCGTGTCGATCATCCCCTCCAACGACTTCTCGCTCTATGATCAGGTGCTCGACACAAGCTGCATGGTCGGCGCGATCCCGGCCATTTATGGCTGGAGCGGCGGCGAGGTTTCCCTCGCAACCTATTTCGCGATGGCCCGTGGATCGCATGGCGGCGACGACGAAGGATGCGCGCATGGTCATAGCGGCCACGGCCATGGTGCGCCGGCGCAGGAAATGACCAAATGGTTTGACACCAACTATCACTACATGGTGCCGGAATTCGGGAAGGGGCAAACTTTTGCACTCTCATCCCGCAAGCCGATAGACGAATATCTGGAAGCAAAGTCGCTGGGCGTTGAAACTCGCCCGGTTCTCGTCGGACCCGTCTCCTTCCTCAAGCTGGGCAAGAGCCGCGATGGCGGCGATCCGATATCGCTCATTGAATCGTTGTTGCCCGTTTATGTAGAGGTACTGCGCGAACTTGCCGCCCATGGTGCGGAGTGGGTTCAAATTGACGAGCCGTGTCTGGTGCTTGATCTCGATGACGCGGCGCGCGCCGCATTCGTGCATGCCTATGAGGTCTTCGCGCACGAGGTTCCGCAGATCAAAATCATGCTGGCGACCTATTTTGGTGCGCTGGCCGATAATCTGGACACGGCGACCGTGCTTCCGGTCGCCGGTCTTCACATTGATCTGGCGCGCGCGCCTGAACAATTGAGCGCCGTGATCGACAAAGCGCCCTCGGCTTGTGTGCTCTCTCTGGGTGTCATCGACGGGCGCAACATCTGGAGGGCGAATCTCCCGGCGCTACTCGATCTCCTTGAGCCGGCAATCGCCCAACGCGGCGCTGAGGGAATTCAGATTGCGCCATCCTGCTCGCTCTTGCATGTGCCGATCGATCTGGCGCTCGAAGGCGAACTTGATAGCGATGTGAAGAGCTGGCTCGCTTTCTCGGTGCAGAAGATGGACGAGTTGGCCACGCTCGGCAAAGCGCTCGCCCAAGGCCGCGCCAGCGTGTCGGGCGCGCTTGATGCCTCGGCCGCAGCCGCTGCGGCACGCAAAGCGTCGCCCAAGGTCAACAATCCTGACGTGGCCAGGCGCGTTGCTGCCGTTACCAATGCCATGAGCCGACGCAAAAGCGCCTTCGCGGCGCGTGCGGAGATACAGCGAGAGCGCTTCAAACTGCCCGCGTTCCCAACGACGACGATCGGCTCGTTTCCGCAAACAGCGGAAGTGCGCAAGGCGCGTGCGGCACATAGCAAGGGCACTCTCAGCGACGAGGCCTATGACCAGTTCCTCAAAGAAGAGACGGCACGCACGATTCTCTGGCAGGAAGAGATCGGCCTCGATGTGCTTGTGCATGGCGAGTTCGAGCGTAATGACATGGTGCAGTATTTCGGCGAGCAATTGTCGGGCTTCGCGTTCACGAAGCACGCCTGGGTGCAGTCCTATGGCTCGCGCTACGTCCGACCGCCGATCCTCTTTGGCGACGTCTCACGCCCGAAACCCATGACCGTGGCGTGGTGGCAATACGCTCAGTCGCTGACGCAAAAGCCGATGAAAGGCATGCTGACAGGCCCCGTGACCATCCTCAACTGGTCCTTCGTTCGCGATGACATTCCCCGCGCGCAATCGTGCCGGCAGATCGCGCTGGCCATCCGCGACGAAGTGGCGGACCTGGAAGAGGCCGGTGCGACGATGATTCAGATCGATGAAGCAGCGCTGCGTGAGGGGCTTCCGCTCCGGCGCGGCGAATGGAAATCCTATCTGGACTGGTCGGTGGAATGCTTTCGCATTAGCGCTTCGCCGGTGCGAGACGAGACGCAGATCCACACGCACATGTGCTACTCCGAATTCAACGACATCATTGACGCGATCGGCGCGATGGACGCCGACGTGATTTCGATCGAGACCTCTCGTTCGAAGATGGAGTTGCTCGAAGCCTTCGCGACCTATCGGTATCCAAACGAAATCGGTCCGGGTGTGTACGACATCCACTCGCCACGCGTGCCCCCGGTCGAGGAGATGACCGACCTTCTGACACGCGCCCGGGCGCGTCTCGCCGACGAACAGATCTGGGTCAATCCGGATTGCGGGCTGAAGACGCGCAAGTGGGAAGATGTGCGTCCGGCGTTGATCAACATGGTGGCCGCGGCGAAGGCGCAGCGCGCTGCTTCGAACCAACCAAGCGGAAACCGATGATATCTAGCGTATTATCGATAGCGGCGGCGCGGTCGATCTGTGGGAATTCGCGTTGAGGGCACGCGGGACGTTCGCACAAACCGCGCGCCAGGGCGGGGTCTGGGTCAGCCAGACGAAGCCCAGCGTGACCGAAGTCTCCTTGAAAACGCAGGTGAGGCTGGCGTCAGGGTGTCGGATGGGGAGGGCGGATCGCGGAGCGCTGCGGGCATGAAGACCTCCTCGCGCGGGGCGACCTCTATGCCGGCCTCTGGCGGGCACACGCGGAGCGCGCGCACCTCAATGGCGGTATGACCCCCGACTCCTGATCCGTACCGGGACTAAGCTTGCATTCCAGAACCCACACTGCAAAACAGGAGAGGGCGCGCGCCGCGCGCATTACATGGCGGCCACCTTTGGAGACAAGGGCGTGGACGGGGGCTTCGGGGCAGAGGCAAAGATCAGGGAGCCGGATTGCCTCGGGCAATCCGACGAAGACCCGACCAGTGAAGCCTCCCATATCGGCTGTGGCGCCGCCCGGCCTCTCCGCAATGGATCGCTGGAAAGCCAGGGCAAACCGGCCTTCCTGTGCGGCGACGACGCCCTGGTACAAATCTATCAGACCCAGTACGACCAGCTCGTGAGATTTGCGCGCCTGCGGATCAGATCGGAGGCGGATGCGCCAGATCTGGTCCATGACGCTTTCCTCCATGTTCGCCGCGCCTATCCGGGCAAGGGTGCGGAGGAACTGCGCCGCCTGATCTTTGTCTCCCTGCGCAACAAAACGATCGACTATCTGAAATCCGCCCATGCCAGGGCGCACCGCAACACCTCAGAGCTGAGCGCCCATCGCGAAACCCTGGCCTGCGAGCATTCCGCCTCACCGGAAAAACGTGTCATGGACCGCCAGCTCATCCGCATCGTGGAAGAGATCATCAGCGGCATGAGCCGCCGCCGGAGAGAAATTTTGTGCCTGCACCGCTTCGACGGTCTGTCCTATGACGAAATCGCCGAACGGCTTTCCATCTCGGCGTCAACCGTGAAATACAATCTCGGGGAGGCCACCGCTGAGCTGACGAGACAACTCAGACAGCGAACCCGGATCTGAAAGTGATCCCAGCCATGAACACAATGAACAAAGACACGGACCGTATCGGTCAGGCGGGACGCTGGTATGCGGAACTCCAGAGCAGCGAGATTGACGACGCGACCTGGAGCGCATTCCGGGCCTGGGAGGAAGACCCGGAAAACGCCGCCGCGTTTCGCGAAGTGGAAGCCGCCTTGAGCAGCCTCGATGCGGCTTCACCGGCGTTTCAGAGACAAGGCATTGCAGACGCGCCGGATGCACAAGCGGCGGCGGCGAAGCCGGCGGGGAAGCCTCTGCGCCAGTTCGCCGGGATCACTGCGGCCGCGATCGCGGCGAGCGCTTTACTGGTCGCGGGCATCGGGTACTTGTCGGTGGAGCGCGACACCTACGAGACGGCGCTGGGCGAGCAGCGCACGATCGAGCTTTCCGATGGATCGACCCTCACGCTCAATACGAATTCAGCAGTGGAGATTGCCTACTCCGGGAGCAGGCGCTTTGTCCGGCTCGCACGCGGCGAAGCCTTGTTCGAAGTCGCGAAAGACGAGGAACGGCCCTTTCAGGTCGTAGCCGCGGGTAGCCTGACGACCGCAACAGGCACTGTGTTCGATATTCATGCGCGCGACGGCGAAGTCGCCGTCACCTTGCTGAGCGGCGGCGTGATGGTTCAGGACAGGCCGGGCTCAGGTCCGCTGGGGGCGCTCTTTGCTCAAGACGGCCAGCGCTGGTCACTGTCTCTCACACCGGGGCAACAGGCGGTCGTCGGGGCGGATATCCGGCCCGTGGTGAACCAGGTGGACGCGGAGGCTTTCGCGAAATGGCGCGCAGGCATCGTTCAGTTCACGGATGCGCCGCTCTCGGAAGTCGTCCGCGAATTGAACCGATATTCTGAAATCAAGCTGGCCGTCGATGATCCGGCGCTTGGCGCCGAGCGGCTCAGCGGCTCCTTCCCGACCGGGAACCATGAGGTTTTCCTTTCCACGCTTGCCCTGTTCATGCCGATCACAACCGAGCGCGAGAGAGATCTGATCCGCATACAGAGTGCGCACACGGCCAATCCGTAACCTGCGGAAATCGCCCTCTTTTCCTCGGGCCCGAAACCCGGCCCCTCGGAGATTCAGAAGCGGAAGCCAATGCCGGCGGTCGGAAAATCCGTCAACGGACTAAAATTCTTTACCCGATTTCCCACCCGGCTCGTTGAACGCATTGCCGGCCTCGCGGGGATGGACCGGCCAGTGCGCCTGAGCGCTCTGTTCGACCACGGAGGGGTAAGTGGGCGTTTCAAGATCATTCCGACACAAACTGTTCAGCGCGGCCGTCAGCGTGGCGTCGCTGATGACGCCGGCCATCGCCTATGCGGAGCCGGCGCAGTTCAGCATTCAGGCTGCTCCGCTCGGGGATGCGCTGCGTGCCTTCAGCGAGCAATCGGGACGTGCGCTGATCTGCTGTGGCGGGGCTGTCCGCGCCGGCTGTCATTGGCGCCTTTGAGCCGGAAGACGCCTTGCGGCGGCTGCTAGCGGGAAGCGGTCTCGAGTTTGTGGCAGGACCGAACCAGAACCTCATCATCAGACGGGCAGGGGATCAGCCCGCACGAACCCCCGCATCACGACCGCGCAATCAAGGCGCGGCATCGCAATCCGGGGATCGTGCGGACGAAGAGATTGTGGTGACTGGGACGCGGCTTCGTGGGATCGCACCGGAAAGCTCACCACTTCAGATTTATACACGCGAGGATATTCTTCAGTCGGGTGCCGCGTCTACAGAAGATTTTATTCGCCGCGCCATACCGCAGAATTTCGGCGGAGGTTCGTCTGAGTTCGTCTCTAACGGGTTGCCCAACGACAGCAATTCCCGAGAAAACTCGACTCTTGGAACGAGCGCAAATTTGCGCGGGCTCGGTTCAAGAGGGACGCTGATTCTCCTCAACGGGAATCGCTTGGCGCCAACGTCGAGTGTGGGCGACTTTATCGATCTGTCCCTGATACCAATCTCGGCGTTGAAGCGCATCGATGTTTTGACGGACGGCGCTTCCTCGATCTATGGCGGTGACGCCGTGGCGGGTGTGATAAACTTTGTGCTTCGCGATGATTTTGATGGTGCAGAGACAACACTGCGCTATGGGACGGTCACGGAAGGGGACTTGGAGGAGTTTCGGATCGGCCAAACATTAGGCGCGTCCTGGAACGGTGGAAGCATTCTTGCAGTTTTCGAGTATGCTGAACGCGACGGTCTCAAATTGGTCGACCGGCCAAATATTCCAACGCCGCTGCGACTGAACGGCCAGCCCCTTGCTGGGCTTGACCAGTTCAATCTCATGCCAAGCCATGACAAGCGCAGCGCTGTCTTGGCGTTCAATCAGGAGTTCGGGCCGGCGGTTTCGTTCACAGCGACAGGTCTCTATTCGGATCGAGCTTCCAGAAGTTCGAGATCACTGCCCGCCAATACCGGCGGGTGGAACATTGCCGATGCTGAGTCGGAAATTCTGGCACTCAGTGCGGGGCTCGACGTCGATCTCGGGGAGAACTGGACCGCTACAATCGGCACGACCTTTAGCGGAATCCGGAATGCTAACTCGCAGCTGAACTGTGGAGAGATTTGTATCCCCGGTGGTGCTGTGGATCCTCCCTCAACTACTAACTCCGACCTTTGGTCGATTGACCTGCTGCTGAATGGGACACTCCTATCCTTGCCAGGTGGGCAGGTCCGGATGGCGATTGGCGGTCATGTTCGCGAGGAGAGTTTCACCCGCTGGGCTGGAAGCACTGGTGCAATTATCCGGCAGGCCGACCGCGACGTGCAGGCGATTTATGCGGAAGTGCATGTTCCACTGATTGGGCCTGAAAACACGATTGCAGGCGTGGAGCGATTGGAAGTCAACCTGTCCGGCCGGATCGAGGATTACTCAGATTTTGGATCGACCGAAGATCCCAAAGTGGGTCTGCTATGGTCGCCTTTTGAGGGACTGAATTTACGCGGCAGCTACAGCACATCCTTCGCACCACCAGCGCTGGGCCGTGTCGGCGCCATTGACCGTGGCGCAACAGTAAACAGATATGATGTGATCCGGGGAAATCTTGGCATTCCCCTGCCAGATCCATCCTTGGAAGGTGCAAATTATCTGATCGCGGTTGGGACGGCTGCAAATCTACAGCCAGAAACGTCCCGGACATACACTGCTGGGTTTGATTACCGGGCCAACGTTGGCCGCCACTCGTGGGCAGTGAGCAGCAGCTACTACGATATCTCGTTTGAAGGGCGCCTTGGAGCGACGCCAATCCCCAATAACCAGAATCCGAACTGGGCTCCCTCATTTGCGTGGAGCGATCCATCTTCTCTTCCGCAGGGCACAGTCATCTTCTTTCCGAGCGAAGACGAGATTCAGGCGGTGCTCTCGACATTGCAGCGCGCAGTCGTCTTCGCAAATGGAGCGACGCTTGATGACATCAGGATCATTAGCAATGCCCTCATTGTTCGGAACCTGCAGTCGGTAGAGACGCGCGGTCTGGATTTCGATGTGACCTACACTCTCGATGCCGGCAGAACGAGGTTGTTTGCGGGCGTCAATGCAAACTACATTCTGGAGTTCAGTGAACGCGCATCCGACACGACACCCACAGTGGAGACGCTGAACTCGCTTTTCACTCCTGTGGATCTTCGCGTGCGAGGCCGGGTCGGTGCTTCCCTGGGGGGATTAACCGGGGTTGCATTCGTGAACTACACGGACCGATACCGGACGGATCAATCTGCTTCCAGCCTGCCAGTTGGCTCTTGGACAACGATCGATCTCACACTGGCGTATCGTTTTGAGGAGCCGTCCAGCTGGCTGAGAGGCACCGCCCTGAACCTGTCAGTGTCGAACGTCTTCGATACGGATCCGCCCAGGACTCCCATGTTCGGTAGCTTTTACATCGCAGGTTACGACCCGACGAATGCATCTCCGCTGGGCCGGTTCGTTGCGCTGGAGCTTCGAAAAACATTCTGACGAACCCTAGACGCCTAAGCCGGGTGCCTTCGTGGTGCCCGGTGCTTTTCTTGTATTTGTACCCAGCATAACGAGAGCACCTCTGTGCGGACAAGTTTGCACCTTCTCACCATACTTCTCTTAGCCGCGATCGTCTCGCCTTCACTCTGTGGAAAAGCATTGGCGAGCGGACGGGCAGGAGAACTCCCGCCTGTAACCGTCGATGATGTGCTGCGCGTCGAGGGTGTTGGCGTCGCCGATTTCTCTTCGAACGGGCGCTGGTTAGCCTACAGTCTTGTCCCACCACACGATCAGATTTCAGACTACTCGTATTTCATGGTGGCGAATACGCTGAGTGGCCACCAGGTGTGGATCAAGGCACTTGACCGAAGTGGACCGCCGCGACTTCAGCCTGGCTTGGATCGGGGCGCAACGAACTTCCTGATTGGCTTCTCGCCGGATGATCGGCGCATCATCGTTCTTGAACACAAGCGGGGCCGTTTCCGCCTGATCGCGTGCCGGATCGGCAGAGATCATTGTGTTCGCTTTGAGGTGATGCCCGATATCAAGGATATGTATCTCGTACCATCGCGTTGGAATGAGCGACTGGTTTGGACGTCATCTGAAACATTCATCGTGCCAACGCGTGACCCGGACCTTCCAGGTTCAGAAATGCGAAACCGGCCAATCACCGCCGATTTTTTGTGGCGTCAGTGGAACAATGCATGGCGCGGACAAATCGCGACAGGAACTGAAGTCATCAGCACGGGACGCAGCCGGGCAGAAGAATGGGCGTCTGGAGACCTCGTCGAATACAATATCAGGACTGGGGGCGAGCGCCTTATCGCACACGGTCGCTATGCGGGCGCGCGGGCCTCTCCCGACAACACGCTTCTGGCAGCGGCCAGGGTGGGAGAACGGCAGAGGCTTTCGGGGGACGATCTTCGGGAGAGAGGATACCTACCTCGGCCCGTTTTCGATCGACGGTACGCTTTGCGACTGCTCAACCTTCAAAGCCGATCGGTGCAGGAGCTACCCTCGCCGTTCAATGTCGATCCACACTCCTTTACTTGGTCCCCAAGAGGAGATCGTCTCGCAGTATTCGGATGGGAGGAGCATGAGACGTCTGCTGATGGACGCTTTTATGTCATCGACGTTGACACGCTGAATGTGCAGCCGGTTTCCATGGAGGGGCATATTCTGGCGAACAGCCGCCTCGACCCGAGAATCCCGTTGCCGCTCGGGCCAGCGCGCGCGGCCCTCTTGGATTCCGGTCTTATTGTTTACGCCCGCCCGGCGTCGGGAGAAAATTTCGATTGGTTCTTTTTTCCTAACACCGGGGACGCGCAAAATCTTTCTGCAGGCATTGAGGCGATTACGGGTGAGATTGTTCACGCGGGCGAAACGGGTGTCACCGTTTTGAGCCGGAATGGCGCATATCGTCTGGGTATTGACCATCCTCCAGAGAGGATCGCTTCGGCGGGCGGGGATGTATTGGCGTCCTTAGTGTATGCTCCGAACCCTGCTCATAGTTGGTCGCCTGAACATCTGTTTGTCGGCTCGTCCCTTCGTTATCCATTTGAGCCTGAAGGAGCATTTGTCGTCCAGACCCGAGAAGGCCAGCGTGCCGTCATATTTGCCGATTTTTCTGACGGTGGAACCGATGTGCAAACCTTCGAAATACCCATAGAGGGCGCAGCAACTCTCGCGGCATCTCGCGCCGCAAATGCGGCCTTAATGACGGCGAAGGAGGGCGCGTCGACGCGGCTTCTTCTGGTGAGGGGCGATGGCGTTACCACGGAACTTGCTCACCTGAATCGCCATCTCAATCGTGTAGCCCACCCGATAGCGCGGCGGATAACATACACCTTGAATGACCCGAATGGTCGTCAGCCGCCCCGTGAGGTTGAGACTTGCCTGCTTTTGCCGCCAGATTTTCAGGAAGGAGTGCGCTACCCGGTGGTCATTGAACTCTATCCCGCTGTGGGGCGCGGTGGATGTCGTACGTTGGATTTGGCGGCGCAGCCCTATGCCATGCGTAGCGATCTGTGGCCGGCGCGCGGGATTATCCACGTTCGCGCAGTTGTTCCGTCGGATTTTGCGCGCACCCAGGATGGGCCAATTGCTGGGATGGATGAACTGGTAGATCAGGCGATCAACGTTCTTGTAGATCGGGGCTTTGCAGATCCAGACCGTCTCGTGCTTTATGGATTCAGCCAGGGGGGCATTGCATCCCTTTACGTTGCGACGCAGGTGGACAGGTTTGCGGCGGTCATTTCAAAAAATGGGTGGACGGACTATTTCAGCCATTATTTCGGTGGGCGCGGCTTACTAAATCACTTTCACCTTGGCGAGAACGGAGGAGACAACCGTTGGCGCTATGAATGCACCGGGTCGGGCCACGACGATCTCTGTCCATATGGATTTGACGAGACGCCTTTTGTTGCGCCGGAAGCCTATGTCCGCAATAGCCCGGTCGCCCTCGCCAACAGAATTTCAGCGCCTGTTTTGCTTGTTCATTCTGACTTCGACTATTTTGATATGTCGCAATACGACGAGATGTTCGGTGCCTTGTACCGGGCCGGCGTGGACGCGCGCTATGTGCGATATTGGGGCGAAGGTCACGGTCCATCGTCGCCGGCCAACATCCGCGACCTCTGGCGCAGAATCGATGCCTTCTTGGAGGAAACAGGCGTCATTGCCGCGCGGTCAGACTGACGCCGAGAGGGAGGTATCAGTCGCGCTGTCGATATTCGCCCAGCTGCGGAGCCAGGCTTCGATGGTGTAGTATGTAAGAAGCATTCGGCCGGATGATCTTATGCGGTGCTGATCTTGGTGCAGGACGGATTCGACGTCCGATCGCCGGATCAGTCCGTGCTTCTCAAGCTCTCCGTATGACAAAGCCTCGACAATCTGAGCGCGGTTGGCCAGCAGAACATCTACAAAATACCGGGAGAAGCCACCCTTCGTCATCCGGCGACGGATTGCCTCTGGAATCAGGCCCTGGAACGCGTTTCTTGCCAGTCCGCGGCTCATGCCATTCGCAGAAAGATAGTGGACCGGAAGTCGCAAACACAACTCGATGAGAGGTTGGGAGATGAGGGGATGCACGACATCCTTTCCCTCGCTTCGGTCAAGTGGCTCGCGAAAGTGGACCATATGGGCGAGCGACTGGACCTGCAGGAATTTTCCCGGCGGCAGACCTTTGTTGTTCAACGCCCATTCCTGCACCAAGTCGTCGGGATCTAGCCGGTTTGCGACGATGGAGGTGACGGCCGTTTTATAATGCTCGAATGAAACCTTTAAGGGGTTTTGCGGACGATGGCCTGTGAGCGTTCTGCCCGTCGTTCCGATCACTTTCCAAATGGACGCTTCCGAATATCGGGCCGAGCGCAGCAATTCTGCGGCGGCATCAGTACCGATGCCGCGCGTCATCAGATAGTCAGTAAATCTGTGACTGTTATTGCTAGCGAGAAAAAGATGGTCGCCCCCTTGGCCTGAAAAGAATGCATCGGTTTGTCCGATGAGATCGCGCCCCACAAGGCTTTCCATCGGGCCGCCAAGAAACTGTCGAAATGGCCGCGCAGAAAGTGGGTGATGCGTGACATCGGGGAAGGGCCGGTTCGGGTTCAGCGCCACGGTTTGAAGGTCGGTGCCGGTAAATTCTGCCGCCAGTCTCGCAAAGTTCTCTTCAGTCGCGTCGGCAGAATCAGCGCGGTGATGCACCGCTTTGATCCTTGCCGAAACCTTCGCCGCCTTCAGGCAGCCCAAAACGATTGACGAGTCGAGTCCACCAGAGAGATCCAGTGTAATGCTGGAATACTGATTAGCCCAACGCTCAACGAGGTTCAGTGTCGTTTCTCGTAGTTCTTCCGCAGCGTCCGCGAGGGCACACGAATATGTATCATGAGCGATCGTTCGCGGATCCCAAATAGTGTCTAACGACAAGCCGTTTCGAGTCACGCGCAGGCGCTGGCCGCCCAGGAGTTCATGTACACCATTAAGCCCCGTATCTCCGGATTGAATTTTGTCGTACGCGATCAGAGCTGAGATGAAATCCAGATTGACTGTGAACCTGCTCCTGTCGATGAAATCGCACGCTTCCAAATGCGAAAAAGCCAGCGTGACACCGTCGTACTCCGTATAGAAACAGGGGATCGCTGAGGTCGGATCGGTCGTGATGGACACTTCGCCATCCCGCCGGGCGAACGCGATATAGCTCCCCCAGAGATCTTCAATCGCCGATGCTCCGAAGGACGCTTTCAGATTGTCTAAAACCCGATTGCTCAAGTTGCGTGGTTGAGAGCGCTGTGCGAGATTGCTTGCCCGCTCAAAGAAGATGCCGAAAATCGCGACATCAAGCTCGCCAGAGGCGTCGTTGTGTCGGAAGATGCGCGCCGGCCGGTCCGTGCGGCCGAAATCATACAGTGCGAATCCCGTGGCTAGAACGCATTTCCGCTTCGTGTTGTCAGGACGACTAAGTCGTTGTTGCAGTAATTGAGCGGTTTTTCGTGCCCGTGAATCGAACTCGTTCCAGACCATCGCAAAAAACGGGTTCATCTTGGGAACGCCTCCTACAACGACAGGATTTTCGTGTACTCAGCCGTCTTGCCGAGGTGGTCGTTGAGAACAATCCCGTCGATTTCGACCCAACAGTGCGCTTTGAACGGGGTTAGCCGTACACCGATTTCACAGGCTGCGGGAATGCGATGCAGCGAGAGATACTTTACCAGCGCGATGCTTCGATAAAGGCAGGCATCCTTGACGGTGAAGAAATATGGGGTGAGGGCGTGAAACGCCCTGACAAGGGAAAATACGTTGTCGTGGTCGCTGAGTGTCGGCGAGGGCAGGCCGTTTTTCCAATTCCCGACATGTCGGAGCGCGCGATCAATTTTGTTGCGTCGCAGCGCGTACCAGCTGGTTGTCAGTGACACGACCAAAGAGGGGACAGTGTTCAAACGTGGAGCTGGAATCTCAGAAGCAATGTCATCATAGAGCGAAGAATGGGGAGGTGGCCGCACGCCTGATACGAGCAAATTCCGCCCGCGGTCATCGGCGGAGATTAAACCGGCATTGGCCAAGCTATTGGCGAACTTCGCGGCAGAAGAAGTTAGATCACTTAGGTTTTCGGTGACTGCCAGCTCGAACAGCCAGGCTGATTGTTTCTCATTATAATATAGATATTGGTTCTTCCGTGCATCAAATACGACAACGGCCGTATCGACGGGGCAAAAAAACACACCTTGAGACGCGCAATAGCTGGCGTGCATCTGATGGATCTCTCTCAGGATGTCTGTCTGGCAAATGAAGGGGAGCGGAATGTCCGCCCCCCTCCGGCAGCTCAGCGGAGCATCAGTCAGGAATTTTGCTGTTGAATTGACCGCTGAACGTCTCTTCACCGCGCGGGTCGACGCCCTTTGTTTCTTCGGTGATCGTCCCGAGTTCGATCGGCGCGAACTCGTCATCGCGCAGATGTTCTTCGTGCTTCTTCATGGTGTTGCTCCTTTGGGGGGTGGGGAATGTCGCTGGCCGGGCGACCTCTGGATGATGCGGTGAGAAAATACCGCAGTCAACAAGAGAGATATTAAAAAATGTAAGTAAAACAACGATGTATTGGCGCTCACAAGCGCCTTGTCCGGTCTGTCTGCAGGTCGGCGGGTTTGATGGTTCAGGAGGTCCGGGCACTGCGCAACTCAGGTCATGTCCCATGCTCCCTGTACGCACAAAGTCGTTCGATCGCGGTGATGACACCGCCCCTGAAAGGGAGTGGCGATTGATCGAGAAGCGCCTTGGCCTTCGCGCAATCGCCAGCCGTCAGATGACGGCGCGCTCGCGCGGTGCCGATATATGCGCGCGCATTGGCATCGGTTCTGAAAAGAGAAGGGGAGCTGACAGCGGATGCAAAGCCGAGATTCGGCTCACGCCATGACGCGCCATATACTTCTGAAAGATGCCGGTCGGTCGGTGACGGGATTCTCCAGTCGCGCCCTTGATACCTGACTTGCGCCAGATCGAATGGAGAGAACCGCCACTGGATGTCGCCTGGGTTTTCGCTGAAGCCGCAGACAATGCCGCATGACGTTTCCTCGTAGAGAAAAATGTCTATCGCGATGCCCTTGTGAGTCAGAGCGAAATAGCGATCACCCCGGCGAGCCCCGCCGCGCAGTGAGATGAGCGGATGTGCGCGCAGAATGTCCGCTATGTGCGGAGTCCCATCCGAGTATCTCAGAACGCCAATATCGATATCCCGATCATGGGGCAGAGGCCCGCCATTTCGGTAGAAGCCGAGAAGCGTTCCGGCGGCGAGAAAACACTCGGCGTCGGCAGCTTGCAGGATTGACCAGATATCGGTGAGCGCTTCGACCGCAGTTTCCGCCGGGAAAGGTCTGGGAGTATCGGCGTTCGACAGTGTACGTGTTGATTTCTGCTGAGAACTGACCCGGGATTTCCATCGAGAACTGACCCGCCTTGTGACTATCTTTCGGGTTTCATTTCCGGGTCAAGATGATGC
>NZ_NCJT01000460.1 GCF_002282565.1 Hyphomonas sp. 34-62-18
CGGGCCATCGCCTCGGCAATGTCGAGCTTGGAGGCAAAGAACCGGTAGATATTGCCGGCGGACATGTTGCAGTCCTTGGCAATCTCCGCCATCGTTGTCTTTGAATAGCCATAGTGAAGGATGCGCTCCACAGCGGCGTGGAGAATCATCTTCCGGGTATCGTCCATCTGGGTCATTGGATAATTGTACAGCAAATTGCTGAACGTTCAACACATTGTTCAGCGTACACTTCGTGTCACTTGCCTGACACTCAGCCGATTTTGGGACCGCCAGCCTGTCTCAGAACATCGATGACACCGACAGTGAGACTATGCCATAGCGGCAGCAAATCCAAAAGGGAGACGCCCGCGATGCCGCTTTACTGTCTGCACTGCCTCGACAATGAAACCGATGGCGCCGAGCGCCGCGCCGCCACCCGGCCTGCGCATCTGGAATGGGTCGCTACCCTGGGCGAGACCTGCCGCATGGCGGGGCCCCTGCTGAGCGAGGATGGCCGCATGATCGGCTCGGTCTTCCTGATGGTGGCCGAGGATGCGGCCGCGGCCCGCGCCCTCAACGCGGCAGACCCCTACACAAAGGCGGGCGTCTTTGGCCGGGTCCATATCAGCGAAACGCGCTGGGCCTATGGCGAAGGAAAACCCGCATGAGAAAGTTCATCTCAGGCAATCTCAACTATTCCAGCTGGTCGATCCGCCCGCTCTTCGCCGTGCGCAAGGCAGGCCTCGGGATCGAAGAAGAGGTCGTGCCGCTCGACTTTCCCGAGACCACGGCCCACCTCAAGGAGATCAGCCCGACGGCCAAGGTGCCCCTGCTGATCTGGGACGACCTTCTCATCTGGGAAAGCCTGGCGATCACTGAGTTTGTCGCCGAACTCGCCGGCCCTGGCATCATCTGGCCGAAGGACACCGCCCGCCGCGCCATCGCCCGCGCTGCCTCTTCAGAAATGCATGCCGGTTTTGCCGCGATCCGTTCGGCTTGCTCAATGGATATTCGCGGACGCTGCCCGACCCCGGAAATGACCCCTGCCCTCGAGGCAGACATCACCCGCTTGCAGGCAATGTGGTCGCAGCTGCGGGAAACCCATGGCCGAAATACAGAGGAGCCCGGCCCCTTCCTGTTTGGGGCCTGGTCAGCCGCCGATGCCTTCTACCTGCCGGTTGTCACCCGTTTCCGTACCTATGGCCTGAAGCTGACCGGCGCAGCGGCCGACTATGCCGCCGCCGTTCTGGAAGACCCGGACTTCAAACGCCTGGAGGCGCAGGCCACCGCCGAGCC
>NZ_NCJT01000161.1 GCF_002282565.1 Hyphomonas sp. 34-62-18
GCAATGCCGGCTTCCACCAGCTTGCGCGAGCAGGACGCCGCCCCGCTGGAGCGCTCGCGGCAGGGCTCCAGCGTCACATAGGCCGTGCCGCCCCGCGCCCTTCGGCCTGCTTCTTCCAGCGCGATCTCTTCAGCATGGGGACGCCCGCCAGCGCCGGTCACGCCCGCTCCGACGATATGGCCGCTGGCGTCCAGAACTATGCAGCCTACGGATGGATTCTTGTCCGTAAGCCCCTGATTGAGGCGGGCCAGCTGGAAGGCCCGTCCCATCATCCGCCGGTCGCGCCGTTTGCTCATGGCAGCTGCGGCAGTGGCTGAGCCCGGCTTTCGTCAAGATAGCGTACGGAGACCGGCTTCAGATTGTGATCGAGCTCGATCAGCAGCGGGTTGCCGGTCGGGATCTCGACGCCGGTGATCTGGTCGTCCGGCACCTTGAACAGGTGTTTCACCAGCGCGCGCAGCGAGTTTCCATGGGCGGCAATCAATGTGTCTTTTCCGGCGATCAGTTCCGGCGCGATCCGCTGTTCCCAATAGGGCAGCACGCGTTCCAGCGTTGTCTTCAGGCTTTCCGTGTCCGGAATGTCGATGCCCTTGTAGCGTGGATCCGGGGTGAGATCGTATGTGCTGCCAATTTCCAGCGGCGGGGGCGGAATGTCATAGCTGCGGCGCCAGATGTGGACTTGCTCTTCGCCATGCTTGGCCGCGGTCTCGGCCTTGTCGAGGCCAGTCAGCCCGCCATAATGGCGTTCATTGAGGTGCCAGTCTTTTTCGATCGGCAGCCACACGCGCTTCATCTCGGTCAGTGCCAGCCACAGCGTGCGGATGGCGCGGGTCTGAACACTGGTGAAACCGGCGCGGAAATCTGCGTCCAGCGCAGCCAGCATCTGGCCGGCCTTGCGGGCCTCAGCTTCGCCCTTCTCCGTCAGGTCGGCATCCCACCAGCCGGTGAAGCGGTTTTCAAGGTTCCAGGCAGACTGGCCGTGCCGGATCAGGACGAGCTTGGTCATGATAGTCCTCAATATCTGGGCAGCCAGGCTCTCAGCCGCCGGGGTTCGCGGTTCTCTTTCCTGCAAATCGTCCGAATATCAAGCGCCCATCACGCGGATAAGCTCTGCAAAGGCGAGCACCACATGATAGCCGGTGGAAGCGGGCATGTTCGAGGAAAGCACCGCGCCGTCAGGGCCAAAATGGTTGATCCACCCGCCGTCTTCGGTGAGATGTTCATCCATCAGGATATCAAAGCTGCGGCAGGCGGCTGCCGCATAGCGCTCGTCCCGCCGGGCTTCCAGCATGGCGAGATGCGCTTTGAGGGCTTCAGTCTGCGGCCAGACGCGGCGCGATGCATCCACCGGCGCCCCGCCGCGCGCGGCAGACTGTATGGCCCGCCCGTCCACGTCCAGCGTCGTCAGCCCGTAGGTGTAAAGGCGCTCGGCCGCTGGTGAGACGGCCTCGCCGCGTGCCCTGGCATAGGCATGCAGCAGCCACACCCATTCAAATTGATGACCGGGCTCCACAACCCGGCCGGCATCGCCGGGAAGGGGCGACCAGTCGGGCGCGAAGACCTCCCCCAGCAGCCCTTGATCGCCGGCGGTGAGCTTCGTTTCGAATAGGTTCGCCAGCGCCTCTGCCCGGTCCATATGGCCGGCGCCCGGCTCGGCGGCGTGCAGCGAAAGGCAGGCCTCCAGCAGATGCATGTGCGGGTTCTGCGCGCGCTGTGACGGCCGGGGCAGGGCCTCGGCATAGCCGCCATGGGCGCTGTCGCGCGCTTCCTTCTCCAGGCTGGCAAGAATGCGATTGGCCGCGGCGAGTGCGGCTTCTGCAGGGCCAGGGCCGCGCGCGGCTTCTGCCAGGGCAAACAGGGTGAAGGCCGTGTCGTAGAGATCGAAGCTGGGGTCTGTCAGCTCGCCCGTTGTAGTGGACAGTGCCCGCCCGGCCAGCCCCTGCGCGTTGATCGCCGGCCCTGCGAGCGTCGCTACACCGGCAGTCACCAGGCGAGCCGCCGTGTCGCGTTTCCAGCCCATCCGCCAGGCTTCGGAGAATACATATGTCTGCCGTGCCTGCACGCGCACGCGGGTGGTGCTGGCTTCGGCTTCATCCAGCGTCATCGTCAGCGCTTCGGGGAAAAGGCCAGCTTCGTTTACGCCATGATCGGCCCAAAGCGGGAAGCAGCTGTCAAACAGCCAGCTTCTGGCCTCTCGGGCCCGCCTTTGTAGCGCCGATACAGACATAATCTGTTGCCTTACCCCCGGTCTCTCGCTGCAATTGGCTCGCCAATATCAGCCTCCACCTGCTAACAGGAGCCTGACGGATTGGCCAGCGCCCGACAGGTCGTTGACTGGCATTGCAGGAGCGCCGATGCGCGACAAGGTATTCTTCTCCCTCGCGGCCTTGCTGACCGTGATCATGGTTTTCCTGGCGATTCAGCCTGGCATCGGCCGCCTGCCCACGGGCGCGGTTGCGGGAGATGGGCTGAATTATTCCCGGATCGTGATCGACGGCGCCTATCTCAACAAGATTGTACCGGGCCCCGACAGCACTGCAGAGCTGAGCCGGGAGAAGGGCGCCTACTTCCTCACGATCGAATCGGCGGCGGACAAGGTGCAGGCGGACGCGGAGCTTAACCCGCATTTCCGGATCGCGGCGGATATTGAACTGCAGTTTGCCGGCCGCCGCATCCGGGTGACCGCGCGTGTCCGCCCGGCAGACACCAACGGCGCCAGCCAGGTGGAAATGAATTACTCTGCCGGCCGGCTTGGCAATTCCGGTTGGCAGACGCTGGATCTGGGCGAGGGCGTCACCGAAGTCAGCTTCGAATATTCCGTCCCTCCGCTGCAGGGAGAGCAGGGGGTGGATTACATTGCCATCCGCCCGGCCGTGGCCGAAGGCTCGCGGGCCATCATTCTGGAAAGCATCGTTCTGGAACGGTTGCCCTGAGCCCGCTTCACGAGGATGCGAGGCTAGGTTGCACACCTTCGCCCCCACCGGTATCAAACCTGATGTTTTGAAGGGGTCCGCGGGCATTTATCTGTCCCGCCTGCCGGCCCATATGATCAGGAATAGGAGATACCATGCGCGCTGTTCTCGCGCCGCTGAGCGCCTTGTTTCTTGCCGCCTGCGCATCAGGCCCCCAATCGGAGACGAATTTGACCGCTGACACCTCCCCCGTCGCCGAGGTTGCGCCCGCGCCTTTCCATGAAACCGCTCATCTCTGGCTGGAAGAAGTGGAGGGGGCGCAGGCCCTTGCTTGGGTCACCGCGCAGAATGAACGGACCCTCGCCGAGCTTGAGGCCGATCCGCGCTATGCCGGCTTTGAAGCCGAAGCGCTTGAAGTGCTGAACTCCTCTGAACGCATCCCCTATGGCAGCGTACGCGACGGTTATGTCTACAATTTCTGGCAGGATGAAACGAACGTCCGCGGCCTCTGGCGGCGCACCCCGCTTGCCAGCTACGCCACCGAAACGCCTGCCTGGGAAACGCTGATCGATTTCGACAAGCTGGCCGCCGATGAGGGCGCCAACTGGGTCTACAAGGGCGCCAACTGCCTGCGCCCCGCGCCCGGCGGGGAATGGCGCTGCCTGGTTTCGCTTTCGGATGGCGGCAAGGACGCCGTGATCAACCGCGAATTCAATCTCGCCACGAAGCAGTTCGTCGAGGGCGGCTTCGTCACGGCTGAAGCCAAGCAGGGGCTTGCCTGGGCCGGTCCCGACACGCTGCTGATCGCCACCGATTGGGGCGAAGGCACGCTGACCGACTCCGGCTACCCCTCCATCGTCAAGCGCTGGCAGCGCGGCACGCCTGTGGAAGAGGCGGTAGAACTCTTCCGCGGCAAGGAAACCGATGTCGGCGTCTGGCCGATGACCATGAAGCTGGAGGACGGCCGCATCCTGCAAGGCGCCGTCCAGTCGGAAACCTTCTTTACGCAGAAGTATTTCTGGTTCCCGGAAGGGGAGGCCGCGCCCGTCCAGTGGCCGCTGCCCCTGAAAGCGACGCCCAACGGCATCTATAAAGGCCAGTTCCTCTTCACCATCGAGCAGGACTGGACGCCCGAGGGTCAGGACGCCTTCAAGGCGGGCGATCTGCTCGCCTTCGAGCTGGACGCTTTCCTCACCACGCGCAAGCTGCCGCCGGTCACGCTGGCGTTCCGCCCATCGGAAACCCAGGCGGTCAACGGCGTGGCCATCGCCAAGGGCGCCGCGCTCCTCTCCATCAGTGACAATGTGGTCGGCAAGGTCCTGCGTATCGAGCCGTCCGCCAGCGGATGGACAACCACGCCGGTGGAGCTCCCCGGCACAGGTGAAGTCGGCATTGCCTTTGCCGATGAGGATGAAACCGCAGTCTTCCTCAACTATGAAGACTTCCTCACCCCAAGCTCGCTTCTGAACTATGATGTCGCCTCCGGCGCCGTCACCCCGCTGAAATCCCTCCCTGCCAAGTTTGACGCCACCGGCCTCAAGGTGGAGCAGTTCTTCGCCACCTCGAAAGACGGCACCCGCGTGCCCTATTTCATCATTCACCGCGAAGACATGCAGCTCGATGGCACAACGCCCACCCTGCTCTATGGCTATGGCGGCTTCCAGGTGTCGATGACGCCGGGCTACAGCCCTGTCAGCGGCCGTCTCTGGCTGGAAGAGGGCGGGGCCTATGTGCTCGCCAATATCCGGGGCGGGGGCGAGTTCGGGCCCAACTGGCACCAGGCGGGCCTGAAGCAAAACCGTCAACGCATCTATGATGACTTCATCGCCGTCGGCGAAGACCTCATTGAACGGAAGATCACGAGCCCTGAACATCTCGGCATCATGGGCGGCTCCAATGGCGGCCTCTTGATGGGCGTGATGCTCAACCAGCGTCCGGATCTCTGGAACGCGGTTGTCGTGCAGGTGCCCCTGCTTGACATGATGCGCTATCATCTCCTGCTGGCGGGCGCCTCCTGGGTGGATGAATATGGCTCGCCCGATGTGCCCGAAGAGCGCGCCTTCCTCGAAACCATCTCGCCCTACCAGAACTTCGATGCCTCGAAGCCTTACCCCGTGCCCTTCTTCGTCACCTCGACGAAGGATGACCGGGTCCATCCCGGCCACGCCCGCAAGATGGCCAAACGCTTCGAAGAGGCGGGTTTGCCCTTCTATTACTTCGAGAACATGGATGGCGGTCACGCCGCCGCCGCTGACCAGACCGCCCGAGCCAAGCGCTCGGCGCTGGAATACACCTACCTCTCCCGGCAACTGTTCCCCAAAGCCGCCGAGGAATAATCCGGGCAGGGCGCCTGGCGCTCCGCTCGCGGACTTGTGAGGACGGGCCGGTCATTCCGGCCCGTTTTCCGCTCGGCTTTCTTTTGCCGCTGCAGGCCGCTTGTGGCATACTGATCTCTATGAAGCTCGATGCGCCCGGACTTGTGGTGGCCAACGTGCGCCTGGACCGTGTGACCGAGGCGCACCGGGACATCCTTGCTGCTTCCGGCGCCATAGAAGCCATGTGGAGCTGGATGCCCCTGATGGACACCGGCACCAGCTTCAACGCCTATTTCGATCAGACCCTGGCCGACGCCCGCGATGGCCGGATGGTGCCTTTTGCCATCACGCGGACAACTGACGGCGCCTTCGCCGGTGTGATCGCCTACATGAACATTGCCCGCCTCCACCGGCGCCTGCGCATCGGCTATCGCTGGCATCCGCCAGACATGCGGGGCGGCCTCGTCTCGGCGGCCACCTCGCTCGCCATGATGCAGCGGGCCAAGGATTGCCGCTTTCAGCGCCTCGAATTCCTGGTGAATGTGGCCAACAAGGAGGCCATCGCAGCGGTCGAACGCTTCGGCGCTGCCCGCGAAGGCACCCTGCGCCACTATATGCGCACGGCCAACGGCCTCTGGGCGGATGTGGCGGCCTATTCGCTGATAGGGGCGGAAATAGACCGCACCATCGCCAGCCTGCGCCAGCATGTGGACGCGCTGGAGGCCGCGCAGGCTTGACCT
>NZ_NCJT01000461.1 GCF_002282565.1 Hyphomonas sp. 34-62-18
GGCCAAGGACGGGCGGCGCTATGCCATCTCGGAGAATTACTGTGTCATCGCCCTCGTCGGCGATCAGCTGGGCGACATTGCCGACATCTTCAACGACAAGTCCCTGAGCCCGGCCGCTCGCCGCGATCTTGCCGCCGCGCCTGCTTTCGAAGGCGCCTGGGACAATGGCTGGTTCATCCTGCCCAACCCGACCTACGGGCCGTTCGAGGGGAGCAGCATGGAAGATGTCTTCCCGCCGGAAACCTATTGGGCCCCAGCTGCGGAGAAGTAATCCCATGATCCTCTTCGTCCACGGCGTTCCCGATACCCCTGTTCTCTGGCAGCCACTTGTGGCCGCCCTTGGTCTTGGTCCGGACGATTATCGCGCCCCCGCCCTGCCCGGCTTCGGCACGGAAAAGCCGGCCGGTTTCCGCAGCACCAAGGACGAATATGCCAGCTGGCTGATCGCCCAGATGGAAGCCACCGGCCGCCCCGTTCATATCGTGGGCCATGACTGGGGCGCCCTGCTCACCCTGCGCGTCGCCAGCCTGCGGCCAGACCTTGTGAAAAGCTGGTGTGTCACCAATGCCGTGATCGACCCGGACTATTCCGGCCACAGAACAGCCCGCATGTGGGCAACGCCCCTGCTGGGGGAGTTCGTGATGCTGAACATGCGCAACAAGCCGCGCATGATCGAAGCCCTGGTGCAAGGCGGCATGCCGCGAGAGCTGGCCGAAATCGAAGTGCCCCATATCGACAAGCGGATGCGCCAGTCGATCCTCAGCCTCTATCGCTCGGCCATCGGCCTGCGCTTCAGCGGGCATTGGGTGGACGATCTGGCGAACCTTCCAGAACATGGCCAGCTGTTCTGGGGCGAGAATGATCCCTTCGTGGAACTTCCCGTTGCGGAGCGCTTTTCAAAGCGCCATGGCACACCGCTGCATGTCGAGCGGGGCACGGGCCACTGGGCCTGCCATGACCGGGCTGAAAACTTCGCTGCCGTGCTGAAGGCCCTATGGCAAAAGGCCGGCTGAAAAGCCGGCCTTTTATTCGTTTTCCAGGAAAGGGATCAGGCCGCTTCCTTGCCGCCGATGCCTGCCAGTTCCTGCTTGATACGCTCCGACAGCTGACGAACCGTGAAGGGCTTGGGCAGGAAGGAAACCGCCCGGTCATCGTCGAGCTGCTGGGCAAGGTCGCGCTCGGCATAGCCGGAGATGAAGATCACCCGCGCATGGCCGAGCTTGTCCTTGGCCTCGCGAATGAGTGTCGGCCCATCC
>NZ_NCJT01000162.1 GCF_002282565.1 Hyphomonas sp. 34-62-18
GGCAATCCGGACCGGATCGACATCATCACCTTCACGGGCGCCTTCCATGGCCGCTCCATCGGGGCGATCAATGCGGGCGGCAACCCGAAATATCTTGAAGGCTTCGGCCCGAAACTGCCGGGCTTTGTGCATCTGGAATGGGGCGATCATGACGCTCTGAAAGCGGCGCTGGCCGCCTCCACCACGGCAGCCGTGCTGGTAGAGCCGGTGCAGGGCGAAGGCGGCGTGCGCGCCATGCCCGAGCAATGCCTGAAAGGGCTGCGCGAGCTGTGCAACGAGCACGGCGTGCTGCTGATGTTCGATGAGGTTCAGTGCGGCATGGGCCGGACCGGCAAGCTCTGGGGGTATCAATGGGCCGCTGATGTGGAGCCTGACGTGATCGCGGCGGCAAAAGGTATCGGCGGGGGGTTCCCGTTCGGCGCTTGCCTGATGACCGAGGCGGTCGCCGAACCGATGCAGCCAGGTAGCCATGGCTCGACCTATGGCGGCAATCCTCTGGCCATGGCGGTCGGCAATGTTGTCTGGGACATCATCTCGAATGAAGATTTTCTGGCCAATGTCCGGCGCGTCTCCGGCACGCTGGCGCAGGGCCTGAAAAGCCTCGCCGACAGCCATCCGGACAAGGTCGACGGCGTCACCGGCAAAGGTTTGCTGACAGGTCTTCGCCTCAAGGCAGATCCCAAAACCCTGCAGACGCTTTGCCGGGAAGAGGGGCTGCTGGCTGGGGTTGCAGGGAACAATGTGCTGCGCCTCGCTCCACCGCTGATCATTGATGATGGCCAGGTGCGCGACGCCGTCAACATGATCGACGCCGCCCTGACCGAGTGGACGCCGTAAGCGCGCTTCGGCAGCTCGCTACTTCGCTGTCTCTCAATGGCGCCTGCCAATCAGGCGGGCGCCGCCCACGGAGCATGTGCGGCTATGCTGCAGGACTACCGGCATTGTTTCGTCCTTACCGGGGGCCCCGGCGCGGGCAAGACGACGGTGCTTGAGCATCTGGCCGGGCAGGGGGCCGCTGTAATGCCAGAGGCCGGGAGGGGCATCATCCGTTCCCAGATGACGATAGGTGGCCACGCGCTGCCCTGGGAAGACCGCGCGCTGTTTGCAGAGCTGATGCTGGGCTGGGAGCTTCGCTCCTTGAGCGAAGCAGCGACGCTGCCTGGCCCGATCCTTTTTGATCGGGGTATCCCCGATGTTGTGGGGTATCTGACGCTGGAGGGGCTGGGGGTGCCGGCGCATATGCGCCGCGCAGCGCAGACGTTCCGCTATAACCCCACCGTTTTTCTGGCTCCGCCATGGGAGGAGATCTTCCACACCGATGCGGAACGCTGGCAGGACTTCGATACTGCCCAGCGCACCTGTGAGATGATGCGGCGTGTGTATGCCGATCTCGGATACAACCTTGTCGAGCTTCCACGTGTTCCGGTAAGTGCGCGCGCGGAATTTATGCGCACATACATTCCCGGCTGAACTTTGTTTTTGAAGTAAAAAAAGGGACAGGCGGAGAGAGCATCGCCTGTCCCTTATGGTGTGCGCGTGCGGTCCCCCCACACTGGCAAGTCGAGAGCTAACAAATCTGAGCGCTGCTCGCGTCCGTGCAGATACCTATATTTTGACCCAGTCTACCCAATTTTGATCTTTTCTGCGCTTTGACAGCGGTTAAGCTTTCGCTCTGGCTGGCTTTGGGGTGAGGTGGCCGGGAGGGGAACGGTCGGTTGTGCTGGTAGAGCGGGAACGGGATTTCGAGCGGCTTGACGCGCTTATCGCAGCGGCTGGCCGGGGACAGGGCAGTGTCGCTCTGATCAGCGGCGAGGCGGGCATCGGCAAGACCTCACTGATACGCGGCCTCTTTGGCCGTCTACCGCGAGGTTGGCGCGCAGGCGCAGGTGGTTGCGACGCACTCTACACGCCGCGCCCATTGGGCCCGCTACACGACATGGCGGACATGCTCGGGCCAAAAGTCCGCAGCCTGCTGGAGACCGGAGAGCGGCAACAGCTCTTTGCCGCCATCCTCGACATGATCAGCCGCTAGAACAGTCCCGTATTGATGGTCTGGGAAGATATGCACTGGGCTGATCACGCCACCCTGGATCTCTTGCGCTATCTTGGCCGCCGCATTGCAATCCTGCCGCTGGTGCTCGTGCTCACCTATCGCGATGATGAGATGGGGCCGGACCATCCTCTGAGACGGGTGCTTGAAGAACTGCCTGCCGCCGTACGTGAGGCGGTTCCCCTGAAGCGGCTGTCCCCCAAGGCCGTCAGCGCCATGGCGCGTATGGCTGGCCTGCCGGGCGACTGGCTCTATCAGAAAACGGCCGGCAACCCATTCCTCGTCACCGAGATGCTGGCAGCAGGCCAGGCAGCCGCCGACAATCTTCCCGGCTCCATCCGCGAGGCGGTTACCGTGCGCCAGGGACAGCTTTCAGGCGGCGCGCGTGAATTGTTGGAACTGATCAGCGTCATTCCGGCAGCTGTGCCCCCCGCCTTGCTCTTCCGGCTGGGCGGAGAACAGGCTGTGGCATTGGCTGCCGATCTGACTGCCAGCGGCATCCTTCAAGCCTCCACGGCCGGCGACATCCGCTTTCGGCACGAGATTGCACGCACCGCCACGATGGAGCGGATCCCGGCAAAAATCCGGCGAAGCCATCATGTCCGTATTCTTGAGGCGTTGCGCGCATTGGGCGCTGAGGCGCCGCTGGATCAGATGGTACACCATGCTGCCGGGGCGCTGGATGGTGCGGCCGTGCTCGCCATTGCGCCGGAAGCGGCAGAGCGTGCCGCGGCGAGTGGCGCCCACCGGGAAGCAGCCGCTCATCTGGGGACGGCGCTTCGCTTTGTGGAAGAGGCCGACCCGGAAACTGCCGCGCTGCTGCATGAGCGCTGGGCGTATGAAAGTGCCTTGGCTACGCCAATTGATGAAGATGTTCTGGATGCGCGCCGTCACGCCATCACGCTCTGGCGCGTTCTCGGACGTCAGGACAAGGTGGGAGAGAACCTGCGTTGGCTGTCGCGGATGCACTGGTATCGCGGTGAAGCTCCAGAAGCCGCACGTCTGGCTGACCAGGCCATCCGTGTACTGGAGAGTATTCCGCCTTCGGCAGAACAGGCGATGGCCTATTCCCTCCGGTCTCAGCTGCATATGCTGAACGACCAGATGGAGGACGCGGTTTACTGGGGCGAGCGCGCTTTGGCGCTCGAGGCAGACTTTCCGCGGCCCGATCTGCGTGCCCATGCGTTGAACAATATCGGCACGGCGCTGGCCTTCCGTGGACGAGTGGAAGGGGAAGCGCTGCTGCAGGAAAGCCTCGACATATCGCTCGCCAACAACCTGCACGAACATGCTGCCCGTGCCTATACAAACCTTGCCGAATATGCCGTCGAGTTCCGGAAGTTTGAGCTTGCTGAAAAGGTGATTGCCGCCGGTATAGCCTTTGACATTGATCACGACCTTGATGCCTGGACGCTTTATCTTTCCGGACGTCTTGCGCTTCTGCGGATGGAGCAGGGGCGGCTGAAGGATGCCGTCACAATGGCCGGCGCTGTTACAGGGCGTGAGCGGCTTACCCTTGTTGTGCGGTTGCCCGCCTTGCTGGTGCAGGCGCGCGCGGCCATGCGCCTTGCCAGCCCTGAAGCGCCAACGCTGATGGAGCAGGCTTATGCCGATGCCATGGCTACGGATGAATTGCAGCATATCGTGCCGGCGCGTCTCACCCTGATCGAACACGCCTGGCTTTCCGGCAATCCGGGCCTTGCCGGCGAGCATCTGGATGCGCTTTTTGCGCTCTCAGACGGGGACCGCCACCCCTGGAATATCGGCGAGCGCGCCGTGTGGGCAAAGCGGCTCGGGCGCCCGCTGCCTGCCATCAACACAGGGATTCTGCCCGAACCTTTCAAACTGGAACTTGCGAGCAAGATTGATGAGGCATCCACCGCCTGGCAAGCGCTTGGCATGCCTTACGCCTCTGCGATCGTCCGTCTTCAGAGTGATGATGTGGAGACGCTCGGCCAGGCGGTGCATGATTTCCAGGCGATGGGCGCAGAGGCCGGTGCTGGCTTTGCCCGGCGCCGTGCGGCAGAGCTTGGGGTGACCCGCCGACTTCCTCGCCCCCGCCGGGGGACATACAGCGCCGCGCGCGATCATCCCCTCGGCCTCACGCGCCGCGAGCAGGATGTGCTGCGCCTGATTGTGCAGGGGTGTTCGAACCGCGAGATATCCGAACAACTCGGCCGCTCGCCGCGCACGGTCGAACACCACGTCTCCGCAGTTCTTTCAAAGCTCAACGCCCAGAACCGGATGGCCGTGATGCTGCGCGTGCAGAATGATCCCTGGTTATTGGGCCAGACCTGAAACGGCCCTCCATCATTTCGGGCAAACCTTCGGCGCAGGCGTTCCTTCGAATCGGGCCCGGGTCCATTTGAGAAGAGCCGGACCAGAGGGTGCGTCCGGCGCTACGATGGAGACATGGTCCAGCGTGTCGAACGGCTGATAATCGATCGTTTCGCCGGCGGCGCAGCGCTCCCGCGCATAGCCTGCCTGCATCTTGGCGCTGACCATATCGTCGCGCTTGCCCTGCAGGATGAGTACCGGCGCGCCAAACGGGCGGTTGGGAATATTCTCCGCCAGCTTCTTGCGAAAGCTGGTGCCTGTATCGCCGCCCCGGAAGATGGAGCCTTCAGTGAACTTTTCCGCCAGCAACAGGGGCACCACCAAGCGCGCATCGGCAAAACAGCGTTTGGCCATCTCGCCAGCCTGCCACCGCGCTTCCGGCCGGACGATGCCGCTGAAATAGAGATCGGGATAAGTGTCGGCATAGGCCTTCGCTGCGAAGGAAGAGAAGATTCTGCCGATTGGCGCCGTTTCCGTCTCTGCCACGATCGCAGGAAGATCCGTAGCCGGAGCAAGTGCTGCAGCGCCTTTGACCTGAAGTTCCGGTGCGTAGCTGCGCGCCAAGATGCCGCTCCAGAGCGCGGCGTGGCCGCCCTGCGAATGCCCCCAGATCACGGTCTCCAGCGAAAGGGTCAGCTCATCAAGTTCATGCGCTGCCCGCGCCGCGTCCAGCACCGATCGGGCTTCCCCGTCTCCAATCAGATAAGGGTGTGGGCCTGGCGTCGTCAGCCCGGCATAGTCGCTGGCCACATAGACCCAGCCTTCCTCCAGCAGCGCGCCCAACGCAGGCACGTCGGCAAACGGATTTGCCTGCATCGAGGCGCCGCAGCCTGGCGCGGCGCCCAGCGTGCCATGCGCCCACAGGATCATCCGTTGCGGCGCAGCCATGTCTTCCTGTGGCTTCCACATCACCACCGCGCTGGCTGTTGCCGGCTCGCCTCCGTTCAGCGTTGTTGTATAAAGAATCCGCCGTGCCAATGCGCCCTTGGGCACGCCGCGCTTGAACGCTTCTGATTTCAGCAAATGCCCTGGCCCTGTGCCCTCAGCCGCATCTGCCTTGAAGAATTTTCCCGGCGCAGGCGGATAGGACCAAAGCCACACTGCCACAAGGATCAACAGGACAAGGAGGATCAGCCCTCCCGCAACATTGCGCGCGAGTTTCGCCCAGCCCGGCATTGTCTGTCCCCCAAAGTCTCCACGCTACGGAGCCAGTTTAAACCTATCAGAACATGTTTCTGCCTGCCAGCGCTGCTGAAATCGATCGTGGCTGGCGGCGGATCTTCCTGCGCGCTAATCTGGCGCCATGAAACTGACCGCCGCCTGTATCCAGATGCGCTCAGGCACCGAGCCTGAAGCAAACCTTGCCGCCGCCACCGCGCTTGTCCGCGAGGCTGCCGGGCAGGGGGCCACCCTCATCGCCACGCCGGAGATGACGAACCTCCTGGACATCCGCCCAGGCATGGCGCGCCCGAAGGTGCGCTCACGCTGCTCATCGGCTCATTGGCCATCGCGCAGGAAGACGGGGCGGACGACCGTTTCGCCAACCGCTCTTTCCTCGTCGGCCCGGATGGTGGCGTCATCGCCCGCTACGACAAGATCCACATGTTCGATGTGGAAGTCGGCGATGGGCAGAACTACCGGGAATCTCGTGCCTATCGCCCTGGCGAAGCCGCCGTGCTCGCCGCCGCGCCCTTCGGGAAGCTTGGCCTCACCATTTGCTATGATGTCCGTTTTCCGCATCTGCACCGGGCGCTGGCTAAAGCGGGCGCGGATATCCTCACCATCCCCGCCGCTTTCACCCGCGTTACGGGCGCGGCCCACTGGCACATCCTTGTCCGGGCACGGGCCATCGAGACAGGCTGCTTCGTCATCGCGCCCGCGCAGGCTGGTAAACACGAGGACGGCCGCGAAAC
>NZ_NCJT01000462.1 GCF_002282565.1 Hyphomonas sp. 34-62-18
AGCAGGCCGAAGGCCGGATAGGCCGGCAGGATGTAATGGCTGAGCTTGGTGGGCAGCAGCTCGAAGAAAATCCAGGTCGGCACGCCCCAGGCGAGCAGGAATTTCAGGCCCGCCGTGCCATGGCCCAGCGCGGTGAGCGTTTCGCCGCGCAAGGCCCGGCGTGTTGCGACGATTGCCGGGATCAGCAGGAGGCTAGCCGGATAGAACCAGGCCGGAATATGCGCGAGGTGATAGCCCGGCAGGCCGCCATGGCCTTCCGAAGCGCCGACGAACTTGTCCTTCAGATCCTTGCCGACCGCGCCCTGCACATAGAGCCCATCGGTGGCCATCTGTATCCAGATCAGCCAGGGCAGAACCATCGCGACAAAGACAATCGGGCCCGGCCACCAGAGCAGCACACGCCACCAGTCCCCGCCCCGCCCGGTCTTCAGCCGGTCCCACAGCCAGACGCCGACACCGGCATAGGCGGCCACCATCGGCGTGACCGGCCCTTTGATGAGGAAACCGGCCCCCATCGTGACCCAGAAGAGGAGCGCCATCGCCTTCGATTGAGACTTCTCGACATAGAGACGAACCAGCGCGCCGATGCCGAGCGTGGTGAGGAAGACGAGCATACCGTCCGTCTTCGAAATATGCGCTTCGGACGTCAGCAGCAGGGTGGCCCCGAAAAGGGCAGACCCGAGAAAGCTCGCCCGCCGGCCGATGAGGGGGATACCCGCCCAGAAACAGGCGATCGTACTAAAGGCGGCACCGAGCCAGCTCGGCACCCGGTAGGTCCAGATTTCGTTGGCTTCCGGGCCGGTGAAGATCGCGGTGGAGGCCGCCTGCAGCCAATGAATGCCCGCCGGCTTCTTGTTGCGCAGCTCGTCCTGGTACTGGATGAGGATGTAATTGTCCTCCTCCAGCATCTCCTTGGAGGCCTGCGCAAAGCGGCTCTCGTCGCGGTCGAGCGCGGGCAGCAGGAAAACGCCCGGCGCGGCGGCACCAAAGGTGATCACGAAGAGAAGAACCCAGGCTTTCCAGCCTGTCGAGAGACGGTCAAGCAGTGTCATGGGCAGGGTAATAGCGCTGGATTTCCCGTTCGTCTTGCAGAATTGGCGGCAGGCATTTTGGCCACACCTCCATGGAAATGCAGGCCAGCGGCGGGGGCCATGCCATCCGGCACTCGATTTTGGCCCCTGCCGGGGTTATGTGCGCAAATTAGCTGAATTGAATGAATGGACTGACCGTGGCCGACTCGCTTGAATTTTCCGT
>NZ_NCJT01000463.1 GCF_002282565.1 Hyphomonas sp. 34-62-18
CCATTGCCTTGGCAACGGTATTGAAGGTCTTGGCGTCGAGATTCTCCTCAAGCCCGTCAGCGATGCAGGTACACATGGCCTGATCTTCGCCCGCATCGGTGCAGGCTTTGACCATGGATGCCTTGGAACCACCCGTGCCGCCACATGCGGTCAATGCAAGCGCAAGCGCGCCTGCCAGAATTGCCACTCTCATTTTGAGATATCCCCTTGGCTGATAGTAACCGGCTGAGGGTTGCACGCTTCGCAGGGCGAGGCCACCGCTTTTTCACGGGGCCCGCCGGGCGGCGCGAGATAGGCGGCTAGAGGCCGAAAGCGAGGGTGAGCCGGTCTTTCAGGATGTTCCGGTTTTGGGTTGTGAGGCCCTTGTCGCGCGCGGCAGGTTAGCCTTTGCAAGCTTTCTTATGTACTTAACAGGGAGCTACTCGGCTGCTTCGTCGAGCGGACTCAAATCGGCTTCGCTGGCGCGTGGCAGGATCACCTCGGCTTTCGTTCCCCGGCCAGATTTGGATGTTAGGCGCAGCTCCCCGCCATGCAGCTCTGCGAAGCGGCGGACCACGGACAGGCCGAGACCCGTTCCGGCCTTGGCGCCGCTGGCCTGGGCAAAAGGCTGGGTGAGGCGGGCAAGATCGGCTGCCGGGATGCCAGCGCCCCTGTCCTGCACGCTGAGGATGGCGGCCCCGCCTTCGATCCTTGTCTCTAGGGTAACGGTCTTGCCGCTGTCGGAATACTTGATCGCGTTGGAGACGAGGTTTTGCCAGATCTGGCGCACGGCGCGTGCGTCCGCCTCTGCCCAGACCTCTCCCTGAGCCTTGAGTTTCAGCGTCACCCCGGCGCGGTCTGCATGCCCCTGCAACTGGCGCATGACCGACTCGGCAGAGGCGGAGAGATCCACCGGTTCCGGATCAAGGCGCGGCTGGCCAGCCTCAGCGCGGGCAAGGTCGAGAATGTCATCAACCAGCAGCAGGAGATCGGTGCCGCTCTCATGGATGATTGCGGGATAATCGGCATAGACTTCCGGCATCGGCCCCATCAGTTCGGCCTGCATGATCTCGGCATAGCCGAGGATTGCGTGAAGGGGCGTGCGCAGATCGTGGCCGAGGGAGGCGAAGAAAGCCGTCCGCTTCTTCAGCTCTTCCTCAAACGCAATGCGCGCTTCCTCCCCGCGATCGCTGAAGCCCTCCGGCATGGCAAACAGCAGGATCGCCGTGCCGCTGGAATGGGTCTCCGCGGTCATCAGGAGACGCTGGCCGG
>NZ_NCJT01000464.1 GCF_002282565.1 Hyphomonas sp. 34-62-18
TACGGTCCCCGCATCCACGGCATCGCCACCAGCCGGGAAGACCTGGACGCCATCGTCGAGAAATCCCTGCGCCGCGCGGGCCTCTGGGAAGAGGTGAAGGACCGCCTTCAGGCGCCCGGCACCAGCCTCTCCGGCGGTCAGCAGCAGCGTCTCTGCATTGCCCGCGCCATTGCCGTGCGCCCGGAAGTCATCCTGATGGACGAGCCCTGCTCGGCGCTTGACCCCGTCGCTACGGCCCGCATCGAGGAACTGATCGACGAGCTGCGCAAGCGCTACTGCATCGTCATCGTTACACACTCGATGCAGCAGGCCGCCCGCGTCAGCCAGCGCACCGCCTTCTTCCACCTCGGCAACCTGATCGAGATGGGCGAAACAGAACAGATCTTCACCAATCCGCGCGAAAAGCGCACCGAAGACTACATCACCGGCCGGTTTGGCTGAGGAGGAACCTATGTCGGACCATATCGTCTCTGCCTATTCCGATGAGCTGGACAGGCTCTCCTCGGACATCATGCGCATGGGCGGCATCGTGGAAACGATGATCACCGACTCCTGCCGCGCGCTCAGCGCGAATGATCCCGTGCTCGCCAAGGAAGTGATCGCGCGTGACCCGCAGGTCGATGCCATTGAATCAGAGGTCGAAAAGCAGATCGTCAGCCTCATCGCCCGGCGCCAGCCGATGGGCCATGACCTGCGCATGATCCTCTCTGCCCTGAAGATTTCCAACGAGCTGGAACGCATTGGCGACCTCTCCAAGAACATCGCCAAACGTGCCCTGCGCCTTGACGATCACGTCAGCATGGAAATGCGCAACGCCATCCTGCGCATGTCGCGCCCGGTTGCCCGCCAGCTGAACGAAGTGCTCGATGCCTACGCGTCGGGCAACTCCGTGCTCGCCAAGAATGTCTGGTCCAGCGATGACGATATCGACCAGCACTACAATGCGGTCTTCCGCGAAATGATCACCTATCTGATCGAAGATCCCCGCCGCATCACGGCCGGGGCACACATGCTCTTCATAGCGAAGAACCTGGAACGGATCGGCGACCACTGCACCAACGTCGCCGAGTTTGTCTACTACCAGGCCGTGGGGGAATACCTGTCGACCATGGACCGGCCGAAGCTGGATCAGGTCTGACACCAACGGTCAAACACATCACGGAGCCCAAAGATGAAACCTTACGTGCTTGTCGCAGAAGACGAAAGCGCAGTCTCTGAGCTTCTGCTCTACAATCTCCGGC
>NZ_NCJT01000465.1 GCF_002282565.1 Hyphomonas sp. 34-62-18
AGCACCGCATCGAGGGCGGCGCGGACAGCCGCGTCGAGATGGCCGGTTTCGAACATGCCAGGGCGGGGCGAGGGGGTGCTGACGGCGGCTGCGCGCAAGGCCGCGGCCGTTTTCTGGATGCCGCCGGGCTGGCGCAGGGCCTCTTCCAGCACGTCCTGCGGCAGGCCGGCGGCGATGGCTTCGGCCAGTTCGGCGTTGCGGGGGGCGTCGCCCAGGCGTTCCAGCATTTCGGCGGTGGCGAGCTGGGAGACGCCGAGAAGATTGGCGGCCGACCAGGCGGCCCGCACCTGTTCAAGAGCGGCAGGCGTCAGCGGCTGAAGGGCGCGGCCGGCTGAGCGGGAGATGTCCCGCATCCTTACCTCTCGGGAGATCAGCCCATCTGCTTCTGCTGCCTCAAGGATTTCCGAATGCGATTTTGCCGCCATCTGTCCCGTGCTCCTGCCGAATCAGTCCCGATGAGGGTGCCTGCTTGCCCCCCTTGCGGCAACCGCTTTTGAGGCACGCAAAGCAGTGGAATGCCTGTAATCACGGGCGCCGCGCGGCCAGGGCGCATTGCCTGCCTGCAACGGATGGATTAATCGCCCATCATAACCATATTGGCATCGCCATATTGCGGCCATCAAACACGGTCAGGAAAGCCTCTGATGCTGAAGCAGATATTCACCTGGTGGAGCGGAAACACCGTCGGAGCCGCCTTCGACATCAAACGGCGTTCGACCTTTGTCGGCACCGACGAGTACGGCAATCGCTATTTCGAAGAGAAGAAGCCGTCCATCGAGGGCCGCCGCCGCCGCTATGTGATGTATCACGGGCTGGCGGAACCTTCGAAAGTGCCGGCTGACTGGCATGGCTGGCTGCACCATACGCTGGATGCGCCGCCCACCAAGATGCCTCTGGAGCGCCGCGAGTGGGAGACTGACCACACGCCGAACATGACCGGCACGCCTTATGCGGTGAAACCCAAGGGCTCTTTGTCCAACAAGCGCGAGCGGCAGCGCTCCGACTCCGACTATGAGGCCTGGACCCCGGATGCGTGAATCGTTTTTCGAGACCCTGATCGGCGCCATTGTGGTTGGCGTGGCCGGCTTTTTCCTCTGGTTCGCCCTCGCGCGGGGCGGTGATTCCAGCGGCGTCGGCCCTGATCAGTACGAAGTGACGGCGCGCTTCAACAGCGTGTCAGGTATTTCGCGTGGATCGGACGTGCGGATTGCGGGCGTCAAGGCGGGCGTCGTGAAGACCA
>NZ_NCJT01000466.1 GCF_002282565.1 Hyphomonas sp. 34-62-18
GAAACCCTCGCGCTCAGCCATGATCTCGGCCATCCGCCCTTCGGCCACGCCGGAGAAGACCAACTCGACGCCTGTATGGCGCCCTATGAGGGCTTCGATCACAATGCGCAGTCGCTGCGCATCGTCACGCGTCTGGAGCGCCGCTATCCCCTGTTCAACGGCCTCAATCTGACCTGGGAGACCCTCGAAGGTCTCGTCAAGCACAATGGCCCGCTGACCGGGCCGGACACCCCCATCACGGCCCTCCCCATCGCGTTCAGGGACTTTCCGCACCTTGAAGACCTTGAACTTGATCAGTTCGCCGGCCCTGAAGCCCAGGTCGCCGCCCTGTCAGACGATATCGCCTACAACAACCACGACATAGATGACGGCATCGCCGCCGGCCTCTTCACAGTCGATGATCTGATGGAGCTCCCTGTAGTTGGGGATGTTTTTCGCGGCGTCCGCATGGAATACCGGGACCTCGACGACCGGATGGTCACCTATGAGGCGGTCCGCCGCCTGATCGGCCTGTGGATAAACGATCTCGTGGACGAGACCCGAACCCGCGTGAAGCGGCTGAAGCCCCAGTCCGCCGCCGAAGTGCGCGCCTTGGGTGAGCCTTTGGTCGGCTTCTCCGAGGCCCTGGAAGGCCCGCAGCGTACCCTGCGGACGTTCCTCTACTCCCGCATGTACAAACATTACCGGGTCAACCGGATGCGCTCCAAGGCCAAACGCGTGTTGGCGGACCTGTTCGACGTGTTCCTCAATGAGCCGCAGACCCTTCCGCCGCCCTGGAACGCCGCTGCCACGCGGGAAGAGGGCGCCCGAAGGGCCCGCATTGTCTGTGACTACATGGCCGGGATGACCGACACCTACGCCTTGGAAGAGTATCGCCGCTTGTTCGATACCAGCGCGCTTACCTAGCGGATTTGGGCAGCGGGAAACGGCAATTCCACCGGGTGAAAGGGCCTCTCTTCAAGGCTCGTTAAGGAAGCTCCCTTAAAAATTAACCTACGTGAATGATTCCAAGGAGTTCTCCCATGAGCCGATCGGACATGGCAGGCCGTGAAAACCCGTTTGAAGACGACTATCGCGGCTTTGATGTGCGCGAGGACGAGACCGCGCGTGGACCCCTGATCCTGACCCTGGCGATTGGCGTGCTGCTGATTTTCGGCGGCGTTGTCTGGAACACCTACCGGCAGGGCGTGCGTCCGCCCACCGATGGCCTGCCCAGCGTCATCGCCGAGGCCCAACC
>NZ_NCJT01000467.1 GCF_002282565.1 Hyphomonas sp. 34-62-18
CCTGTTTCAGAAGGCCGTAGAAGATGAAAAGGTCTCCGGCCCTGACTTCCGGCTTCGTCACGACGCCACCGTAAAGGGCTCAAGCCCCGACAGGCGCATCGCGCGCGACAATTCCGGCACCTTGCGCGGCGCAGACGATTTCACCGCCTTGGCGATCGCTGCGATATGCCCCGGTGAGGTGCCGCAACATCCGCCCAGCACATTCACGAGGCCGCTGTTGGCCCATTCCTCGAGATGCGCCGCTGTCTGGTCCGGCGTCTCGTCATACTCCCCGAAAGCGTTCGGCAGGCCGGCATTGGGATAGGCAATGACGCGCGTATCGGCGACGCGGGAGATCGACGCGATATGCTGGCGCATCAGGTCCGCGCCGAGCGCGCAATTGAGACCAATCGCCCAGGGCCGCGCATGGCGAACGGAATTCCAGAACGCCTCAGCCGTCTGCCCACTGAGCGTGCGGCCCGAAGCATCTGTGATCGTGCCGGAAATGATGATCGGCAGGTCAATGCCCTTGTCCTGGCGCAGATCCAGCAATGCCTTGATCGCCGCCTTGGCGTTCAGCGTATCAAACACCGTCTCGATCAGGAACACATCGATATACGGTGCCATGGCCTCGGCCTGCTCATAGTAAGCGGCGCGCACGTCATCAAAGGTTACGTCCCTGTAGCCCGGATCATTGACATTCGGGCTGAGAGACAGGGTCTTGTTGGTCGGCCCGATAGCGCCCATCACACCGATTGGCCGGCCAAGCTCTGCCTCCGCCTTGTCTGCCACTGCCCGGGCAATCCGCGCGCCTTCGCGGGCGATCTCCGGGGCCAGCGCTTCCATCTTGTAGTCGGCCATGGCAATCGTGGTGGCGGAGAATGTATTGGTCTCCACAAAGTCCGCCCCCGCATCAATATAGCGGCGATGTATCTCGCCGATAACATCCGGGCGGGTAAGGTTCAGAAGATCATTATTGCCCTTCAGCGGGATGGCCCAGTCCGTAAACCGGTTGCCGCGGAAGTCTTCTTCCGTCAGTTTGAAGTTCTGGATCTGCGTGCCCATCGCGCCGTCGAGCACGAGGATGCGTTCATTGGCGAGCTTTTCGAGCGCTTCGAAACGGTCTTTGCTGTTCATGGCTCAGGCTGCCTTTGCAGGTTGAGGATTGAGGCCGAGCAGGCGGCAAGTCGAGAGGGCAAGCCCCGCGCGGTTCAGGGTGTAGAAGTGGAAATCCTCAACGCCCTCTGCCTGCAGCTT
>NZ_NCJT01000468.1 GCF_002282565.1 Hyphomonas sp. 34-62-18
GCCGCGAATGGCGGCCGACCCGAGAGAGGAAGCGCCCCGGTGGCAAAATTTGTTCCTGTTGATCCCTTTGACATCGTTATTTTTGGCGGTACCGGCGACCTGTCCCGCCGCAAGTTGTTGCCAGCGCTTTATCACCGTTGGGTCGATGGGCAGATCCCTGAGAACTCCACCATCGTCGGTACCGCGCGCTCGGAGATGGATTCAGCTGCTTACCGCGCCCTGGCGCGGGAGGCGTGCGAGAAAGCGTCGGGTAAATCCTGGGACGCGGCAGCCTGGGAGAAATTTGAAAAAATCCTGCACTATGTCACCATCGATGCGACGAATCCGGAAGGGGACTGGGAGGGGCTTAAAGGCAAGCTGACCTCCGAAGAAAACCGCCCACGGATATTCTATCTGGCTACTTCGCCTCATCTCTATGTGGATATTTGCCGGGCACTGGGCGCAGTTGGCTTGTCGGGAGGGTTTTCGCGCGTTGTTCTCGAAAAGCCGATCGGCACGGACCTGGCGTCTGCGCAGGCGATCAATGACGGCGTCGCGGAAGTTTTTGCTGAGCGGCAGGTGTTCCGGATTGACCATTATCTCGGCAAGGAGACGGTGCAGAACCTGATGGTGCTACGCTTCGCCAACATCCTTTTCGAGCCGCTCTGGTCACAGAATTACATCGATCACGTTCAGATCACTGTGGCAGAGGATCTGGGGCTGGAAGGCCGGGCAGATTATTATGATCGTTCCGGCGCTTTGCGGGATATGGTGCAAAACCACCTGCTGCAACTCCTCTGCCTGACCGCGATGGAGCCGCCAAATGATCTTGATGACGATGATATCCGTACAGAGAAGATCAAGGTGCTCAAGGCCTTGCGGCCGGTGGCCGAGCCGGATGCCCGGCGCCTCACTGTGCGTGGGCAATACATCGCTGGACTCCATGCGGGCCAGCCGGTGAAGGGATATGTCGAGGAGCTGTCGGCAACGAAGGGCAGCAAAACAGAAACATTCGTTGCGATCAAGGCGGAGATAAACAACTGGCGCTGGACCGGCGTACCTTTCTACCTGCGCACAGGGAAGCGCATGTCTTCCCGGCATTCCGATATCGTTATCCAGTTCAAGCGCGCCCCTCATAATCTTTTCGGCGAGCAGTCCACGAATGTGAACAAGCTGGTGATCCGTCTGCAGCCGGATGAAGCTGTCCGTCTCTATGTGCAGATCAAGGAACCGGGGCCCGGTGGATTG
>NZ_NCJT01000469.1 GCF_002282565.1 Hyphomonas sp. 34-62-18
ATCGTTTACCACATGCAGGGCCTCACCAAGTCCTATCCCGGCGGCAAGAAGGTGTTTGAAAACATCCACCTGAACTTCCTGCCGGATGCCAAGATCGGTGTGGTCGGCGTCAACGGCTCGGGTAAATCAACCCTGCTCCGCATCATGGCCGGCGTCGATAAGGACTATACCGGCGAGGCTTGGGCCGCAGACGGCATCAAGGTCGGCTATCTCCCGCAGGAGCCGAAACTCGATCCGAAGCTCACGGCATTTGAGAACGTCGCAGCGTCCTGCCCGGAAAAGCAGATGGTCGACAAGTTCAACGAGATTTCGATGAAGCTCGGCGAGGATTATTCCGACGAACTCATGGAAGAGATGACCAAGCTGCAGGAGCAGATCGACGCGGCTGACGCGTGGGACATCGACTCCAAGATCGAAATGGCCATGAACGCCCTGCGCTGCCCGGACAATGACGCCGACGTGTCGAAACTGTCGGGCGGTGAAATCCGCCGCGTCGCCATCTGCCAGCTGCTCCTGTCGAAGCCCGACATGATCCTGATGGACGAACCGACCAACCACCTCGACGCCGAAACCGTCGCCTGGCTGCAGAACTACCTGATCAACTTCCCCGGCTGCGTCATCCTCGTCACGCACGACCGTTACTTCCTCGACGACATCACCAGCTGGATCCTCGAGCTCGACCGGGGCCGCGGCATTCCCTTCCAGGGCAATTATTCCTCCTGGGTGGAGCAGAAAGCCAAGCGGATGGAGCAGGAAGCCCGCGAGGAGTCCGGCCGCAAGCGGACGCTGGCCAAGGAACTCGAATGGGTCCGCTCCGGCCAGAAAGCGCGCCAGGCCAAGTCCAAGGCCCGTATCAACGCCTACGAGGAAATGGCCGCCAAGGCAGAGCGCGAGCAGGTGATGACCGCTCAGATCCGTATTCCCCCCGGCCCGCGTCTCGGCGGCGTCGTGCTGGAAGCCGAAGGTCTCAGCAAGGCATTCGGCGAGAACGTCCTCATCGAAAACCTCTCCTTCAAACTGCCGCCCGGCGGCATCGTCGGTGTCATCGGCCCGAACGGCGCGGGTAAGTCCACGCTGTTCAAGATGATCCTCGGCCAGGAAAAGCCCGATGCCGGCTCCCTCCGCGTTGGCGAGACGGTCAAGATCGGCTATGTCGACCAGAGCCGCGACAAGCTCGACCCGAACAAGAACGTCTGGGAAGAAATCTCCGGCGGCACGGATGTGATC
>NZ_NCJT01000163.1 GCF_002282565.1 Hyphomonas sp. 34-62-18
GGTAACGGGGAAACCCGTCCGGAAAGGCCCTGAAGGCTTCCAGAGACACGCCGGTCAGCGGAATGACGCGCCGGGCGTAGGGGGTCTTCAGCTGCCGCCCGTCCGGCTCGATCGAAATATGCGGAACATCGTGATCAAGACGGATGGTCTGACGGGTCAGCGCTGCGCCCTCAGAGGGCCGGTATCCGGTATTGATCATGCCAGTGACAATCGCCCGGGCTTCCTCATTGAGCCCGTCGAGCGCCCCGGGCGCCAGGATCTTCGTCCTGATCCAGTCCACGCTGAACGGCGGCCGGGTGCGCTTCTCGCCTTCGCGGAACGAAAGCTCGCCAAGCGGCAGGTCTATACCGAGCCGCTTCATCGTGTTGACGGTCTTCAGGATGTCGCTGAAGTGAATAAGATCCTTGTTGGCGGTGTTCGGCGTCACCTCTCCGGCTTCGATGCGTTCTAGCCAGTGCTGACGGAAATCAAGCAGGTCATCCCGGGTAATCGCCTCGAGGGGTTTGTTGCCCGCCACCGCCACGAAGTTGCGAACCGCCTTGATCCTCGGGTTCTTCCATCGGCGCAGCTGGTCCTCACTCTTGCCCAGCACCTTTTCCCGCGCGAGGGACCAGTAGAGTTCCAGGCCCGCCTCAACGGTAATCGCCGGCTTTTCCGCTTTCCCGAGCAGCGCCTTTCCGACGACCGGGTCAGGCTCTCCCCCCGCCTCGAGAACCGCCTCCACACGTTCATAGACGTCCTCGAGCGGAAGGCGCGCGACCGAGCTGATTTCCAGATATCGAAATCCCTTTATGCGCGCGAGTTCCTGGGCGGCCTCATATCGCATCTCCGCTTCCCCGGAGTTGCCCGCCAGGCGCGCTTCCCAGGCCTCGGTCAGCTGGGCCCAGGCCAGGTCCGCCTTGCTTCGGGCGATGCTTTCAGAATCCGTATGAAGGCTGATCCAGATGATGTCCCGGGGCTCGATCCCGCGATAGCGCCGCGGCACCCGCCGGCGCATCTGGTACTTACCGCCCCGCTTGAAAACAGACATCGCCGCTCCGCCAGTGTGCAGCAAATTGTGCAGCAAAATGTGCAGCAGTTCAAGTTCGACGGCGTGCAGCCCGGAGCAATCCAGCGCAAATATTTGCGTGTTTTCAGGGCGTTAAAAGCAGAAAGCAGGGTGAAGGCTGGCGGAGAGGAAGGGATTCGAACCCTCGATACGCGTTAACGTATACGCCCTTAGCAGGGGCGCGCCTTCAGCCACTCGGCCACCTCTCCAGCGCTCGGAATTCCCTATAGATGCGGGGGAATTGGGGCAAGTCTGAATTGCCGTGTTTGGGGCGCTTCAACCGGGAAAAAGGCGCTGAGCCGCAAAATCCGCTGGTCTGCGGGGGATAAATTGCGAGCTTCACGGGCGTCCCGGGTCGCCCATCCAGGAATTCCACAGGCCGCCAGGCGCTCCCAGACACGGCCTCACCCGCCCGTCCGCTGCCCGCTCAAGGGCGTCCGCCCCGCTTTCAACCGGTTCATGACCACGCCGATGACCGTTCCGCCGGCTGCCTCGACAGCCGCGCGGAGATCCTCCACCTCGCCAGCCCCCGCCGCCTCAGCCTGAACCACAAGCACAACACCATCCACTAAAGGCGCATAGGTGAGCCCGGCGGCAGAGCGCGCAAGGGCCGGCGCGTCGATGATCGCCCAGTCGGCGCTGCGCCGGAGCGCGTCCCACCAGGCCGCTGCCGCCTGCATGCGGACACGCTGGCCCGGCGACAGCCGCTCATTCCGGAACCGCGTTACCAGGAGGCGCAGGCCATCAATCTGATGGGCCGTCAGCAGCTTGGACATGGCCGGCACAGTCTCCGATCCGGGGACAGAGTAAATCTGCTCCGTACCGAGAGACGCGTCCAGTGCATGTCCCGGCCGGCCAACGCCGCTGAGGATTCCCTTTGAAAAGGCCGTGTAGAGAGGGTTCTCCCGCAGATCGAGATCGATCAGCCAGGTCATGCGGGCGGCCCGGGCCGCGGCCATCAGCGCAAAGGATGCGGCCACGCTGCTGGTGCCCTCGCCTTCCCTCGCTGCCATGAACATCAGCATACGCCCTCCCGCACGCGGGGTTACCCGCGTTGCGGCCTGCCATAGGCCGGAAAGGTCCTGCCGCAGATCGAGCATGTCTTGCCTTCGCTTCTCCTGTTTGGAGCGCTATCATGGCATGGTTAATGCGTCTTTAGGAAAAGCGCCCCAACGCGCTCAGTGCTGGCGCACGGCGGCTAGAACCGGCAAACCCACCGTCCGCTCCAATGCGCCGGGCGTGACAAAGCCCTTCCGGCTGAAGGCATGGGCAAGGCCCGCCCCCAGCGCGGCCAACGCCGCCAGCAGGAACGCCAACAGAGAGGCCACGAGCCGCAGGCTTTCTCCGCGTAGTGGCGCCGCAGCCTCCTCCAACAGACGCACGTCCCCCGCCCCGTCACGCGCCAGATCGCTCCGCGCCCGCGCTTCGGCAGCCCTTGCGCCAAACTGGCGCGCAGCATCAGCAGCCACATCCCGCCGCCGTTCCAGTTCCGCCAGCCCCGGCGCCAGTTCCCGCAATTGCTGATCCCGGGCTTCAAGGCTTGCGATCTGCGCGTGCAGCTCCGCCTGCTGACGGCTTGCCGCCTGCACTTCTGCCTCAAGCCGCGCGATAGACGACTGGATTTCCTGGTACAGGGGATCTGGCCCGCGGTGCACGGTAGCGGCCGTCTCTCCCTGCGCAGCAAGCAAACGCTCAATCCTTTCGATCCGGTTGTCCAGATCGCGCAGCGCCAGCGCGTTCGGCGCAAGGCGGGCCCGCAATTCCTCCCGCTGCACGTAAAGCTGCTGCAGGCGTTGCCGCGAGGTGTCTTCCACATACAGCGTCTGTTCGGGCGGCAACGTCGCGAGTTTCCGGCGATAGCTTGCCAGCTCCGCTTCAAGCTGCGCCTTTTGCGCGGCTGCCGTCATCAGGTCCAGGGTCGCGGCCTCATACAGGCGTTGCTGCGTGCTGCGCTCTGTTTCAAGGCCGGTCAGGCCATTCTGGGAGAGATAGGTGCGGATGGCGGCTTCGGCATCGGCCACTTCACGCTCAAACCGCTCACGCTGCGCGCCATAGCTGAGGGCGGGCTCCTCTCCCAGCACAGCCGGGCGGTAATCCAGATAGGCCCGCAACAAGGCATTCAGCAGCTCGGCGGCAATGGCGGGGTCGGCATGGGAAAAGCGCAGGCTGACGGCCCTGCCGCCGGGCAATACATCCGTCTCCAGACTTTCGGCGACAAGACCGGCGCCAATCCGCGCGCAGTCTTTCCGGCCACATTGCGCCGCCAGCGCCGGATAGGCCCGCGCCAGGCTCACCTTCTCCAGGGCAGCGCGCGCCACCACCGGGCTGCGTATCAGTTCAATCTCTGACCGTGCCGATGTTTCGTCCTCGGCGCGCTCGGCGGCCGGCGCAACCAGCACGCGCGCCTCCGCCACATATCGCTCAGGCAACATCAGCGCCGCAAACAGCCCCAGCGCAAACAGCGGCAGGAACAGCAGCAGCATCAACCATTTTGCCCGCCACAGATGCACCATCACATCCGCCGCCCCCAGGCGTGGCCGCGCGCGCGGCAGCGCTGCCCGCGCTTCAGGCTGGCCGGCATCGGCTGGAGACATAGGTTCACGCCGCTCCCTGCGGGTACTCAACCTGTCACAGATGCCATGGCGCGTTTGAGATTTCGTTAAGCATCAAGGAACTGTCTGCAGAACGAGGCTGGATATCCCCGCGTCAGGGCGCCATCTATCCGCCCGCACTCACTTCTGGCAGACTTCCTCAATGACCCAGTATTTCGAACCCATTCCCTACCCGCTCTGGCACACCGACAAGGCTGCTTTTGCGGACAAGCTCGGAAAATCATTCCGGGAAACAGGCTTTGCCGTCATTACCGGGCACCCGGTTGAGCAGTCCGTGATCGACGCAAACCTTGCCGCCACCAAGGCCTTTTTCGCCCTCTCCGAGGATGTGAAGGAGAAATATCACGATGCCCCCGGCGGCCGCCAGCGCGGCTACACGCCCTTCGGCACGGAAAACGCCAAGGGCCAGGCCCAGGCGGATCTGAAAGAATTCTGGCACACGGGCCGCGATCTACCGCCCGGCTCGCCCTACCGCGCCACTATGAAAGACACGCCCAGCGTCACCGAAGTGGCCGATTTCGACCGCGCCACCCGGGCCCTTTACGCCGCCCTGGACGATTTCGGCGCTCAGCTCCTGAAGGGAGTTGCCCTCCACCTGAACCTTCCGGAGACCTGGTTTGACGACAAGGTAAACTTCGGCAACTCCATCCTGCGCCTTCTGCACTATCCGCCGCAGATGAACCCGCCCCCGGCCGGCTCGGTCCGCGCCGGCGCGCATGAAGATATTAACGTCATCACCCTGCTGCTGGGCGCCGAGGAAGCCGGTCTCGAAGTGAAACACCGCTCCGGCCAGTGGCTGGCAGTCAATCCGCCGCCGGGCGCGCTCGTGATTAATTGCGGGGATATGCTCCAGCGCTACACTGGCGGAGTGCTGCCGTCGACGACGCACCGCGTGGTAAACCCGGCCCCGGAACGCTCCCGCTTCCCACGCTATTCGACGCCCTTCTTCCTTCATTTCAATCAGGATTTCCTGATCGAGGCCCTCCCTGGCTGCCTCGCCGAAGGTGGCAAGGCCGAGCCCCCGATCACGGCCCAGGACTTCCTGATGGAGCGCCTGCGCGAGATCGGCCTCGTCAAGGAACGCAGCTGAAATTTGCTTTGCCATACCCGACAAAAAAACGCCCTCCCGATCTGGGAAGGCGTTTTATTTTGCTCGTAAACAGACCATCCAAACGGGCTATTTGGCCTCATAAGTCCGAGCAACTTCATCAAAAAGACGCACGCCATAGCCAACGGCGCCTTTCGGATCGACAGCATTGCCGGAATTCTGCCAGGCCATGGAGGCGATATCGAGGTGGACGAAAGGCGTCTCTTCTTTCACCCACTCCATGATGAAGGCGGCACCAACGGACGCGCCCGGCGCGCCTTCGCCGCCATTCTTCACGTCCGCCACATCGCTGCGGATCGCCTTCACCGTATTGGGATGCACCGGCAGGCGCCACAGGGCCTCACCCGAAGCTTCCCCGGCCGCAATAAACTTCTCGGCAAGGGCATCATCCTCTGTGAAAAGACCCGCATAATCAGACCCCAGAGCACCGCCCACAGCACCCGTCAGCGTGGCAATCGTCACGGCCAGCTTTGGCTTGTACTGCTCCTGCGTCCACCACAGGCCATCAGCCAGAACCAGGCGGCCCTCAGCGTCCGTGCTCATGATCTCGATGGTCTTGCCGCTCATGGTGGTCAGCACATCGCCGGGGCGGATCGCATTGCCGTCCGGCATGTTTTCGGCCAGCGCGAGCACGGCCACAGCGTTCACTTTCGCCTCGCGCTTGGCCAGCGTCAGAATGGCGCCGGCAGACGAAGCTGCCCCCGCCATATCCATCCGCATACGCCACATATTGGCGCTCGGCTTGATTGAGATGCCGCCCGTGTCAAAGGTGATACCCTTGCCAACAAAGGCAATCGGCGCTTCGCCGTCCTTGCCGCCTTTGTATTCAACGGCCACAAGGCGCGGCGGGCGTGCAGAGCCCTGCCCCGTGCCATAGAGGGCGCCCATGCCAAGGGCTTCAATCTGCGTCTCGTCCAGCACCGTCACCGTCACATTCGGCAGGCCGTCAAACTTTGCCACCACCTGATCGGCAAACCAGGCAGGCGTCTTGATGTTGGACGG
>NZ_NCJT01000164.1 GCF_002282565.1 Hyphomonas sp. 34-62-18
TGGCCGAGGGCGCGCAGCGGGGTTTTCTGCAGGTCCGGGATCGTGCCGTCGGCGAGAGGGCCGATATTGATCAGCAGGTTGCCGCGCTTCGAGGTGACGTCCTTGTAGAGGGCGATCACCTCTTCGCTGGTCATGTAGTCTTCCGGGATTTCGGCAGAGTTGTAGCCAAAGCCGAGACCGAGGCCGCGGCAGGCTTCCCATTTGTGTTCCTTCGGTACGACGCCGAGGCCGAATTCCACGCAGCGATAGTCCGCATACGGCGCAGGGGTTTCTTCCTGCGCGCCGCCTGCGGAGCGTTCCTTCATCATGTCGTTGAAGCCCTTGCGGACCTCGTCATCGCGCAGGGAATTGAAGAAGTCGTGCGCGCCGAGCCAGCGGTCATTGGTGACGCCATCGGGCACGGCCTTGTAATAATAGTCGAGCAGGACGGGCACATCCTCGCCATTGGGCCAGGCAATGTCGTTCCAGAAGATCGAGGGCTTGTAGCGGTCGATCAGCTCCTTGGCCTGGGCGAGGGCGTATTCGCGGTAGTCCTGCTCGGTGGGAACGCAGGCGAACATGTCGCCGAGATTGGCAATCGGGAAGGGGCGGAAGGTCCAGTCGAGGCCGCCGGAATAATAGAGGCCAAAGCGCAGGCCGCGCGCGCGGACGGCGTCGGCCAGTTCGCCGACAAAGTCGCGCTCTGTGTGCCAGCCGGGGCGGTGGGGGTTTTCAACGTCTGTCGGCCAGAGGCAGAGGCCGTCATGATGCTTGGTGACGAAGACGCAGTGGGTAGCGCCGCATTCGACGAAGAAATCAGCCCATTCATTGGCATCGAACTTCTGGGACTGGGCATCGAATTCGGGGAAGAAGTCCTGGTAGGGCTTGTCGCCGTAAAGCTCGAGATGGCGCTTGCGCGTCTCGCTGCCTTCGACACGGACGGCATTGTCATACCATTCCGAATAGGGGGTCATCACCGCGCTCATGTAATAGTCGTCGCCATGAAGCTCGTGGATGGCGCGGCCGCGCGGGGCCCAGGCGGGGATCGTGAACATGCCCCAGTGAATGAAGATACCGAGCTGAGGCTTGGCGAACCATTCCGGACAGGGGCGGCCATTCGGACCAATCATTCTAACTCCTCCCATTAATCTAGTTGTATAGAGTTACCTCCTCGGTATCCGTCTCCTGCGCGGCTTGCAAGGGTGACGTAACGTTCCAGGCGAAGGGCGCAAACCAGGAGCGCGGCAGGCCCGCCTTGCCCAGGGCAGCGGCGGTCCACTGGTTGCAGGTGTTGAACATGCTGTAGCGGCCCTTGGCATGAACAAGGATTTCGCCGGGCACCGGCGTCGGGATGATCTGAAGCTCATCTTTGCCGTCGCGCTCGAAGGTCTCGCGGATATGAGCGATCAGCGCGGCGCGGCCTTCCTGGTCCACGGCGATGGGCTCACAGAATTCGTCGACCGATGCGCCATCGACAGGTACGATCCGCACGGCGGTATCGTTGAGGCCGGCCAGGGCGCTGAGCACGCGGCCGGGCGTCATGTCTTCGGGCTGCAGGACGCGGGTGAAGAAAACAGAATCGCCCCAGCCGAAGAGGACATAAGTGTCCGGCGGGAGCCAGGCGGGCAGCTCGTCTTTCAGTTCCTCAGACCAGTTGAAGAGGGGATCATAGAGCGGCAGGGCGATATCGGTGTGGAAGGGCGCTTCGCAGAGATAGGTCACCGGCGTCCCGGCTTCCGCAAGCTGCGCGCGCCCGCTGAGCGGAAGTTTCCCGGAGAGCCAGGCCGCGCCCAGATACCAGAAGCAGAGGATGAGCAGCGCGACCAAGGCCACCGCCGCCACCTTGAGACCTGCCATGATCTGTGCGCGCCGTATCTGCACCCCGCCTCCTGATACGCCCCGCGGCGCCGGCGCCAAGGATGGGGCGAAGTGGCCTCCGCACGCAAGCCCATGATTCTAGTTGTTCCTATTTTGTTCTCATGCTATCAGACCCTTCATGCTGCTATCGGTCTCTATTCGTGATTTCGTGCTTATTTCCCGGCTCGATCTTTCGCCGGGGGAAGGCTTCACCGCCCTGACCGGGGAAACCGGCGCGGGCAAATCCATCATTCTGGACGCCATTGCCCTCGCCCTTGGCGGGCCGGCCGACCGGGGCGTGATCCGCGCGGGTGCGGAGCAGGCAAGCGTTGCGGCCGAGTTCGATTTGGCGCGGGACCATCCGGTCTGGGCGCTGCTGGCGGCGCAGGGCGTGGCCGCCGAAGCCGGCGAGACGCTAACGCTGAAACGCGTGGTGCGGGCGCAGGGGCCGGCGCGCGGCTTTATCAACGACCAGCCGGTGAGCGCGTCGCTGCTGGCGGAGGCGGGTGACCTGCTGGTGGAAATCCATGGGCAACATGCCGCCTCCAGCCTGATGCGGCCGTCTTCCCATCGCCGCCTGCTGGACCAGTTTGCCGGCAATGAGGCGCTGCTGGCCGAATGCGCCGCCGCCTGGCAGGCGCTCGATGCGGCACGGGCTGAGCGCGCGCGGCTGAAGGCGGAGCAGGACGCGGCGCGGGAAGCACGCGAATGGCTGGAAGCTTCGGTGGAAGAGCTCGAGCGCCTGGCGCCGCAGAAGGGCGAGGCCGAGCGGCTGAGCGAGGAGCGGATGCGGCTGATGCAGGCAGAGCGTATTCAGGAGGCGGTGGCCGAGGCTGAAGAGGCGCTCGCCAAGGGCGGCTCTGAAACGGCGCTGGGCAAGGCGGCGCGGGCGGCGGAACGCATCTGCCGTTTGCCCGGCTTTGAAAGCGGAGAGGGTCAGCTGGCCGAAACCGCGCGGGCGGCGGCCGAGGCGATCGAGCGGGCGCTGATCGAGGTGCGCGAGGCAGAGCTGGCGGTGGCGCGGCTCTCGGCGCTGCCTGAGGCGTCGGGGGATCTCGATGCGGTGGAGGCACGCCTCTTTGCGCTGCGCGCGGCGGCGCGGAAATATGGCGGCGAGGCAGAGCTTTTGCCGGACCGGCTGGAGGCGCTGCGCGGGCGGCTCGACCTGGTGGAGGCGGGCGACGCTGGCCTGAAGAAAGCCGAGGCGGCGGAAAGCGCGGCGCGGGCCCGCTGGCATGGCGCGGCGCACCGGCTGACCCAGGCGCGGATGGGCGCGGCCGGGCGGCTGGAAGCGGCGATTGCGGCGGAGCTGAAACCGCTGAAACTTGGCCGGGCGACGATCCGGGTGGCGCTGGTGCCGCTGGCCGAGGAAGAGGCCGGCGCGGCCGGGGCCGAGCGGGTGGAGTTTGAGGCCGAGACCAATCCGGGGGCGGGCTTTGGCGCGCTGCGCAAGGTAGCCTCGGGCGGGGAGCTGGCGCGAGTATCGCTGGCGCTGAAATGCGCGCTTGCCGAGGCCGGCAGCGCGGGTACGCTGATCTTTGACGAGGCTGACCAGGGCGTGGGCGGGGCGGTGGCCGCTGCCATCGGTGAGCGGTTCGAGCATCTGGCGCGGACGCGGCAGGTCTTTGCCGTGACGCATAGCCCGCAGGTGGCGGCCGCTGCGGACAATCACTGGCTTATCGAGAAGCTTCCGGAGGCTGGCGAGACACAGCTCAGCTTGCTAGACGCGTGCGGACGGCGGGAAGAGATTGCCCGCATGTTGTCGGGCGCGGAGATTACCGATGAGGCGCGCGCGGCGGCAGGGAGGTTGATGGAGGATGCATGAGCGCGGAGAAACCGGTCGAGGCGCTGACGCCGGCAGAAGCGGCGGCAGAGCTGGAGCGTCTCGCCAGGGCGATCGCCGATGCGGACGCGGCCTATTATCAGAATGACGCGCCGGAGCTGACCGACGCCGAGTATGACGCCCTGCGCCAGCGCAACCTGGCCATCGAGGCGCGGTTCCCGGAGCTGAAGCGCGAGGATTCCCCCAGCGAGCGGGTGGGCGCCGAGGCGGGTGACGGCTTCGCCAAGGCCCGCCACAGCGCGCCGATGCTGTCGCTCGACAATGCGTTCACGGATGAAGATGTCGCCGATTTTGCCACCCGCATCCGTCGCTTTCTCGGGCTGCCGGGGGAAGAGGTGGTGGCCTTCACTGCCGAGCCGAAGATCGACGGCCTCTCCCTCAGCCTCACCTATGAGAAGGGCAAGCTGATACGCGCGGCAACGCGCGGGGACGGGCAGACGGGCGAGGACGTGACCAAGAATGCCCGTACCCTGAAGGATATACCGGCAAAGCTGAAAGGTGCAGGCTGGCCCGGCAGCATCGAAATCCGCGGCGAAGTGTATATGGCCAAATCCGACTTTGCCGCGCTGAATGCGCGAGAAGAAGCGGCCGGGCGCAAGACCTTTGCCAATCCGCGCAATGCGGCCGCCGGCAGCCTGCGGCAGCTGGACGTGGAGATTACCAAATCCCGGCCGCTGCGCTTCTTTGCCTATGCCTGGGCGGCGGCGAGCGCGCCCTTTGCCGATACGCAGTTTGAGGCGGTGAATGCTTTTGCCGATTGGGGATTTGTCACCAATCCGCGTATGGTCCGTATCGAGACGGTCGAGGAGATACTCTCCTATTATACCGAGATCGAGGCCGAACGCGCGGGCCTCGAGTATGACATTGACGGGGTGGTCTACAAGGTGGACCGGCTGGACTGGCAGCAGCGCCTTGGCTTTGTCAGCCGGGCGCCGCGCTGGGCGATTGCGCACAAGTTTCCGGCCGAGAAGGCGGTTACCCGGCTGCTCGGGATCGACATCCAGGTGGGGCGGACAGGCTCTCTGACGCCGGTGGCGCGGCTGGAACCGGTGACGGTGGGGGGCGTGGTGGTCTCCAATGCCACGCTGCACAATGAGGACGAGATTGCCCGCCTGGGCGTGAAGCCCGGCGACCGGGTGGAGGTGCAGCGGGCGGGCGATGTGATCCCGCAGGTGCTGCGCGTGGTGGAGGCCGGGCAGGGGCCGGCCTGGACGATGCCGGAGACGTGCCCGGTCTGTGGCTCCGCAGCGGTGCGCGAGATTGATGACGCTGGCCGCGAGGACGTGCGCCGGCGCTGCACGGGCGGGCTGATCTGCCCGGCCCAGGCGGTGGAGCGGCTGAAACATTTTGTTTCGCGCAAGGCGCTCGATATTGATGGGCTCGGCGAAAAGCAGGTGGCGCTGTTCTTCGAGAAAGGTGTGCTCAAGGCGCCTCAGGATATATTCCGGCTAAAGACGAATATTGAATCCGCCGGCCTGCCGCCGCTGGAGGAATGGGAAGGCTTTGGGGCCGCCTCTGCGAAGAAGCTTTACAGCGCGATTGATGCGCGCCGGAAGGTGGCGTTCGCGCGCTTTCTCAATGGCCTTGGCATCCGCTATGTCGGACAGACGACCTCAGCGCAGTTTGCCCGCAGTTTCCTCAGCTGGCAGAGCTTCTGGGCGGCGGTGAAAGCTGCCGAAGAGGGCGGGGTGGGCAGCGAAGCCTATAACGACCTCATCGGTATTGACGGCATCGGCCAGGCGGCGGCCCGCGCGCTGATGGCGTTTGAGGGCGAGCCGCATAACCGCGAGATGCTCGCCGCGCTGCTGGATGAGGTTGAGGTTGAGGACGAGGTGCCGGCGGCGACCGACAGTCCGGTGGCCGGAAAGACGGTGGTGTTCACCGGTACGCTGGAGAAGATGACGCGCGACGAGGCGAAGGCACGGGCCAGCGCGCTGGGCGCGAAGGTGGCCGGATCAGTGTCTGCCAAGACCGACATCGTCATTGCCGGGCCGGGGGCGGGCTCAAAGCTCGCCAAGGCCGAGCAGCTTGGCCTGAAGGTCATGACCGAAGAAGAATGGCTCGCCCTGATCGGCGGGGGTTGAGGCGCCAGGTAGGCTTCGACGAGGCGGTGCAGGGCCTCTTCGGAGTGGGACGTGGTCTGATACTCGGTGACCACGCGGCGGAAGCGGTTGACGGCGGCGAGCGTCTGGTTGGAGCGCAGGTACCAGCGGCCAATGGTCATTTCCTTGCCGGCCAGCTGGTCGTTGACCATGTCCAGCTTGACGCGGGCGTCGCGGGCGTACTCGCTGTCGGGATAGCGGCGGATGACTTCCAGGAAGGCGTTGCGCGCGCTTTCGGTGGTTGCCTGGTCGCGGCCCACGTCCGTTATCTGGTCGAAATGATTGAGGGCGATCAGGTAGTAGGCGTATTCGGCCTCGGAGCCGCCCGGATGCAGGGAGAGATACCGCTCCGCGCCTGAGATGGAGGTCGTGTAATCGCGCGAGCGATAGGAGGCATAAGCCGACATCACCATCGCGCGGCGGGCCCATTCCGAATAGGGGTGCTGACGCTCGACTTCCTCGAAGAACAGCTTGGCGCGCGCATAGTCGCGCCGGTCCAGCCGGTCTGTCCCTTGATTGTAGAGCTGTTCGACCGGGCGCTCCACATAGGCCAACTCAGGATTCCGGCGGGTCGAGGAGCAGGCGGTGACAAGCAGCGCGCTGGCAAGAATCACGAGGGGAAGGGGCGTCAGTTTCGACATGCGGCGGGGCCTCGCGCTCTCAGAACGTTTCTGCAGCTTGATTAGCCCGGATTGTGCGGGGTTTCCAAGACCGTTTGTCAGGTCCGCGCGCCGGGCAGGCGCAGCCGGGCCCTTGCCGCGGGCGTCTTGCGGCCTAGCTCCGCACAAGTAAGCGTTTCCAATAAGGCGCCGAAACCCGCTATGGTGCGGTGTCCGCGCAATTTTGGGGCAGTCAGGTGATCTCATGCGACCGATCAAACTGAGCGATGCAAACCAGGTAGACCGTCAGGTAGGCGAGCGGATGCGCCGCCGCCGCATATTGCTGGGGCTGACGCAGGACCAGGTGGC
>NZ_NCJT01000470.1 GCF_002282565.1 Hyphomonas sp. 34-62-18
AGGGGGATGGACACTGCCGTGGCCGCTGAGATCCATCCCGCCAGCAGGCCGCTGGCCGTTGCGCCGAGATAGTAACCTGCTGAGCGTTCCCCGCTGCGCAAATCATGGGCGATGCGCGCGGTCCACCAGGCGAACAGGAAAATTGGTGACAGAAGGATGAAGTTCAGAAGCTGGATGCCAATCAGCTGCGCACTGAGCAGCCACACGATATTGCCGACCCCCGCAAGGAGTAGCGGTACCCCCATCACCTGCGGCCAGCGCTCTGGCTTGCGCAGCCCGGCCACACCAAAGGCGATGTAAACGGCGAAGATCACACTCCAGATAGAGAAGAAGGGGGGGAACGGCTGCTCAGGCGCCATGGCGGCGCGGTTGGCGTCGCCCACTGGAATTCCGATGCCGAACACAGGCGCCAGCGCGCCCATCAAGGGTTGAAGAAGGCCCACGATCAGAACCAGCAGAGGAAGCGTCCGGCTTTGCATTGAGTGGTCCTTTCGCATTTGGCCACGATATAGATGCGACCGCCGCCCCGTCCATCCCGCCTCAGCGGCAGGCGCCCGGCTCGTTCTCGCAAAGCGCCATCACAGATGTGATCCAGTCGCCATATCCCTGCAAGTTGGTATACCGGCCGTTATACTCTCCCTCGCAGAAATGACCGGTCGTGCGGTTCTGTTCGACAACGGAGAGAATGCCGACCACGGTCTTGCTGCCATCTGCCTCCGTAACATAGAGCGGCCCCCCGCTGTCGCCGATGCACGGGCCAGCGCCATTGTCGCTGGCTACAGTGATGGCTGCGGGGCCGGCATGGGTGATCTTCAGCCGTGTCGTCAGCAGGTCGTTGGAAAGCTGCCCATCAAACCGGGTAAGACCCCAGCCGGCCATTTCGCCGGTGGGGTAGTTGGCCGGCGCAAGCGGCCGGTTTGTTGCGCCAAACCTCGCAACAGGCACATTGCTCAAGCCCGCCACCTGTTCTTCGCTAAGGTGTACGAGGGCGATGTCATTGGCATAGGCATTGTCCGTTCCCTGATAGCCAGCATGGCAGACGGCATATTCGGCAGATGTGCGCTTTGCCTCTGGGCTGCGCAGGTTGGCCGCCTCACCGATCACCCGGATTTCGTCGAAGGGTTCATCAATGCAATGGGCAGCCGTTACAAACCAGTTGCGTGCGACCCGTACCGCGCCGCAATGGCCGCTGGCGATCATGCCGGTCGGCTCGGCGCGTCG
>NZ_NCJT01000165.1 GCF_002282565.1 Hyphomonas sp. 34-62-18
GGGCGCTGTGAAATCAGAAGCCGTTGCTGGCTCTGACAAGGGCGAGCTTGCACGGGAAGTCTTGCTGAATGCGTCCGTGGTCGTCCTTCTTGGCGCGCTTGTGATCGGATGGATCACCGGAGAAGCCGGAATGCAGTCTGTTGCGCCCTTCTTTGTGACGCCGTTCCAAGGCGTGCTTTGCCTCTTCCTGCTCGATATGGGACTGTCCGCCGGCCGGGGCCTCCGCAATGGCTGGCGCCAGCTGGGCCCAGGCACCGTTGCATTTGGTATCTACATGCCCCTCATTTCGGCCTTCCTTGCGGCGGGTGTAGCAGCCCTCAATGGCATGCCTGCCGGCGATGCTGCACTTCTGATAACGCTTGCGGCGTCTGCGTCCTACATCGCCGTGCCAGCCGCCATGCGCCTTGCCATGCCCAAGGCCAAACCATCCATCTATCTGACATTGTCCCTGGGGATCACATTCCCGTTCAACCTCATCCTTGGATTGCCGCTATATATATGGCTGGCTAAAATGGTATCCTCTGGAGGCGCTTGATCATGCATGTGCGTTATCGCTGTGAACTCATCATTGAGCGGATGGCCGCGCCCCGTGCCTGCCGGATTCTCGAAGAGGCGGGCCTGACAGGTTATACTGTCCTGCCAGCGATCTCCGGGTTTGGCGGGCAAACCCGGTGGAACCGGGATGTCGATATGTCAGCGTCCAGCGATATGGTGGTAATCGTCTCGATCGGCGCCCAGGATCAGATCGAAGCGGCTCTGAAAGAGATTGAAAGCCTTCTCAGCAGTCATATCGGTGTGCTGAGCATTGGCGAGGTGAAGGTTCTCCGCCCAGGACGGTTCTGAAACAGAAAGCCGGCACTGCTTCAAAGATTGAGGCAGCGCCGGCTATTTTTTAACTTGCGATCGCGGCGTCAAAAGTTTGGAATCAGTTCCTCTGATGAGGCGCTGTCATGCTTCGCTGGGCAGTTGTGGGGCGCGTGCTGCAGGCCCACCATGCTCTCTTGCCGTCAGGGCGCCTGGTCGATGAACCTTGCGGCGGCGTTTCCGGTTGATGGCTTCACGGAGACTGTCGCGGCAGGCCAGTTTGAGCTTCTTCAGCTTCATGATTTCAAGCGTGTCGGGAACGGGCGCTTTCATCGCCGTTTCGATCCGGCGTTCCAGATCGGCATGCTTCAGGGCGAGAGAACGGATATAGTTCGATGTCATGTCTTACTCCTCTTGTGTGGGGGCGGGAGCAAGGCGCAGCGGTGAAATTAAGTTTCTGGGCTGCACCGGGTTTGCTCCCGATGCGGTCCGACATCACGACTGATCCGTTTCAGGAATCAACCGCCAGAGGGGCCCGGTCGGCATGCTGAAGATATAGCTTTTCTACTCTACCTTAAAGATTGTGGGGTAGCTTTTTCAGGAATTTGCGCCGGAAGATTATCCGGCAGGTTTCAAGGTTTGCTCAGCGCATGTGCCGGCCAATAAAGTGCCGCGAGTGGCGGGCATCTCTGCTGGGCACTGGGGCTGGCGCGAGCCGGATCGCCAAAGCTTTTCCGGATTGCCCGAAAAGCCAGCCCCGCAACGTGTTGAATACGGCCTGCAACAGCATGTTATTCAGTCCTCAGAAGTTCCTTGCGCATATCCCGGATCCGGCGGCGGCGGCGCCAAGCGCGGCGATCATCCGAATTGAAGCGCGGCGGACGGGGATTGATCCCGGCGGCAGCCTCCGAACCATAAATCCTGTCATCAGACAGGTGTCCTGACACAGGTGACGAGGGGGACATTTCTTTCTCCTTTCAGCTAAGCCATTCGTCGGCTTGCCAGGGAGATGGGGTTGAATTGGAATAGCTCCAATCTAACTATTCTCTCAATCCAATAGGAGAAAGCTATCAAATGCGCCCCACGCTTCGACAGATGCAGTATCTCATCGCGATCGCTGAAACAGGTAAGTTCGGCGACGCGGCGCGGCTGGTCAATGTCAGCCAGCCGAGCCTGTCTGCCCAGGTCGCAGAGATGGAAGCCGGGCTCGGTGTGGCACTGGTAGAGCGCTCCCGCCGGGGCGCCATGCTGACGCCGGCGGGTGAAGAACTTGTCCGGCGGGCACGGATCATCCTGCGCGAGGTGGAAGATCTCAAAGCTGTTGCGAAGCTCGGCCGGACTGAGCTTTCCGGCCGCTTGCGTCTGGGTGTTCTGCCGACGATCGGGCCGTATCTTCTGCCGCAGGCGACAGGCGACTTGCGCGCCCGCTTCCCCGCGCTACGCCTCAGCGTTCGGGAGGAGCGCACGATTGACCTTGATGAGCATCTGCAGGCGGGGCTTTTTGACACTGTGATTTCCACGCCGGAAGATCATCCAGATACAGAGTATGCGCATCTGTTCACTGAGCGCCTCTATGCTTGCGCGCCGCCGGAAGACGCGCTCGCCGAAGGCGACGGCCCCATTCAGCTGGAGCATCTCAGCGGGCGGGAATTACTGACGCTTGGCGAAGGCCACAGGTTAAGCGCCATCGCGCAGAATATCGCGGCGGCCGCAGGCGCCGCCGTAAGCTCCGAGTATGAGGGCACATCTCTCGACGCCATCCGGCTGATGTCGCAGATGGGCGCGGGGGTCGCCATCCTGCCGAGCCTTTATGCCCTCTCTGAAGCGAGGCGCGACCGCGGCATGAACATCCGCCTGATCGATCATCCCATTGCCCGGCGCGACATCGCACTCATCTGGAGGGACACCTCGCCGCTGGCCACAAGTCTTCATTCTTTGTCAGCCTGCCTGCAGAAGGCCTCCGCCAAGCTTCTGGAGCGTGAAGCCAAAGGTTAAGCCGCTGAAAAATAAAACAGAAAGCGGACTTTGTGGAAGCTGGTTTTGGGGCCATAATCCTTCCAGACTAGATTGAGGTGGGCTATGCCAAATGTCTTTCGGGCAGCTGTTGCATGCATGCTGATGGGTATGATCGCGTGGTCAGCGCATGCGCAGTTTCTGGAGATCGCGCCATTGCCTGAGGCTGAATGGTCAGAGCCGGGCAGCGTTTCTTACCTTCAGAACGAAAAGGCCAAATCGCACTACGCAGCCGGCGAGTATGCCCAGGCGAAAGCCATCTGGGAAAATCTTGCTGTGCACGGCAATCTTGAGGCGCTGAATAATCTCGGCGTCTATTACCGGGAGGGAAAAGCCGTCCCGGCAGATTACACCAAAGCTGTGAGCTATTGGGAAAAGGCCGCATCGGCTAATTTTACGCCGTCCCTAATGAACCTGGCCTGGCTGTATACGGACGGAGAAATCGGCTTCCCGAAAGATCTGAGTAAAGCTTTCGGCTATTACGTACTGGCGGGCCGGGCGGGTGATGAAAATGGCGCATTCACCGCAGCGAACATGGCCTTTAACGGCGAAGGTGTCGTCGCGAACTTTTCGGATGGCCACAGGTTGCTGAAACTCGCGGCCGATCTGGGTAATCCCGCTGCATTCATGATGATGGGCAAGTATGACGAGCTCGGCCTTAATCCGGAAGGAGACGCTTTGTCTGCGCGTGACTGGTACGAAAAGGCTCAGCAAATGGGACATCCCCTGGCTACCAGCGCGCTCGCCTCCCTGCCGAAGCCTGACATCGATACGGTCTATGACCTTATGGCGCAGAAACGCCATGCGGACGCCCGGCGCCTTGCCGCACAGCTGTGCGGAAGTGAACTTGAAGCGCAGGCTTGCAGCATTCAGGGCCAGTACGATATCAGCGGCGCGCCGGGCGTTTACCGAGATTATGTCCGGGCCGCACAGGCGCTCGACTATGCCTGCGCGATGAAGATCGAGGGCAGCTGCCTCAACTTCGCCCATGCCGTGGCCGAAGGTGCTCAGCTTTCCCTTGGAAAATTCAGTGTCGCTGACTACCGGAAAGCTGAACAGGAATATGTCCGCGCCTGTAATGAACAAAAGGATTACACAGCCTGCGCCGGTGTGGTGTTTTTCAACTATTACTCAGCCTTCGGATTGAATGACCGGCAAAAGATAATGGAATATGGCCCGCGCGCCTGCATGAATGGCGGCAATGATTTTGCCTGTGATGTGTGGATGCCAATGTTCAACGCCAATGTCGCAGCGACCTATGGGGGATCCTCGGGCAGCGCCTCAGGCGGAAACCGGTTCGGCAATTTCCTGGGCAATACGCTTGGAACCATTGTCGCAGGTCTTGCTGCCGGCGCTGAGGCGTACAGCGGTGGTTCTGGCGGCTATTCGTCCGGGTACAGCGGTTCATCATCTGCTGGCTCTACATCGGCGCCTCAAACCAGCATGCGCGACTTCAATCAATATTTGAATTCGGTGCGCTCCATTGGCACGGGCTATTCTGCGCCTTGCCCGGCTTCAAACCCGTATTGCCGCTAAGGGAATTGATTTGAGTGGCGCGGCGCCGATTGCTCTTGATTTAAAAAGATAGCTAATATTACTGTTGTCTCGTGCTGCCCCTGGCGCGCGCAGGATCTGCTCCGGCGCTTGCCCTCAGGTGTGCTGCGCGGGTGTGAAAGTCTGGCTTGAGAGGCAGGTATGGCGGGGTGGAGCAATTGGTCTGGGAGTGTTGTCTCTGCGCCAGCACAGGTCGCGCGGCCGAGGGATGAAGCGGAACTGCGGCGCGTCATTCTCGCGGCGGCCAAAGTGCGCCTTGTCGGGGCGGGGCATTCCTTCATGCCCCTGTGCGACACCGAGGGCACGCTCATCAGCATGGCGGACTATGATGGCGCGATCGAAATAGCGCCAGACCGGCAGACCGCCTGGGTGCCCGCCGGCTGGGGGCTCGCGAGGCTCACCGAGGCGCTCTGGACGGAACGGCTTTCCCTCATCAATCAGGGGGACGTGAACCCGCAATCTCTTGCCGGGGCGCTGGCTACGGGTACCCATGGAACCGGCGCCGATCTTGGCAGCCTATCCACAGCAGCGCGCGGATTTGAGTTGATGCTGGCAGATGGCACCCTGGTGGAGTGCGGCCCAGACAAGAACCCTGACCTCTATGAAGCACAGCGCCTGTCACTTGGCCTTTTTGGCGCGGTGACCCGGATCAGGATTGCGGTCGTTCCCGCTTACTATCTTGAAGAGCGGATCGAGCGCCATCCCTTGCAAGAAATCGAAGCGCATTGGGAGCGCTTCGGGGCAGCAACCCGGCATTTCGAATTCTTCGTATTTCCCTATGCGGATGATGTTATTTTCAAGACGCTGCACCCGGTGCCGGGGCCTGTGGATACCACCAGGACCACCGATATCGACGAAGGGCCGTTCCAAATCGCCCTGGATGTTTCTCGCTGCCTGCCGCGTGTCATTCCGCCGCTGCAGCGTTTTCTGACCTCAATGTCTGGCAAGCCTTCCACACGCAGCGGCCCGGCCTGGCGGATATTTCCAGCTGATCGCTCCATCCGCTTTGAAGAGATGGAGTATGAGCTTCCCCGCGCCAACGGCCTGCCCACTCTGATGGAGACGCTGGCGCATATCCGAAAACGCCGCCTTCCGGTTGCCTTTCCGTTGGAGTTCCGGCTTGTGGCGCAGGATGATATCTGGATGAGTCCTTTCCGGAATGGTCCAGCTGCCTCGATTTCCCTTCACCAGTATGCACGCATGGAATGGCGCGATCTGTTTGCGGACATTGAGCCCGTTTTCCAGGCGGGTGAGGGGCGCCCGCATTGGGCGAAGCGGCATACGCTTGGACCGGAAGATGTCCGGCGGTTATATCCGAAAACGGATGAATTCCTGCGTGTCCGGGCGAGCGTCGATCCGGATGGCAAGGGATGGCAAGTTCCTGAATCATTCTCTTGCAAAGATGTTTCGAGTGAGCGCATGACCGATGAAGACCTGCACCGCCATCTGATCGGAAAGCCTCATTCACGGCGCGATCTGAACACACCGGTATTGATCATTGATCGCGACGCGCTTGATCGAAACATTGCCCGCATGGCCGCTTTCGCGGCCGCCAACGGGCTCGCCTTGCGCCCACATGCAAAGACACACAAATCCGCCGATATCGCCCGGCGGCAGATTGCGGCGGGCGCTGTTGGGCTCTGTTGCGCGAAGATCGGTGAAGCCGAAGCGCTGGCGGCCGAAGGCATTAGTGGTCTCTTGCTGACGTCTCCCGTTGTGTCTGCGCCCGCCATCGCCCGGCTTGCCGCACTGAACGCCCGGTCCGAAGGTCTGATCTGTACACTGGATAATCCCGGCAATGCAGAGGCCATTGCCGCAGCAGTGGCGGCAGCGGGCGGCGAACCGCTGACTGTGCTCATAGATGTCGATCCCGGCATCCACCGCACCGGCGTGGCCTCCCCCGAGGCAGCCGTTGAGCTGTTCCGGATCATCCAGGGTCTGCCTGAACTCTCCTATGCTGGGGTTCAATATTATTGCGGCCTGCAGCAGCATATCGAAAGCTATGAAGACCGCGCCGAGGCGATGGCAGACCGGGCCGCTTATCTGCGGACGGTCATCTCTGCACTGACAGAGGCGGGTGGCGCGCCGCAGATCGTGTCCGGCGGAGGAACGGGCACACACCGCATTGACGCCGCCCTCGGGATATTCACAGAATTGCAGGCTGGTTCCTATGTGTTCATGGACGATCAGTATAACGCCTGCACTCTCATTGAGGGCAACGATCACGCCTTTGAAACGGCATTGATGATTGATACGCGCGTTGTCAGCGCCAACACACCGGGGCTTGTCACGGTGGACGCGGGCCTCAAAGCGATGGCGACAGATGCCGGGCCGCCGCGAATTCTTGCGGGCGCAGGTGAGGGGGCGCGCTACATGTTCATGGGCGACGAACAGGGCGCGGTGATCGGCGGACCGTCACCCCTGCCGCTCAGCCACGTTGTGACGCTGGCAGCGCCCCACTGTGACCCGACTGTAAATCTCTATGACCATTACCACGTCGTTTCTGGCGACAGTCTGGTGGAAATCTGGCCCGTTACGGCACGGGGAAGGTCTCGCTGATCCTGCGCGGCTGCCGGCCACAAAAAAGCCTCGCGATCTTCTGATCGCGAGGCTGAGATTGGGGGAAGTTTCTGGCTTTATTCCGATCTGAGGCGCAGGCGGACACCAATAGTGCGCGGCGTTGGGCCAGCGCCCGCCGGAACACCGGCATTGCCAACGAAGGTTGGGCCACGTTCGTCGGTGAGGTTGGTGCCGAACAGCGACACTTCATACATGTCCCGGCGGATACCGAGCGTGAAGTTGGCGCCGCTATAGGGATCAGCGATCAAACCGTTCGCCTGCAGACGGTTTCCGCTGCGGCTGTAGCCGACATTGGCAAAGCCTTCGGTGTCGGCCGTCAGATCACGGGTATACGAAGCGTCGATCCGGTAGTTGGACTCAATGGTGTTGACCACACGCGATCCAGGGCGGAACAGCGGCAGCGCAGCCTGAACCGCCGGATCCACCGTATCGTACTTCGTGTCATTGATGTTGCCGACGAGACCGATGGCCAACCCTTCCACAGGTGTTGCCCAGCGGATTTCGTAGTCAAGGCCTTTGGAGGTGGCATCGCCGAAGTTCGAGAACCCGTTCACACCTGCGATCGCGCCGGGTGTGTTCGTCTGCATGTCCTTGTACTCGGTCTGATAGACGTTCAGTCCGATATTCAAGGTACGGTCAAAGCCACGCCATTTAAGGCCAACCTCATAGTTTTTCGAGGTTTCCGGATCCAGCGCCACCGAGACAGGAACACCTGCCTGTGTGAGGGATTCCACCTGAGCCTGAGACTGGACGATACCAGCCCGGAAGCCGGTCGAAGCCGTCGCAAACATCGTCAGATCGTCATGGGGAATGTAGGAGAGGTTGAGGCGCCAAGTCGTGACATCCTTTTCGCTTGGCAGCGAACTGGTTGCATCCTCGAAAGTACGCTCGTCATGGTACTGACGAAGACCCGCAAGTCGCACCAGCTTCCCGTCAAACAGATCATAGCTCACTTCGCCGAAGAAGGCGTAGCTTTCCGTGATTGTGTTGTTGTCGGCATTGATATTGGTGGTTGGGTTCTGAAGTGTGTTCTCCTGTGGGCCCTGGCCGTCAAGATACTGTCCGCCAACGACCCAGTTGAACGGTCCGTCACCGGTGGAATAGGCGCGCAGCTCCTGGGCAAACATTTCTGGGAAGAACTGGCTCGAGAAGAAGCCCGACGGGGAAATGGGAACATAGATCCCGAAGTTCCCCGATAGATCGCTGGTAGCGCTCGTGACCGAGAAATTCTCGAAGTCCACATTGGCCGTAAAGCTGAACAGTTTGAAATCGCCGTTGCCAAAGCTGGGTTGGCCGGCCGTGTTCGCATAGTAAGGCGGATCGACCGACGCCATGTTGCCCAGGAATTCCTGACGCGGCTGGAAGTGCCAGTACTGCGCGCGAAGCGTTACATTCTCGGCCGGCTTGGCCAGAGCAACAATGCGGATGTCGTCATTCTTCATGACGTTGGCATCTTCGCGGTCGGGGGTGCCGTCAAAAGCGCCGTAATAGACGTCAGCCCAGCCGGGATTTTCCGATGTGCCGCCGCTGATCCGGAACGCGAGCTTGTCCTTGATGACCGGAACGGACACAGCGCCAGCATAGCCGAAATT
>NZ_NCJT01000166.1 GCF_002282565.1 Hyphomonas sp. 34-62-18
GTCCGGTGTCAGGGCGCGGTTTTTCCAGCCGTCTATGAGGCCGGCGAGATAGCGCGGCGTCCAGCGTTTGGGGTCGAGGTTTTCGGCCTGGACGATCTGTTTGCAGAGGCGGATCTGATCATCGGTATCCAGGATGGTGAAGCTGGATTTGAGGCCCACCAGCTCTGCATGCTTGCGCAGGATCTGCGCGGAGATGGAGTGGAACGTGCCGAGCCATCTCAGCCCCTCCCCCGCATCGCCCAGAAGGTGCAGCGCGCGTTCGCGCATTTCGCGGGCTGCCTTGTTGGTGAAGGTCACCGTCAGCGTCTGGGACGGATAAGCAAGCCGGGTGGCGATGATATGGGCAAGGCGGGTCGTCAGCACCCGGGTCTTGCCGGTGCCCGCGCCCGCCAGCACGAGCAGGGGGCCATCCGTGTGCAATACGGCTTCACGCTGCTCCGGGTTCAGCCCTTTCAGATAGGCAGCGCCCTCCGCCGCCGCGGCGGGCGGACGGGCGGCGGCCATCTGGCTGATCGAGAGACGATTCGGATTGGAACTCATCAGGAACATATAGCAGGGATTGACCGATGCGTTAGTCTGCGATGGCATTCAAGCCCGTGGGACAGCCGCATCAGGGAGGACAAGATGGCGGACAAGGCGAGCGATCCGATCGAGACCATGAAGGCGAACCTTCTGAAGAACACCGGTAAATCGGTGGAAGCATGGGCGGAGATCGTCAAAACCAGCGGGCTGGAAAAGCATGGCGACCAGATGAAACTGCTGAAGGAGACCCATGGTCTTGGCCATGGCTATGCCAACCTGATCTGCCACACGGCCAAGGGCGCAATGGAGACGCCGGAAGACGATCTTCTGACCGGCCAATTCAAGGGCAAGGAAGCGCTCATCCCGGTTTATGAGGCACTGGCCACCTTTGCCCGGTCGCTCGGGCCGGATGTGGAAGTCTCGGTCAAGAAGACAAGCGTGGCGTTTCGCCGTTCGAAGAATTTTGCCGTGAGCACGCCTGCGAGCAAATCCCGCCTTGATCTTGGACTGAACCTGAAGGGCACGCCTGCCACCGGCCGTCTGATCGAGGAGAAACCCGGCGCGATGTGTACGCACAAGGTGAAGCTGGAGTCTCCGGGCGATCTGGACGCGGAGGTGAAGGCCTGGCTGAAGGAGGCCTACGGTCGCGCCTGAGACCTGTTTCAGGCCGTTCTTACGCCTATCATTGTGTCACAGGAGCGTGAGACACCATGACAGCAGACATGCACACGGCAGATGCGGCCGAATTCCGCTATGGTATGGTGGAACGTTACTTCCTGGCTCTTGCCGTCGCCGGTTTGTGGCTGCTGATGCTGACGATGGCCGGTTTCAGCGCCAGCCTGCTACACGAAGGCGCTTTTGCCGTCGCGCTGATGCTCGGCCTGCTGACGGCTTTTTTCCTTCCTCTCTGCCGGATGGTGACGCGGGACTTCATGATGAAGAATGCCTGGCGTATTTCCCTCGGCCCGGTGAATGCATGGTTCCAGCTGCCGCTTCGACGGTTGCTCTACGGCCCCGCCCCGCGGATGAGCGGCCCCCTCGCCTATTCGGCGATCGGGGCTATCGAGTGGCGGGAAGAAGCTTTCCGCACGATGGGCATGGCCACGATCAACCGGGTGTATGCCATCCGTCTGAAATCGGGCGGGGTCATCCTGCTGGGTGAGGACAGGCCCATTCCAAAGACGTTTGACTATACCAAACTGGCGGGAGACGCTGCCCGGGCCCTGGCGGAGAAAGCCCGGGTGCCGCTGCGCCAAATGCCGATGGCGGAAGGCAATGGCGGCTTCCTGACCCTTTGGGGCACAAGCCGCCCAGACTGGCCCGAGGGCGAGGCGGCCAGCCAGCTGCGGGACGAAGAGATCAACAATATCCGCCGCAACTATCTGATTACGCAGATGGTACCGGTGGCCGCGTTTGCGGTGATGTTCCTCGTCTATCTGTTGACCTGACCGCGCCAGCCCGGCCGTTCAGGCTCAGGGCTTTTTGAACGCGATGGTGACCTGGCCGATCTCAATACCGTAGCGGGTGACATAGGCGCGGTTGAGCAGCACATCATCCTGCATCAGGAACATCCAGTCATTGAAGCCGACATTCCAGGTGCTGCCGCCGACTTTCAGGTCGACCTTGTATTTCCAGTTGAAGGCGTTGCCGGACACCTGCCCTTCGGCGACGCCGGTGACATCGCCAGCTGTGCCGCGATAGCGTCCATCGCCCAGAACATCGATTTCCCAGATGCGGGTTTCACGCTCGCCGTCGTCATAGAAAAATTCTTCCGTGAGCGTCAGGCGGTCGCCTTCCAGTTCACCCACGATATCGACCTTGAATTGGCGGCGAACCTTGCCGAAGCGGTCCTCAAACAGGCCGTAGGCGGTCGTTTCTCCGAGGAAGTATTCTTCCAGCACGAGCTGGCGCGGTGCATTCTGGAACTGTTCGAGGGAGGAGGATGAGGCGCAGGCGGTCGCCGTTGCCGAAGCAACGCCGGCAGCCAGCACATTTGCTACACGTCGGGCATTAGACATGGGTCAGGTCCGGTCTGCGGGTTGAAGTTATGCTTCCCTTACGCAGACCGGACCTGACTGGATTTCAAAGGGACACGCCTGCCTCAATAAAGCGTGGCGAGGGCCTTGGCGTCGTAGTCGGCGATTTCCGAGACGCGGCCTTCTTTCAGTTTCTTGGCCCATTCCGGATCCTGCAGCAGCGCGCGGCCGACGCCGACGAGGTCAAACTCGCCCTTGTCGAGGCGGGCTTCCAGGTCGTCGATGGAGCGCTGGCCGGCGCCCTGCCCGGCGAAGGCGTAGATGAAATCGCCATTGAGGCCGACAGAGCCCACCGTGATGACCGGCAGGCCAGTCAGCTTCTTGGCCCAGCCGGCACCGTTGAGGCCGTTTTCGCCATCGACTTCCGGGAATTCAGGCTCCCAATAGCGGCGCTGCGAGACATGGAGACAGTCAACGCCGGCATCCACAAAGACCTTCAGGAAGGCTTCCAGCTCCTGCGGCGTGGGGGCGAGGCGGGCGGTGTAATCCTGCTGCTTCCACTGCGAATAGCGCAGGATGATCGGATAATCCGGGCCGACTTTCTTGCGGATCTCGCGGATGATGTCGCCGCCAAAGCTGGCGCGGTCAACCAGGCTGCCGCCGTATTTGTCAGAGCGCTTGTTCATCGCGTCCCAGAAGAACTGGTCGATCAGATAGCCATGGGCGCCGTGGATCTCCAGCGTATCGAAGCCAAGACGTTTGGCGTCTGCGGCCGCGTCGGCATAGGCCATCACCATGTCTTCGACTTCGGCAGTCGTTGGCTCGGGCAGGATTTGCTTGCCGGTATGGGTGAGGCCCGAGGGGCTGTCGGTGGGGGCATCGGGCTCCGGGCCAGTGCCGGATTTGCGCACCATGCCCTGGTGCCAGATCTGCGGGGCGATCTTGCCGCCTTCGGCATGCACCTTGGCCACCACGCGCGCCCAGCCATCAAGGGCATCGGCCTTGTAAAAATTCGGAATATTCACATCGTTGCACGAGCCGCCCCGGCGCACGGTGGTGCCCTCGGTGACGATCAGGCCGACATCGGCGGCCGCCCGGCGCGCGTAATAATCGGCCACATTCTCCCCCGGCACGCCGCCCGGCGAGAAGGAGCGCGTCATTGGCGCCATCACGATACGGTTGGGCAATTCCAGGTTTTTCAGCCGGAAAGGCGTGAACAGGGTCCGGGTCATCAGCATAATCCTTGCGCTTTTGCAGGCGATGAGTTGGGCGAGTGTCCGGCTTGCGTCAACCATTGACGTTGAAGGAATGCAGAGGCACGCCTGAAGCGACGCTTTAGTGGGGGTAAATATGCGACATCTGTTTGGTATGCTCGGTATTCTGGGCGCTGTGGCCGCCTGCCAGACGCCAGGCTATGATTATTCGGCCCGCGCGGCGCCGACCTATGCCGAAGCGCTGAACTATACCGATGTGGCGGCTGGCCGGTTCCGGGGGCCGGCGGGGGATGTCGCCGAGGCGGAGTTTCAGGCGCTGATCGACAACGCCACGCTGAATGGGCTGCGCTGGTTCATCGAGATAGACCCCACCCGGCCGCAGGGCATTTACGAGGGCGAAGTGCTGATCGCCGGTTTCAACCGCGAAACCCGGTTCCGGCGCGAGCGGCGCTGCGAGAAGTATGAAGGCCTCTTCGATTGCGAACGGCATGTGGTGGTCGAAATGCATTGCCCGAAGGACATTGTGAACGTGACTGTTCGGGCAACCCTCGTTGATTTCGCCACCGGCCGGCCGGTGTTCACCGCGGAGCATGGCGGCGCCACCGAGCAGGAAGATTGCTACGACGTCGCCGAATATCCGGATACGGATCAATCAACCGGAGAGTTTGGGGATGTGATCTACGAGACGCTGCCGCATTGGGATGCGCCCATTGGCATGATTGCCGAGGCAGTGGCCGCGGCCATCCCGGCGTTCCGCCGCGACATTGCCCCCTACACCACCACGCTGCGGGCAGAGATCGTGGAGAAGCCGCTGGTGCCGGAAGAGGCCGGCGATCCACGCTTTGCTGCCGCCGTCAAAGCGACCCGGCGCGGCGAGTTTATCGGCGCCTGCGCGCAGTGGCAGGAACTGGCCAGGGCTTACCCGAAGGCGCCTGGCATCCTGCATAATCTGGCCGCTTGTACCGAGGCGCGTGGAGAGTTTGAACAGGCCCATCTTCTCTATGCGCAGGCTGCCGAGATCGCGCGCGGCATTCCCCTGCTGAAGGACAAGGATGCCAAGCCGATCTTCGATGCGCTGGGGCGTGTCTCGCAGGGGCGGTATGAGAACAGCCTGATTGATCAGGTTCAGGACCCGCGAAGATACTAACGTCTCGTGAGAGGGATCAGCCTTGGAACAGGCCGATAAGCGGTATACCGGCAGCGCTCGCCTCAGCCGCGATGCCCCAGATAACGCCTGAACTGAAAGCAGTGAGCGCAAAGACCGTCTTGAGCATGACACGCTTGAACATGGACGGCACTCCCGCACTGATACACACGGTGATTTCGGTGCAAGTTCCGGGCCTGTCAACGCTTTTTTAACCATCCTTGCCAGGATCTTGACGGCGGTGCCCATCCGTTAACTTTTTCAGCTTGTCCGCGCGTGCCTGATCAAGGGCTTTCTCTGCCTTGGTGCGGCCAAACTTGGCGCGGTTTTCTTTCGCGCGTTGTTCCTTCTCGGCCTTCTCTTTAGCCTTGCGCGCCTTGTTGAGATTGACCGGATCGCTCATGCGGGCGCCGCCTCACCTGCCAGAATGCGGGCATCGAGCCGCGCCTTCACAGCCGGCCACTCCGTATCCAGAATGGAGAAGAAGGCAGTATCGCGCACAAAGCCATCGGGTAGCGTCTTGTGATTGCGCAGAACGCCCTCCAGCCTTGCGCCGAGTTTCAGCACGGCTGCCTTGGAGCGTTCGTTCCGGTTATCCACCTGATACTGAATCCGGCGCGCGCCCCATTCCTCAAAAGCATGGCCCATGAGCAGCCTTTTACAGGAAGGGTTTACTGCCGTGCCCTGAACTTCCGGCGCATAGCAGGTCATGCCGATCTCGACGCTCTTGTTCGCTTCGCTGGGATCGAGAAAGCTGGTGATGCCAAGAAATGCGCCGTCCTGCGGATGCGTTACGGCGAATGGGATCATAGAACCGTCAATTGTGCGCTTACGGATCACATCGATCCAGCTGCCCACCCAGTCCCCCGGC
>NZ_NCJT01000471.1 GCF_002282565.1 Hyphomonas sp. 34-62-18
GAAAACGCCGAGCCCTCCGTGGCTGGCTCCCCCCAATCCGGGCCGTTTATTGGCAGACCTTGTTCGGGGCTGACCCCGACTTTGGTCCGGCCGTCACTCGACTTCTCGGGCGAGCGTTGCTCACACATCGAGGAATAAGCTCAAGGCCGCGATCAACTCCGATGCTCCATGGCCCACAGCCTGAATGCCAAGAATCAATTTGTCGGCAGCTCAGTCTTCAATAGACAGACACTCCTCAATTTCCGAGAAAGAGCGCCCAGCAATAACCCAAAATGGTGTGTAACATTGAAATCCAGCCTCGATCATCTCCCCCCTGCCCGGCAGGCCGAGTTTGCCCGGATACAGGAGGTCATCCTCGAGGAGCTGGAAACCCGCATCAAGGCGGACGGCAAGGCCCGCGCGAAACGCTACCGCCTCCTGAAGCTCGTCCTGTTCGGAAGTTTCGCCAAAGGCACCTGGTTTGAGGACAGCCGGTCCGGGCGCGCCTCCGACGTCGACCTCCTCGCCATCGTCAGCCATGAAGCCCTCACCGAGATGAGCGCCTTCTGGGGCGAGGTCGAAGACCGTCTCTATAGCGACCCACTCGTCAAACGCGACGTCTCCATTATCGTCCACACCCTGCAGGACGTGAACCGTCAGCTCAAGGATGGACAGTATTTCTTCTCAGAGATCATCCAGCAGGGCATTCTGCTCTTCGAAGACACCGAGCCCGACAAGAACGGAAACCCCAAGAACCTCCTCGCCAAACCCGCGAAACCTGATCCGACAAAAACGCTAGAATTGGCCTCGGGATTTTACACGCAGTGGAAAAACAATTCGGAAACGTTCTTAGACATCGGACGTGAATGTACCGAGCGCAAAGAACCGCAATTCAATATCGCTGCTTTCCTTCTCCACCAAGCCGCCGAGAGCGCGTACCGCATGTTCCTGCTGACCACGACACTGTACGCACCTGGCACCCACCATCTCGGAAAGCTCCGGAACATCGCCCGCACGATTGATGGCCGTCTTGAGGATGCATGGGGACCGCCGCAGAAGCCTTACAAACGCTATTTCGAGCTCCTGCGACGCGCCTATGTCGAGGCGCGCTATTCTCCATCCTACGAGACCACGCAGGAAATCCTCACCTGGCAGGCCGACCGGATCGAGCAGTTGATCGCTGTTGCGAGCGAGCTCTGCAACGAACGCCTCGAGCGGCTGCAGGCAGAAGCG
>NZ_NCJT01000472.1 GCF_002282565.1 Hyphomonas sp. 34-62-18
ATGCTTGCCTGCATAGAGGAAAGGGCCCTGCGGGATATGCTCCCGGCCCCGGATTTCCGTGTCGATATTGCAAATCAGCTTGAGGCCCACCCGGATGATCTGGGCGTAGAGCCGGATGCAGCGCTGCGCCGCGACGCGCGGCAGCAGCATCGTCGGCAGGTAGAGGATGCCGCAGATAGCCATCCAGCCATAGAGCCAGGCCACAAACAGGTAGGAGCGAAGTGCCATCATATTCGCGCTGTAGCGGCGTTCCGCCCGTCCGTCACTAGAGGGGCGCTACATCACGGATTTCAGCGCGCGCATCACGGTGATCCCCGCAGCGATCCGCGAGGCAAGGCCCGCAATGATCGGGGTAAACACCAGGATCGCCAGGTCCAGCACATCCAGTGTGAGTTCGGGCAACAGGCCAGACCGGCTGCCGGTGGACCGGGCGATGGCGATCAGCAGCGCGACGGAGGCCAGCGCAACCAGCGCCCCCACGGTTCCTGCGCGCAAGCCAAGCAGCCAGAAGCGCCGCTCGAACAGGCGCGCAATGAACCGGTCCCGCGCGCCGGCGATGTGCAGCACATCGACAATATCCCGCCGCGCCAGCAGGGCAGCATGGGTGGCAAACGCGATGACCGCGATCGCCGTTGATGCCAGCAGCGCGACAATGCCGAAGGCAATCATCCGCGCCGTCCCCAGCATCCGGCGCACATCGCCGGCCCAGGCCGAGTGGGAGTCGACGGCGGCCGTGTAGCCAGCCGTCTCCAGCGTTGCGGTCAGCGCCCGGCCGATGTCCCCCGCTTCAGGCGCGGCCGTCACTGCGATCAGGCGCGGCACCGGCAGGTCTGCCGGAAGGCCCCGGCTGCCGAAGGTCGGTTCCAGCAGCGCGGAGATTTCCGCTTCCGAGAGGAGGCGCGCGCCGTCCACGCCCTCAATCGACTGCACCAGGAGGGTGGCGGCCTGCGCGTCCTGCGGCGTCGCGCCAGACAGGGAGACGGTGTATTCCCCTTCCACCTCGGCGGTCCAGGCGCGGGCGGCGCCATAGGTGGATTTCGCCGTCAGCGCCGCGAGGGCGGCGAGGAAGCACAGCGCGCCGACCACGAAGAATAGCGCGGCCTCGCGGGCGTCTTCCAGCGGCAGGAGAGATGTCTCGCCGCGCTTCATTCTTCTTCCGCCTTGATCTCGATGCCATCGCCCCGGCGGCGGGCCGTCTTGCCGGGC
>NZ_NCJT01000473.1 GCF_002282565.1 Hyphomonas sp. 34-62-18
GGCAGACCTTGTCCGCCGCACGCTGGCCGTCACCCTGCGCTCCTCGCCCATTCTGCCGCGCCAGATCGCGCTGAAACTCGCGCGCGATATTGAGGCGGTCGCCATTCCGATCCTGCAGGAATCGCCGGTCTTCACCGAGGAAGATCTCGTCGAACTCGTCCTCTCGGTCACCGCAGCCAAGCAGGCCGCCATCGCCGGGCGCGATGGGCTGTCGATCACGGTTTCTGAAGTCATCTCCGAACATGGCGCGGTCGAAGCAGTCCGGGCTTTGGCCGAAAACCAGTCTGCCGAATGGAGCGACAAGGCGTATGGCGACGCGCTGGCACGGTTCGGCGCGGATGAGGTGGTTCAGGCCGGCCTCATCCGGCGGGATTTCATCCCCGTCCACATCGCCGAAAAGATGGTCTCCCTCGTCTCCGGCAGCCTGTTCGACATGCTGGTCAACCGGCATGAACTGCCCGCCCAGCTCGCCATCGACCTTGCCTCCAGCGCCCGCGAGCGCGCCACGATTGACCTCGTGGAGCAGGCAGGCCGCTCCCATGATCTACCGCGCTTCGTCTCGCAGCTGAACCTCAACGGCCGGCTCACCCATTCCCTCATCATGCGCGCGCTCTGCTGCGGCCAGATGCCGTTTGTGGAACATGCCCTGTCAGAGCTGTCAGGCGTTGCCCATCAGCGGGTCTGGCTGATGATCCATGATGCCGGCCCGCTTGGCCTTCAGGCCGTCTTCGATCATGCCGGCCTGCCGCGCAAGATGCTCGCGGCCTTCAAGGCGGCGGTCAACGTCTATCACGAAACCGAACACGATGGCGGGCCAAACGACCGCGCCAGATTCCGTGCCCGGATGATCGAGCGCGTGCTCACCCAGTTCCAGGCCATACCGAAGGATGATCTTGATTACCTGCTCGACAAGCTGGATTTCTATTCCGAAATGGCTGCGCGCGAGGAAATCGGCGTCACCGGGACCGACGGCGGTTAAGCGTCCGTTCTCGGAGCAATTGCGCCGGCTACGCCGGTATCTTCCAGGAAATCACCGTCGCGCCAGCTGGCATTGTCGGCCACAACCAGGATGCCGCTCTCGCGCGCAACCATCACCATTTCCTGAAGGTCGGCTGAGGTTTCCAGCGCGTCTGCATCTACACGGATTGTATCGATCAGCAGGCGCAGCCCGTCGCTGAGGGCGCAATGCCAGGAGCGGCGCAT
>NZ_NCJT01000474.1 GCF_002282565.1 Hyphomonas sp. 34-62-18
CCAGGCGAAGCGACACCGTCAGCGCCGCTGCAAGCGCCGAGCAGCGCGACTGCAGCGCAGCCGAGCAGCGCAGCGCGGAAAGTATTATTGGTCAACATCAATGTCTCCGTCATGAACCCTGCGCGGGCGCGCTGACGGTCTCCCCCGTCGCACTCGCCAGACGATGATTTCCGTCTGCCCGCAGCGGGGAGCCTTAAGATTTGATTGCAACACTTACGGGAAGTTTAGATGACACTTGCGTGAAGGATGTGCGGCGCGGCAACTGTGTGACGCGTTGGCAACATTACGGATTTATGGAGAATTCGGCGGGGAACATGTCGCCCCAACCGCGCTCTCGAAACCATTTTGTGATGACGTACTTCACGCCCGAGCGTACCTTCATCCCATGATGTATCGTGTACGGATTGACACTGCCATCGGGGTTCAGATTGTTCCAGATAACTGCCTTGCCCTTCTCAGGCATTATTGTTTTCTCGAGCCTTCGGAACCGCGTGCCGCCACCTTCCTCGACATCGTTCAGGTATATCATAAAGGTCCATGTGCGCTGGCCGGTGAACTGGCAATGGACCTGGTAGTCCCGTGTTCCAGGTGTGAAGTAGTCGTAATGTGCCTTGTATTCCTGATCGACGTCATAGCGTTGTGTCTGGGTGGCATCCGAGTACGACCAGTGAATACCCATGGCTTCAGCAATGAGTTCATCGAGTTGCATGACAAGGTTGTGTCCAAGCGAGCCGATATCGGACGAACGCGATGTGCGGATCTTGGGATCAGCAAATGCATCTGTCGTCGTTGATGCGCGCAGGCGCTCGTCGGTCAGTGCGATAAGCTGATCACATATTTCCGGGGCAAGAAAATTCGGCCAGACGTATAGCTGCGCCTTCGATACCGGAATCCTGCGGAGCAGGGGATGGTTTAACGCGCGCTGTGTCAGGGGCGCATTTGCCAGTGCAGAATGATCTGCATCTGAAGACGGTCGGCGCCCATCATAAGCGCCACGCATCAGGGTTTTTATCGCAGTATCGTCAAACCCATTCTTGATGAGCAGGCGCTTGACTTCATGCGGCTCCACGCCCGATCTGAGCCTGACCCATGTGTAGGTGAGCCATTCATCGCTGATGGAATTATTTGTCATTGCTGCACCATTCTCATGCCTTGAATAGTGCAGGGATGTGACGAACAGATGACGCCCAAAAATGC
>NZ_NCJT01000023.1 GCF_002282565.1 Hyphomonas sp. 34-62-18
TATACCGGCGAACATGGCGACGCTCATGCCGAGGGCTGCTTTACGCATTGTTCCATTCCTTCAATGACTATATGGCAACAACGCGCGGTGTACGGATCGGTTCCAGAGTGCGGATATCCCAGCTTCCGTGGATGGCTTCATGGAAACGGCCATCCTTGAACGTCTGGACGTTGAGCGCAACAATGCCATCCCGCACTGACAAGATGTTAAAGGCTGGCGGCTGCGCCCGCAGGCGCGTCGACAATGTGCCAGCGGTAATCGCGATATAGCCGCCCTCACTTTCGCGTATCAACTCAGCATGCGGCGTATGCACGTGGCCTGTCAGCAATATCTGCACAGGGCTTGCCGCAAGCCGGCGGCTGGCCTCTTCCCCTCGCTTTGTTGCCGTTTGAAGACCGGCTTTGGCCGGCGATAGAAAGGGATGATGGCAAGCTATGATATGCAGGTCCGCCTGGCTCGAATGAGCGATCACCTCGTCCAGGTCGTCAAGATTGACGCGCCCTTCCGCCCAGTTCATGCGCGCTTGCCATCCGCGCGATGTATTCAGCCCTCTGATGGACACGTCATCCAAATCAAGTGGCCCTGCCCGGCCACTGAAATACCGATCATACCGCCCAAATGCGTCGGACGCCCGCGCTGGCAAGTTTAGGAGGGGCGTGTCGTGGTTCCCAGGCACACACAAGATCGGAGCCCGAAAGCCGGATAGCCAAGCCTGCGCAGCTTCGAATTCCTCGCGTTTCCCGCGCTGCGTCAGATCTCCGGATACAACTATCGCGCCAATATCCAGACCCTGAATCAGATCGCTGGCGGCTTCGAGAGCGTCTCTGTCTTCGCGGCCGAAATGCAGGTCCGCGAAGTGGGCGATCTTCATGCCTCCCCCCCGGCGACCAGAACGCAGGCCGCCTTCTGGATATAACAAATGGATAGCGTCTCCCCCGGCTCACAGGGTTCGCCATCGATCGTTGCCGGGATGGCCTTGCCCTCTGCGTGCCGCATACGGATGGCCGTTGCGCCCTCAGCGTGAAAGTGTGCGCTCTCCCGCCAGCCCCGCGCAAGCGTATCCATGGCAGACGCAGCAAGATCGAGATGATTGTCCGGCGCAATCACGGCAATCTCGAGCCCGTCACTTTCTGAAGGAATGACAGCGGCCGCCGTGGCCGGGCAATCCCTCATTCCATCCTTCTGGTCAACCTCGATAAGGATGTTGCTTTCAATAGCAAGTGCATCACGGTCAGTGAGGATGCTGACTGCCTCCAGAATAGCGCCCTCACGGACAGCTTCGCGAGACGCGCCGATATGGGTCAACTGGCCGAACAAGGCGGCAACATAGAAACGCTGGCCGTCCACCTCTCCGGCGGAAATCCAGCCTGGTTGTGGGTTTTTCAGAACGTTGTGAACGATCTTCTTCCAGTCAAGCTCATCATTGTGCAAGCGCTTGGGCAGCAGGTTCATCGTGCCGCCAGGCAGCACAAGAACTGGTACTTTCCCATTTGCAGTTTGTAGCACCGCGCAGATGGTTCCGTCGCCTCCCCATACAGCGATCGCGTCGCACTTAGCGGCGTTGAGACTTTCAACCTGCTCCTCCAGGCTGCCCTCTAGATCAGCTGGCAGCAACGGCTCATGGCCTTCTTCTGAAATGAACGCCTCAAGCTGGGCCCGTCCATCTTCAGGAACAGAGCCAGATCTCTCATTTACGATTATGCCGAGCTTCATAAGTCAGGTCTCCCGAGCCAAGAACGCATGGTTGATTGGAATGTTCCAGTGGGGGTCCATTCAAAAATAGATCAGAAGATCGGGAACCGGCATTCTGGCCGTGCGTTTCTGTTACATCTGCAGCTCAAAAAGGAATGCAAAATGAAAAAGTCGATGAGTATCCCCTTCCTCGCTCTGGCCACTGTTTTCCTGGCGGCCTGCAACACGGTCGAAGGTGTTGGTGAAGACGTCCAGGCAGGCGGCGAGGCCATCGAAGACACTGCTCGTGCCACACAGGAAGAGCTTTCCGAATAAGCGGAGCAATCAACCCTCCAGTTGATCCGCAGGCGCGCCTCGAAAGAGGCGCGCTTTTTTCGCGCGCCGCAAACCCCTTTCAGACCGGCAGTTCGGCTGGCGATGTTTCGTTTACGGAAAATTCAAGAGCGATCGTGATTTCGCTCTCTGCACTGCTATCAACAGACACCGTTCCGCCAATCTGGCGCGCGAATGCCGACAGGAAGAGGCTGGTATCCCGGTCGATTTCACCATTGCCGCTTTCAGAGTCGTTGCCACAGGTGAGCTTCAACAGGCAATCGCCGTTGTTCCGGTCAAAGTGCAAGACAACATCGGCTTCGTCGTCATCCGGGCAAAGAAGCCCCACAGCCTCGAGCACAAACATGCCCAGAGGCACCGCCATATCCGCCGGCAGTGGACCGGGAGTTACATCCGGAATGATGTGCCGGCCGCCTTCAACCCAGCCCTTCTGTTCATCGACCTGATTGCAGATTGCATTGAAGAGATCCAGCGCCTCAACACTATCGAGATCACCTTCATTCAGCAGCGTGTGGTGAACGGCCGCCATCATGGCAACACGGTGCGCTGCGACCTTGAGAACGGCCTGCGTTTCAGGCAGCGCTTCCCCACGCCCCTGCAGCTTCAGCATGCTGAGCATGACTTGCAGATTGTTCTTGACCCTGTGATGGACCTCACGGAAAGCAGCTTTCATCTGAAGCAGCGCACGCTGCATTTCCGTTTCATGGGTGGTCACACGGCTCGTCAGATCATCAAAGGCTTCAGCCACCTGCTGCATTTCGCGAGGCGCGCGGGAGAGGTCCGGAGTGAGCGGCATATACCGCGCAGAACTGCGCATGTCCTGAATGCGGATTCTGATACGCTCCAGCCAACGCAGTACCATAGCGTCTGCGATCCAACTGGCCGCCAGAAGCGCAGCGAGATAGGCGAGGATCGGAACAAGGAATGCCAGGATGCTCTCTGTCCTTTGCGGCGGTGACGGCGCTCCGACCATCAGCCACAATCCGTCCGTTCTCAATGGAAGAAGCACAACATCCAGCGGCGGCCCCTGATCCGGGTTTAGACGATATGTTTTCTGGTTGAGGGTTGCGCCCTCACTCGTCCATTCCGCGGGCACACTTGCCACAATATTCGAACCAATGACTTCGCCACCACGAACAACCAAGGCTGTTGTCTGTGTGCTCGATTCAGAGCCTTCAGCAATGCGGGCAGCGATATCAACGAGCGACATGCTCAAAGCAATTGAGCCGGCAAAATTGCCTTGTTGATCATTTACCCGGTGCAACAGAAAGATTGCAGGATCACCCAACGCCCTGCTGCGCCGGCCGCTGATTTCGATGGTCTCGACGCCCTTGCGCATTCTGTCATTCCAGTCGAGCTCGACCATCGGTGTGCCGACGACACCTTCACCAACCTCACTGCAAGTGACGATACCCTCTGAGTCAAACCGAACAGTGTTGCGCAGCGGCATATCCAGAATGGCCATGCGATGAGCAATGTCGCTGCAAGACAGATTTGCATTTTCTACAGCAATCATCCGCAAGGCTGTGCGCGAACGCACAAGCATTGCATCGGTTTGCCGGAAACGGTCCTGGGCGCTCTGCTGAAGTTCGTGAAACCGGACCTGCTGGGAAAACCGCTGCTCGCTCCAGGCGTTGATAGCGCCCATGATCAAGAGTGGGCTGAGCACAAAGGCCATGGCGTAAATCACCTGGAGCCGAAGGCTCAGGCGTTTACGCTTGGCACGCGTTGCCCCGCCCGTCTCCGTCATCCGTTATGCCGGCTCAGAACGTCTACCTGGTCCATAATGTCGTTGAAGGCTGCTTCCCCGGAGGTGACATTCGAACCGCTCGCCCCGGACGGAACGCCCTCTTCGCTGTTGAGCAACTCGGCCAGCGCCTTTCTGGCCCGGCTGACGCGGCTCTTGATTGTACCGACTGCGCACCCGACGATCTCGGCCGCCTCCTCATACGCCATGCCGCCGGCGCCGATGAGGATAATGGCTTCGCGCTGGTCCTGGGGCAGGTGCTCCAACGCGTTGCGCAGGGCGACGAGCTCAAGGCCTTTATCGGGATCATCAGACGCCACGAGCGTTGCTTCCGCAACACCAGGCTCCAGCCCTGTTGAGCGCCAGCTGCGCCGCTTTTCCGAATAGAAGGAGTTGCGGAGAATAGTGAACGTCCACGCCTTGAAGCTGGTGTTCTCAGCGTAGCTGTCACGCGCATTCCAAGCCTTGAGGAGGGCATCCTGAACGAGATCGTCCGCTTGAACGGGATCGCCGCAAAGGCTGCGTGCAAAGGCACGCAGATGGGGGGTCACTTCCATCAGCGCTGCCTTGAAGTCCGAAAGGGACAATGCCTGGGTGGCGGTCATGCATCACCATCAGGTCGCGATTTTTCACCAGCCTTAGCTTTCGCCTCGGCTTGCTCCAAAAGCTTGAAGAAGTCGTCCGGAACAGACTCTCCCACCACGCCATCATACATCTGGCGGAGACGTTCGCCGATCGCACGGTTCCCAAGACGGCGATTGCCACGCCGCCCTTCAGGATCTTTACCGTTCAGTTTTCCGGACTCACTCATCTTCTAGCCTTAAATCCCGTTCATCTACCGGCCCACCTGCCTCGAAAGGGCAAAGTGGCCATATTGGTGCCATAAACGCCTCGACCATAGATAGGTTCCAAGGCAAACTGCATTTAGCGAAATTATTTTTCAGGACATGAAACCAACGAGCATTCTGTGCGTTGTAACGCTCAGATAGCATAGAGGTTCCATTATGAGTCTGATCGCCCAATACGGCCCCCACCTTCCCTTTCTTCGCCGCTACGCGCGGGCCCTCACGGGGTCTCAGGAGAGCGGAGATGCGTATATCCGGGCCTGTCTTGAAGCCCTGAGCGAAGATCCCGGCCTGTTGGTGGAAGCCTCGTCACCGCGCGTTGGACTGTATCGCTTTTTCCACGCCATCTGGTCAACCACTGGCGCCAAACTCGAAACCGGCGGCAAACAAGGTGGCTCCTCACCGGAAGCCCGTCTTCGGAAACTGGCGCCGATTCAACGCCAGGCATTCCTGCTGACGACGCTGGAAGGCTTCAGCCGGACGGAAGCCTGTGAAATCCTGGACAAAAGCTCGGCCGAGTTGGAACAGCTGATTGATGCGGCACACCGCGAGATCGAACAGCAACTGTCCACATCTGTCCTGATCATCGAGGACGAGCCGATCATTGCCGCAGACCTTGCCAACCTGGTCGAAGACCTCGGGCACACATTCGCAGGCAATGCCGCGACGCGCAAACATGCCGTGGATCTTGCCCGCCGCGTGAAACCTGGTCTTATTCTGTGCGACGTTCAGCTGGCGGATAATTCTTCCGGTATCGATGCCGTGCAGGATATCCTAGCCGACTTTGACCTGCCGGTCATCTTCATTACCGCCTTTCCGGAGCGTCTGCTCACCGGGGAACGCCCCGAGCCTACTTACCTCATCACCAAGCCTTTCCAGGATGATACTGTGAAGGCCGCCATCAGCCAGGCGCTGTTCTTCCACGCACAACCAGAGCCGCAAAACTGAAGACCATTCGGAACCATTTGCTTTCTCCTTCGTTGATCCGGCAAGGACACTGAAAGGAGAAAGCGATGGCTACCCCCCAAACTTCTACCCGAAAATTGCGCTCGCGCGCCAACGGACACGACAAGAAAGCTGCGGCTGCAGCTGCTGCGCGCAACGATCTGCACGCCGCGCAGGAAGCTGCAGAGACTTTTGTTTCTGCCGTCAAATCGTCGGCCAATCATTTCACGGAGCATCTTGGCCGTGCCGTTGGCGACAAGGTGGTGAAGGCTCAGCATGGCGCTGAGACCGTTGCCGAAAAGGCTGTGGATGCACGCCACCGCCTGGAAGACACCATCCGCGAACGCCCGCTGATGTCAGTTGGTGTCGCTGCCGGCGCCGGTGTAATGCTCGCTCTGCTGTCGCGCCGCTAAGTATGATTGGCAGCCTCAAACTCCGCGTCATCATGATGGCCGGCGGGTCCGTTATCGGGCTCGCCGGTGCGGGCGCCTTGACATGGGCCACCATTGTTTCTTTGGCGCCCCATGTTGGCCTCGCGGTCGCTGGCGCAATTGTCGGCGGAGTGCTGATGTGTATCGCGGCCATTGCCATTTGGAAGGCGACACGTCCTGCTGTTCCCATGGAACATGAATTTGCCGGAATGACGGCGGCAGCCACGAACACCGTGGCATATATCCGTGATGATACGCTCGATACCTTGACAGGTATGTCTCTCACTGCCGTCAGTCACATGGTGGAAAAACGCCCGCTTCTAACCCTGCTGGGCGTTGGGGTTGCCGCCTATGCCGTGACGCGCGCACCGAATACAAGTGCAGGTATCGTGGATCGCATGCTGTCCCGTCTGGTCTGACCAGACCGGATCCGGGGGCGCACAATGACATTCCAACAGGCTGGTATTCTGGCCATTCTCGCCGTGACAGCCCTACTCTTCATTTCGGGTAGATGGCGGCACGATCTTGTGGCTCTCGGCGCATTGGTAACGTGTGTTGTTGTAGGCTTTGTTGATCCCGCAGAAGCCTTTGCCGGCTTTGGGAACCCTGCTGTCATCACGGTCGCTTCTGTCCTTATCTTGAGCTTCGCTTTGCAGACGACAGGCGTGGTGGACACTTTGACGGCGCGTGTACTCCCATCGAACTCCGGAAGCACAGCCTCGATTATTGCCCTTTCGGCCCTGGCAGCGGGGCTTTCAGCGTTCATGAACAATGTCGGCGCGCTGGCACTTCTGATGCCTATCGCCATCAAAACCGCCAGCCGCCTTGGTCTCTCTCCTGGCCGTGTTCTCATGCCCCTGTCATTCGCCTCGATCCTCGGCGGCATGACGACGCTTACTGGTACCCCGCCAAATCTGATTGTCGCCGGGTTCAGCGGACAGGGCGATAGCTCAGCGTTTACAATGTTTGATTTCGCTCCTGTGGGGCTCGCCGTAACCGCGGGGGGCCTTCTGCTCATCGCGCTGGGCTGGCGGCTAGTTCCTGCGCGCGAACGGTCTAATCTCTCCAGTTTTGAAACTGCGCCTTACATCATTGAGGCTCGCGTCAAACAGGAGTCGCCGATCATTGGCCAATCCCTGCGTGATATCGAGTATCAGCTCGACACCACTGACGCTCAGATTGTTGGTCTCCTCCGGGAAGACAAACGCATTTCCGCACCGAGCCCGTACCGCGAGGTCCGGGGCGGCGACATTCTGGTGATTGAAGCTGACCCTGAATCCATAGGCGACGCGCTCTCTAAACTTGGGCTGACGCTGGATACGATTGAGAAGGCTAAGGAGGAGAAGCTCGAAGAAAAAGAGCGAGCGGAAAAATCGGACACAGTCGATCAGGAGGGCGATCAGGAAAGCCGACTGCAATCTGGCGATGTCATCCTGATGGAACTGGCTGTACGGCCGAACGCCCTACTCCTGGGGCTGACCATCAAACTGATTGAATTGCGACGGGAATTTGGCGTCAACCTGATTGCCCTTTCACGCGACGGCAAAGAGTCGATGGCGCGTCTGAATTCCACGCCCATTCGCTCAGGCGACGTCCTTCTTGTTCAGGGAAACTCTGAAGCCATTCTGGAATTCGCAAACCGGTATGGCTGCGTTCCCCTGGCTGAGCGCCCTTTAAAGATCCCAAATACCGGCAAAGCGTTCCTTGCCGCCGCCATCATGGTGCTGGCCATCTGCGGCGCCGCATTTGGTCTGCTGCCGGCGGCCATCACTTTTGCGGCAGGCGTGCTCGCCGTTGCCGTGTTCAAGGTGGTGCCTCTGCGAAAGCTCTATGAGCCAATCGACTGGCCGGTGATTGTTCTGCTTGGCGCGCTCATTCCTGTTGCCGGAGCAATGTCGACCACAGGTGCAGCTGATCTCGTTGCACAAGGCCTGATAAAAGCATCAGGTGGCAACAGCCCCATCTACACGATGATCATCTTGCTTGTTGTTACGATGACACTTTCAGACTTCATGAACAATGCCGCCACCGCTGCCGTCATGTGCCCAATTGCCCTTGGCGCAGCAGCACAGCTTGATGTTAATCCGGATACGTATCTTATGGCGGTTGCAATCGGCGCGTCCTGCGCATTCCTCACGCCTATCGGCCACCAGAACAATGCGCTCATCCTTGGCCCTGGCGGTTTCCGGTTTGGCGACTATTGGAGGCTTGGCCTGCCGATGGAGCTGGTCGTAATCTGCGTGGCGACACCAATGCTGCTTTGGGTTTGGCCGCTTTAAAGAATTCGGCCCGCTGCGGAATTGCGCGGAACCTAGAAGGCCCCAGCGCGTTCTTCTTTCACAGACCGAAAGAGTGGTCATTTGACAAAGGAGACTTCCATGCTTGGTTGGGCACTGACATTCTTTATCCTCGCAATCATCGCCGCTCTGCTCGGCTTTGGCGGCATCGCTGGCGCAGCCGCCAGTATCGCAAAAATCCTCTTCTTCGTTTTCCTGGCGCTTCTCGTGGTGACCTTCGTCGCGCGCGCACTCCGGGGCCGGAGTATCACCTGACAGCGCATCCTGCTGTAATCCCGCTAACTTCAAGGGCGCCTCCGGGCGCCCTTCTTTTGTTTAGCTATTCAGCGCCATCCCTACGGGTTCTTGCATGACTGATTATTTCAATGAACTCGGGGAACTGAACCGGTCTGCCGGGCGTTATCCAAGGATACCAAGCAAATTAATTCGCACACCCAGTGGAGACTGCCATGACCAACAAGAACACTGTTAAAGGCGTTGGCAACCAGGTTGCCGGCAATGCAAAAGAAGCCGCCGGAAAACTGACCGGCGACAAGAAACTTGAGGCTGAAGGTCGCCTTCAGGAATTGAAGGGTGACGCGCAGCGCGCTGCCGGCAAAGTTGAAGAAAAAATCAAGAAGTCCACAGACGGCCATCGCAAGTAATGTCCGGCGCTCTGTATTTCAGACTACGGATCTAATTCAGACGCCACGTCAGCGTCCCCCCACCCCACGTAAGGCGTCTGTCCCGCCACTCAGCCAAGGCTGGGTGGCGGTTTCCGTTGATGGGCAAATGCAGATAAAGTGAACGTCTTCCGGAGCAGATCTTCAGTCTGCTGCCTCTTCCGACGCCTGGTGAACGAGAGAGAAGTCTACTCGCAGACCGTCCTGGTTCATGACACGGGACACCTGCCCACCTGCCGAGGACACGATACGCTGGATCACGGTGACGCCGGTGCTGGTTGACGATGACACCTCTGTCTCATCTACCGACACATTTTCCAGCGGCTCTATCCAGGACAAGTGGAGCCATCCATCCTCAATCCGGCCTTCGCAATGGATTTCGCCGCCATTGCGCAACGCGCCATACTTCAGGGAATTGGTGGTCAATTCTCCGATCACGACAGCAATCACACGCATCTGCGCTTCATCGACCAGGCAATCGGGCAGACCTCCCACGTCGATCGTTTCTTCCGATACGCCAGCCGCATCCACAAGGTCTGCCACCAGGGACCGCAGCGGAAAGTCGCTCGATGCATCCACAAGCTTTCCCTGCGCTACAGCCAGTGACGAGAAACGGGCGACGAGATCCTCTGCAAAGCCTTGATGCTCCGGGGTCTGACGCGCGCTGATCTTGGCAATCGCGCTTGCAACGGCAAAGGCATTCTTCAGCCGGTGCCGCATCTCGAGCGCGATGGTATCATACATCTTTCGGTTGGTGACTGCATCGGTCACATCCTTGGAGACGACCAGCACGCCAGCAACTGTTCCATCGCGGTCCTGTATCGGCGCCACGCGCACATCCCACCATTTGGGGCGGCCACGAGCCGTTGGGCAGAAACCGCGGAAGTCTGTCGTCTCGCCCTGGGCGCCCTTGGCGGTTGCTTCCTGCACGATTGGGTGAGACTCTTCAGGCCAGAGATCCCACCAGTGCCGGCCAACCACATCCATCTCGGCGTTGAGCTGGCGCGAAACCAGACCCGCCGGGTTCATGTAACGAATGCGGCCCTCAAGATCGAGCACCTTGATACAATCCCGGCTACTCTGAAACAGAGCAGCGAGAACCGGATCTGAAAGGCTTGCTGAAAGATCGTGCTCTAACACGGCCTGTAAAGCGCCATCTGGTGCCGGGCTGCGATGCATTGCATCAAACTCCTCGCTCGGTCCCGCGGCAGAATTGCCATCTTGCGCTCCCCTCACACCAGAAAGAAGCGGAAATGTTTCATTTGCGCAAGCCCTGGTTGTTAGTCCAGCAGCTATTGAGCCGGGCTGGTTAACGGGCAGCAAACCATTTGCAGCAGCACCGGCGGCTGCCAGTCCGGAGGCGAAACGCCCCTGGAAACGACCCAAAAAGCTCTCTATGCGGATTCTAATGACACAGCCCCTGTAATCCCGAATTCAACCCTTGATGAGCTTTGTGAATCTCGAGACCGTCTCAGGACGCATAAGGCACCAACAGTCTTACGCAAGAAGCTGGAAACTGGATTTTAAGTCCGGAAGATTTTTTACAGACGGCAGGTTTTGTCGCCTCGGCGACAAAACTGACAGCCTTATGCCCGGGTAACGCTGAGAACTTCCAGGCTGTGATCACGCCCATCCGCGCCGCGCCATGACATTGAATCCCCGGCACGCAACCCAATCAACATGGCGCCTACCTGCGAGAGAATGGAAATTCGCTTGGCAGCAATATTCGCCTCATTGGGGTAAACCAGCGAGAAATCATCATAGAGAGCGCCATCATAGTTGAAGCGTACGCGATCATGCATTCGCACCACATCCAACGGCACATCCTCTATGGGCGTAATTCGTGCCCGCGACAGCTCTTCAATAAGTGTCGTGGCAGCGGGCTCCCTGCCCTGCACGGCATAGGCGAGGTCCGACAAGCGTTCTAGTTCATCTTCCGTCACATAGACGGAAGGGCGGCTGACTTTGGACATGGTGACTCCAGATGCGGAAATGCGCCGCCGCTGTCTGTGGCGGGGCGACTGTTATTTTTGGGATGATGTTCGGTCCTCCCCTGATTGCGCCCTGGGCTTCAGGCAGAATCAGGGGCTAGCAGCGTGCGGCAGCACGCGCAGCGGAAATGAAAAGGAGGGCCGCGTTCAACGTCATGGTTGCCAAGATGGCCACCCATCCCGGCTAGTCAAGCCATTCACTCAGTAAGGCGGCTATCCCACTCCCCTTTTGTAGCGCCCGGACCTGGATGAGGCTCTACCTGTCTCGCACTCACCGCTTCACCACATTCAGAGCAGGTCAGCACGGCGCGGAAATCATGCCCGCAGGCTTTGTGCCTGTGCAGGAGGGGCGGCCCCTTCTTACCGGCATAGTGTTCATCACCCCAGTGAACCAGGCTGATGATAACGGGGTAGAGTCCCAGACCCTTCTCGGTAAGCCGGTATTCATGGCGCAGCGGGGCCTGGCTGTAGGCAACTTTCTCAAGCACATCATGATCGACCAAATGCTTGAGCCGCTCTGTCAAAACACGCCGGGCAATGCCGAGACGCTCTTGAAACTCATCAAACCGCCGTACCCGGAGAAACGCCTCGCGCAGCACCAGCAGCGTCCAGCGATCCCCCACCACCGCCATTGCGCGCGCCAGGGAGCAATTCTCCCGATTCAAATCCTGCCACTTCATATCATGAGTTTATCGTTGACTTAGTCTTATTTCAAGACCTACTCATAGCAAAAGCAAGGGAGGCCATGATGCCAGACCAGAAACTGCCTCAGCGCAACGCAACCTGCGCCATCATTGGCGCAGGGGATTTCATCGGTGCTGCCATCGCCCGGAAATTCGCTGCAGAAGGATACACCGTTTTCGCTGGCCGGCGCACAGCGGAAAAGCTGGAAAAGCTGAACGCCGAAATTGAAACAGCGGGCGGCAGATGCGTGGCCCGAGGCCTTGATGCCCGCAAGGAGGAAGACGTGACCGCCTTCCTGCAGGAAGCCGATGCACACGCCCCGCTTGAGGTCGTCATCTCCAATCCTGGCGCCAATGTCTATTTTCCCCTGCTTGAGACCAGCGAGCGGGTCTTCTTCAAAGTCTGGGAAATGGCCTGCAAGGCAGGGTTTCTCACAGGCCGCGAAGCCGCCCGGCTGATGCTGGCGCGGGGCAAGGGATCCATCTTCTTCACCGGCGCCACAGCCAGCCTGCGCGGCGGCATTGGTTACGCCGCATTCGCAAGCGCCAAGGGCGGCCTGCGCCTGATGGCTCAATCCATGGCGCGGGAACTAGGCCCGCAGAACATCCATGTGGCGCACCTCATCATTGATGCCGGAGTTGACACGGATTTCGTCCGGGATCGGATCAGATCCACTCGCGGCGAAGAAGCGGTGGCGAGCCTGGCGCCTGACACGCTTATGGATCCTTCCTCCATCGCCGATGCATACTGGTATTTGCACCAACAGAAACGAGACGCCTGGACTTTTGAAATGGACCTGCGCCCCTACAAGGAGACCTGGTAATGAAGACCGTTGAATTTCAGTTCGATTTCGGCAGCGCGAATGCATACCTCGCCCACAAGATCGTGCCGCAAATAGAAGCGCGCACCGGCGCCTGTTTCGACTATGTACCCGTCCTGCTTGGAGGCGTCTTCAAACTGACGAACAACCAGTCGCCCATGCAAGCCTACGCCAACATCCCGAACAAGCTCGCCTATGAGCGCCTGGAGATGGACCGCTTCATCAAGCACCACAACATCCCTTTTGTGATGAACCCGTTCTTCCCGGTCAACACGCTGCTGATGATGCGCATGGCAACCGCTGCTGCGATGGATGGCGGCCTGATGGACCTTATCAACGCGACCTTTCCCCTGATGTGGGAGCAGGGTCTGAACATGGGTGACCCGGAGGTCATAGCCTCAAACCTCGCCGCTGCCGGGATTGATGCCGCCCGGCTGATGGCGCGCGCCCAGGAGGATGATGTGAAGCAGCGCCTGATGACCACCACAGAGAACGCCGTCAAACGCGGCGCGTTCGGCAGCCCCACCTTCTTCGTGAATGGTGACATATACTTCGGAAAGAACACCCTTCCGGAGATCGAGGCACGCCTCACCGCCTGAGTCGCTGCTGTCTCATTGGAATACGATACGGGCAGGCCAAAGGGCTTGCCCGTTTTTTTTGCGGCGCCGCACAAAGAAACTGCATTCGCCGCCAGATGCATAAGAATCTCTACAGAACGGCGCCTAAAAGTTTGCGCCTCCCCCTCTCAGGCGCTCACTGACGCTGATGTGCAATACCGCATGGAGGGACAATATGCTGCAAACGATCCGCAAGTCGATGAAATCTCAAATCAGCGTGCTGGCACTCCTTTGTGCTGCGGGCATGCTCCCGGCGTTCGCTCAGGACGCAGACGCTCCCGCTACGGATGATCAGGCGGTGATGGAGGCTGTGGTCGTCGAAGGACGCCGCGTATCGCAGACGGATCTTGCAATTGGCCTTGGAGAGGCAACCAACACTGTAGCGGTAACCCGCGAGGAATTGCTCTCCGCGCCAGGCGGCATCTCCGGCCTGAAGATGCTGGAGACGCTGCCCGGTTTCAACGTGCAGACGGATGGTGCCCTTGGACTCTACGAGTTTGGCAACTCGGTCACAGTTCGCGCCTTCAACCTTCAGCAGATTGGCTTCGTGCTTGATGGCGTGCCGATGGGCCGGTCCGATGCCTTCGGCGGCAGCCCGATCTTCCGTTATGTGGATAACGAAAACCTTGGCTCGGTTGTCGCCTCTCCTGGTGCGGGTGACGTGTCGCTGCCGAGCTACGCTTCGCTTGGACCGATCGTTTCCTACAATTCCATCCTCCCGAGCGAAACGATGGGGGGCATGGCGGCCATCACAATCGGCGATGACAATCTGCAGCGGACGTTCCTGAAGCTCGAAACCGGTAAAATCGGCGGCTTTTCTGCCTATTTCAGCCGCTCCAAAACGGACAGTGACCTCTGGCGTGGCGCAGGCACGATCGACCGCGAGCATCTTGAAGGCAAACTGCGTTACGACTTCCAGAACGACGCCTTCCTTCAGGCCGGATACGTCAGCAACAACTTCTTCGACTACGACTCTCCGTCCTTCAACCGGGCAACCTATCGAACGGTCGGCCGCGATTTCGGATATGAAGCATCGATCTCCGACAGCTGCATCGCGCCGGTTGGGCCGGTGTATGACTTCAACGAAGACGGCACCGTTGATGGCAGTGACTTCCAGCCAGTTTTCACAGGCGCCTCCTGCCTCAATTATTTTGAAGACCGCATCAATATCCGCGATGACGTGCTCTATTCGCTCAAGGGCGGTCTGCCGATCACGGAGAATTTGAGCGTCGACGCAACCGCCTACTATGAAGACAAAGACGGCTACGGTGTCTCGCCCGATGGTTATGCCAACTCACGTACAATCTTCCTGCGCCAGGAAGCGCTTGGCCTGCCCGTTGTCCATCCGCGCGGCGTACAGTACGGCCTTTCCGGCGTCGGTGGCATCCGCAAAGGGATCACTGGCGGTCTCACCTGGGACGTAGCCAATCACACCCTCCAGATTGGTGGCTGGATCGAAGACGAGGAATACAATCGTACTCAGCTGCGCCTCAACAAGACCGGGGGGTCTGCGGATGGTGAAGTAATTGAGGACGAAGTGGCGTACTTCCGCCGCGCCTACCAATCGATCCGCGAGACCACCCAGATATACGTCAAGGACACAGTCCGCCTACTCGACGACAAGCTGGCCGTCGAGCTTGGCCTGAAAATGCTCAGCATCGACTATTCCCTCGATGGCTATCGCGACTTCGCAGACTATGAGCGCTTCGGTCCACAAACGATTGACGCGAAATATGAAAGCGATCCCCTGCCGATGATCGGCGCGGTGTACGACCTTTCCAGCACAGACCAGATTTTCGCTTCCTATTCGCAGAACTACGCGTTGCCGCGCGGCGCAGACGACATCTTCTCCACGGCAGTGAGCTTTGACGCACCTGCGCCCGACGCCGAAGAATCTCAGAACTATGAAATCGGTATCCGGACGAACCGGCCGACCTTCAATGGCGCAGTCTCGGCTTTCTATACCAAGTTCGACAACCGTCTCGTTACCGGCAACGTGATTGATCCGGCGACGCTGCAACCGGAAGCTTTTTACATCAACGCCGGCGGAACCACGGCTTACGGTGTTGAACTCTCAGGCGTCTGGCAGCCGGAATTCTTCAACAACCAACTCTACGCCGACGTAAACCTCACCTACAACCGCGCCGAACTCGACGACGGCTTCGGGGTGAACCCTGCTGGCAGCTTGCTCGCTGACAGTCCGGAATGGCTGTTCACCGGCGGTGTTACCTGGGAGCCGACCGAATGGCTCGTGGCCAACATCTCCACCAAATACACCGGTGAACGCTATGCAGACTTTGCCGAAGGCGCTTTCCAGGCAGACAACGTGATGGAAAGCTACTTCCTCTGGAGCGGCTATGTCGATCTCGGTGGCCCCAACAACTTCGGCCTTCCAGAGAACATCAGCCTGCGGTTCAACGTCGATAACATCTTCGATGAAGATACCCTCGCCTTCACATTCACCACCACTGGAACCGGTGTCGCCTCTTACCGTCCGCTGAACCCGCGCACGGCCCAGGTTACCCTCACAGCGAGATTCTGATCATGCCCTTATCTAAACCCCTGACACGGGGCACACCATTATGATCTTCACGCCTGAAACACTGCTCTTCATTGCGGCTATGCTGGCCGCAGGCGCGCTGGCAGGGTTTGTAGCGGGACTGTTCGGGATCGGGGGCGGCTTTGTGGTCGTCCCCGCACTCGCCTCAGTGCTCACCATCCTCAGCGCCGGGTCGGACGCTATTGCTCCCGACAAGATCATGCACGTCGCCATCGGCACTTCGCTGGCCACCATCATCTTTACTTCAATGCGCTCGGTCCAGGCACACGCCAAGCGCGGCGCAGTCGACTTCGAGATATTGCGCAGCTGGACACCCTGGGTCGTGATCGGCGTGGTGCTCGGCCTGCTGGTCGCGCAGTATCTGGATGGTCATGCCCTCAAGGTCACCTTCGGCGTCGGCGTGTTCATCATGTCCTGGCACTTCCTGTTTCCAGTGCTCACGCGCCGCGGACCTGTGTCAAATGAAATGCCAAAAGGCCTGATGCGCGGCGGTCTCGGCAGTGTTCTGGGCGGCTACTGCACATTGCTCGGCATTGGCGGGGGCACACCTGCCGTGCTCATCATGACGCTCAGTGGACAGCCGATGCACCGCGCCGTGGCCACGGCCGCAGGCTTCGGAACGATCATTGCCGTACCCGGCACCATTGGCAGCATCATTGCCGGCTTCGGCCAGGCGGGCCTGCCTTTCGGGTCGCTCGGTTATGTCAACGTCATTGCCGCCCTCGCCATCACATCAATGAGTGTCATCACCGCGCCTTGGGGTGTGGCCGTCGCCCACCATCTCAACGCGGTCCACCTGCGCCGCGCGCTCGGGCTTTATCTACTTGTCACGTCCAGCATCATGCTGGTCTCCGCTTTCTCGACGCCACCGCGCAGCGCCACCCCCTTCAACGTCGAAACCGCCCCGGCGGTGTCCACAATGAGCGCCGACATTTCGGCACAAAATCTGGAGCAAGATCATGGGATATAGACTTACACGCCGTAATCTGTTTTCGGCTGGCGCTGGCGCCGCCGCTGCCGGCCTCGCCGGCTGCGCCACCACAACTTCGGCCACCGCTTCGGCCGCTGCAGAATCGCTCGGTGCCTTCCCGCCCGAGCCAAAAGAAGCAAGCCTGTTCGGTCCTGCGCCCGGCCTCGCGCTGCTCTCGAGAAACGAAAATCCTTACGGCCCCGCGCCATCAGCGCTGAAAATGATTGAGGCCGCCGCCAAAAAGGGCGCCTATTACACCAATGAAGAGGCCACCAAAACGCTCGCTGGCATGATCGCCGAACGCCACGGCGTATCGCCTGAGCAGATCGTCATCACCACAGGTTCGGGCGAAGCTCTCAGCGCACTGGCTCTCATCTATGGCCCGAAAGGCCCCATCGTCGCGCCGCGCCTGTTCTGGGATACGACCGCCCTCTACGCCGCCAAGCTGGGCCTCGCTGAGATCACGCGTATTCCGCTTACAGAAGACATGAATATGGATCTTGCCGCTATGGAGGCCGCCATCACAGCGGAAACCGGCATGGTCCAGCTCTGCAACCCGAACAACCCGACCGGCATCGCCATGCCCGGCTCCGTCATCCGCGCAGCCGCATCCCGAATGGCAGCCAAAACCACTGTCGTGGTTGATGAAGCCTACATCGAACTCGTTGACGATGAAGCCGCGATGACCTGCATTCCGCTGATCAAGGAAGGCAAGGATGTCATCGTAACCCGTACCTTTTCCAAGATTTACGGCATGGCAGGCATCCGCGTTGGGTATACCATTTCTTCCGCAGAGACCGCGGCAAAAATCCGCTACACGCAGATGTCATGGACGCCCTGTACCTCCATCGCCGCTGCCATCGGCTGCTACAATGATGAGGCTTTCATCGCCGGTTCCAAATCGAAGATTGTGGAAGCGCGGGAAATGATCACCACCACGCTGGACACCCTCGGCCTGCGTTATCTGAAATCCCAGACGAACTTCGTCTACTTCCAGAGTGGCCTGCCCGCCAATGATCTGCAGAAGGCATTCGCTGCCGAGCAGATTTCCATTCGCGGCCAGTACATGGACTATACGCCCTGGAGCCGCGTTTCGACCGGCAAGCTGGAAGATGTGGAGCGCTTCTGCACAGCCCTGCCCCGGATGATCAACGCGTAGTGGGCAAGGCGGCCTGCGAGGATTTACAATCTGCCCGCAGAATTTAAGAAACGTATGGCCGGAAACATGCGCGAACAGCCCGGATCGATCAAATTTGATCGGTCCGGGATATCCGGAATTCAATACTGATTATGCATAACGGCACGGTAACCAAGATGTCCGGGGGGACGTTTTTCCGTGCTCAGCTATCCACCACCACGCTTTGAACAACAGAAATCCGAAGTGCTGCAGCGCTACAGGATTCTCAGAAGCGAAGACGTTCACGACGCAGATCATATTGCGCGTGCGGCCTCCCTGGCACTCGGGGCGCCGATCGTGATCGCAGCCCTCAACGAGCGTTACCGCGCCTGGTACCGGGCCGCTCATGGTGTCTCAGGGAATCTGTTTGATAGCCTTCAGACATTCTGTGCTTCCGCCAATCTCTCCGATGAAGCGTTCGCGATTACCGATGCCCGGCTCGAGCCTTACTTTGCTCGCGAACCCGCCGTCACGGGCGCACCGAATGTAGTCTTTTTCGCGGGCGCTCCACTGAGTGACCCGAACGGCAAACGCTTCGGTACCCTCTGCCTGATCGACAGTCAGCCGCGCATACTTTCACCGAAAGAAATTTCCCTTCTGCAAAGCATGGCGCAGATCGTCAGCCAGGACATCTGCATCTGCAGCGCCGGCCGCTACGCTGTGCAGGATCTGATCGATGCAGAAGAAGAGCGCTGCGCGCTTTACGATCTTGCCGTCACCGATCCGTTGACGAAAGCGCTCAACCGCCGCGCCTTCTTCCGTTTCGCCGAACGCGAGGTTCAGCGTGC
>NZ_NCJT01000167.1 GCF_002282565.1 Hyphomonas sp. 34-62-18
GAACACTTCGCGGGCGAAGGGAGCTTCGTGCCCTGGATGGATTGCCTCGATCCAGTAGAAAGCGCGGGTAGCGGGCAGGGCGATCTTTGGATGATCCGCTGGCGGAGCGAATGGCACGCCGAAGCGGCGGGCAGCGCGGGCCCAGTCATGCCTTGCATAGTCGCCCTTCACCGGCGTGGAGGAGAGCCCGCGCATGCCGGTTACCTTGAAGGCCGTGCCCAGCATATAGGGCCGCCAGAGAATTGGCCGGCCGACGCGGGCGCCGAGCGCGTCAATCTCCAGCGCGGCGAAATAGGCGTAGCCGGAAGAAAAATCGAACCAGAACTCGATGGGGGCAGCAGCTTTCATGGGGGTGGTTCCTGAGGGTACGGTTTCGGAAGAATTGACTGCGGGGAAAGAGAAAAAAGCGCAATCGGGGGTGTTGAATGCCCCGTGGTCAAGTTTGACAGCGTGCCTGCACCAATGATGATTGGCGGCAAAATAAAGCAATTCCGGGGAGCGCCATGAAATACGATCTGATCATTGTGGGCGGCGGCATAGGCGGATCGGCCCTGGCGGCTGTTATGGCGAAGGCGGGGTGGAGCGTTCTGCTGCTGGAGAAGCAGGCCCAGTACGAGGACCGGGTGCGCGGGGAATGGATTGCGCCCTGGGGCGTGGCCGAGACCAAGCGCGTGGGCCTCTATGACCTGCTGAAAAGCGCGGGCGGGCACCACATCACCTCGCATGTGACCTATGACGAAAGCCTGCCGCCGGACCTGTGCGAGCAGGCGGCGATACCGCTGGGCCTGTTGCCGGATATTGCCGGGCCGCTGTGCATCGGGCACCCGCATCATTGCGAGACGCTGTTTGGCGAAGCGCTGCGCGCGGGGGCCACGGCCCTGCGGCCGGTGGTGATCGACAGCGTGGCGCTGGGGGCAAGCCCAAGCGTGACCTATACCCATGAGGGCGCCACCCACACGGCGACGGCGCCGCTGATCGTGGGCGCGGAGGGGCGCCAGTCGGAAGTGCGCAGCAAGGCGGGCATCGCCCTGCATCAGGACAAGCCGCATCACTGGTTTGCCGGGCTGCTGGTGGATAATGTGAAGGGCATCGACGATACCCGCCAGTCCATCGGGACGGAGCGGGATTTCGGCTTCCTGGCGTTTCCGCAGGGCGGCACGAAGGTGCGCGTGTATGGCGGCTACGCCCTGGAAGACAAGGCGCGCTTCAATGGCGAGAACCGCGCGCAGCGTTTCCTGGAGGCGTTCCGGTTTGACTCCGTGCCGGCCAATGAAGCGATTGCGGCGGGGACGCCTGTGGGGCCGCTCTTTGCCTATTTCAACAATGACAGCTGGACCGACGAACCCTTTGCAGACGGCGCGGTTTTGATCGGCGACGCGGCGGGGTGGAATGACCCGATCAACGGGCTGGGCCTTTCGATCACCTACCGGGACGTGCGCATCGTGTCGGATATCCTGAAAGCCGCCGGGCCGGGGGGCAAGCCGGATTTTGCGCCGTATGCGGAAGAGCGCGCCGAGCGGATGCGGCGGCTGCGCTTTGCCGGGCAGTTGCAGGCCGCGCTGGATATGGAATTCGGAGAGGCAGCCCGCGCGCGGCGCCATGCCTATCACATGCGGCGGCTGAACGACCCGACGATCGGGATGCATGGCGTGGCGGTGCTGGCCGGGCCGGACATGGTGCCGCCGGATTTTTTCACCGAGGCGCATCGTCAACGCGTGCTGGAAGGAGCCTGAGCAGATGAGCATTGCAGACATCGAAGCGTTCAATGCGGACTGGCTGAAAGCGTGGTCTGACAAGGACACCGATAGGCTGGTGTCGTTCTATTCGGAAGACACGGTCTATATGGACCCGCAGACCGCCGGTGGCCTGAAGGGGCGCGATGCCCTGCGGACTTATCTGCAGGGCCTGTTCGGGGCGACGCCGGAGATGGTGTATGTGCCTGAAGCCGTGTGGGCGATTGACGGCGGGTTTTGCGGGCGGTGGATCTGCACGGTTGGTCCGGGCGGGGCAGGCGGCAAGCTGCGCGGGTTTGATCTGGTGCTGCTGAAAGACGGGAAGATAGCCCATAACGAAGTGTATGTGCATCAGCTTCCCAGCTGAGGACACGGGCAGGGCGGCAGGGCATTTCCAGCCTGGGCGCAATACCGTATTGATCCGCCATCTGAGGGTTATCCTATTCCATGCGCCAGGATGACGGGGCCGGTTGTGGCGGCCAGCCTGTCCTGCGCAATGCGGCGGTAGTGCGGGGAGTCTGCCCAGGCGCGGAAGCGCGCCTCATCCGGGAAGGAGAGCAGGATCACCTTGTCAAAAGGCCAGTCGCCTTCTTCGCGCGCGGGCGCTTCATCTGCGGCAAGCAGGCGGCCTCCGTGGGCGGCGAGCACGGGCATGAAGGCGTCCACATAGCGCTGGTAGCGGGCGCGATCCTTGATCTTCAGCTGGGCGATGACATAGACGGGCATGGCGTGTCCTTTCCCTCCGGCGTTACGGCATCTCGGCGCCATAGAAGGCTTCGCCGCGCACCTGTTTCCCGGCGTCGAAGACCATGAGCTCGGCGGCGCGCACCTGCCGGGCGCTGGTGCGGGAGTGGTAGTGGATGAGCAGGCTTTGGGTTTCCAGGTCCACCTGCAGGGATAGCGGCGTGAAGTGCAGGGCGCCGGCCCGTTTGAGCGCGCCCTGCCAGTAAGCCTTGAGGGCGGCCCTGCCCTGGATGACGGGGGTGCCCGTAACGGCGGCTGCAATTGGGCTGATGAAAACGCCATCCTCCGCCCACGGCGCAATCACTGCGTCTACATCATGCGCGTTCCAGTCCCTTATCCAGGCTTCGGCATGGGCGATGAGATCGGCGCGGGAGAGTATCGTCATGGCGGCGTGTGTCCTCTCTATTAGCGCAGCGAGCTTCGCCCGGCGGCGGGGACGCTGGCGAGTGAAGAAATCTCAAGGCGGGTTGAGAGGCAGGAAGCGCAAAGCTCAGCTCACGCGCAATGCAGGAATTTTCAGTTTTCAAGGGGCGGCAAACCGGGCGAGGCAGGGGCTTCCACCCGCCAAGCCTCAGGAGACGGCCCATGACAGATGACGTCCTTCCGATTTCCCCCGCTGCTGAGCGGCGCGTGCGCGAGAGTTTTGCCCGGCAGGGGTTGATGGCGTATCTGGGCGCGGAGATGACGGAGGTGTCGCGCGGGCGGGTGGTGATCGGGCTGCCCTTCCGGGAGGAACTTACCCAGCAGCACGGCTTTTTTCATGCGGGCGGCACATCGGCGATAGCGGACTCCGCCGGTGGCTATGCGGGTTTCACGCTTTTTCCCGAAGGCAGCTCCGTGCTGACGGTGGAATTCAAGATCAACCTCATCGCGCCGGCTGAAGGTGACCGGCTGGAGGCGGTGGGCACGGTCGTCAAATCCGGGCGGACGCTGACCGTGTGCAGCCTGGACGTGTTTGCCTGCAAGGGCGCGGCGCGCACGCGAGTGGCCATCGGCCAGCAGACGCTGATCTGTCTGGAAGGGAAGCCGGACCGCTGATGCGAGGGCTTGATCTGGGACGGGTTCCGGATCAAATACGCCTCGCGCGCGGGTGTAGCTCAATGGTAGAGCAGCAGCTTCCCAAGCTGACGACGAGGGTTCGATTCCCTTCACCCGCTCCAAGGCGCTTTCACCCTCAGTCTTCAGAGGTTTCCTTTCCCGCGGCCACCCCCTAAATGAAGGCGCAGAGGGCGTGCGGGCGATGATCACACAGAAGGCGAAATACGCGCTGCGGGCGCTGCTGGCCCTGGCGGAAGCAGAGGACGGCGCGCCTGTGTTCATTGCCGATATTGCCGAGAGCCAGGCCATTCCGCGCAAGTTTCTGGAACTGATCCTGCTGGACCTGAAACATCATGGCCTGGTGGTCAGCCGCCGGGGCAAGATGGGGGGCTATCTGCTGCTGCGCCGGCCCGAGACGATCACCTTTGGCGAAGTGCTGCGCATTGTGGATGGGCCGCTGGCGCCGCTGCCCTGCCTCTCCAAGATGGCTTACCGGCCCTGCGAGGACTGTACCGACGAGAAATCCTGCCGCATCCGGCGGGTGTTTGCCGGGGTGGCCGAAGCGACGCGCGAGGTGCTGGACAGCACAACGATCGCCGACGCTATCGCGTCGGACAAGAGCGGGCAGCTGCGCCGCTCGATCCGCGGGTGATGGATAATCTCTTATAGGGCCTTGTTATTACTGTAGATTGACCTCCGCCCGGCGCGTTCACACAGTGGTGCGGGATAGGCTGTTTACCCTCTCTGGGGTGCAGGCTGGCTTAATTGGCGGCCTCCGCGTAAAAGGCGCGCCATGAACGGATTTCTCCTTGTTGCCCTCGGCGGCGCCCTTGGGGCGAGCCTGCGCCATGGCGTGGGGCTGGTGGCTGTGCGCCATCTGCCGCTCGGCTGGCCCTGGGGGACGGGATTTGTGAACATCGCGGGCAGCCTGGCCATGGGCCTGCTGGCCGGATGGCTGGCGCTGAAGGCGGAAGGGGCAAGCCAGGAAGCAAGGCTTTTCCTGGCCACCGGCGTGCTGGGCGGGTTCACGACGTTTTCGGCATTTTCACTTGAGGTCGCCAATATGTTGCGCGCAGGCGAGACGTTGAAAGCCGGGCTTTATGCCGGCTTGTCTGTGCTGCTTGGCGTATCGGCCCTCTTCATTGGCCTCTGGATGGCCCGCAGGATATTCGCATGAGCGGACAGATCATTACCGAAACCGTGTCGGAAAAGGAAACCGGCGCGCGCCTTGACCGCTGGTTGAAGCGGCGCATGAACGTGACGCAGGGCCAGGTGGAGAAATTGCTCCGTACCGGGCAGATCCGCGTCAATGGCGGGCGGGCGAAAGCCAATACGCGCCTTGAGACGGCCGACGAAGTCCGGTTTCCGATTTTTGCCGCTGACGATGCCGGCGCGCGCAAGGCAGCGACGGCGCGGAAGATTTCCGAGGAAGACCGCGAATTCCTGCGCTCGATCATCATTTATGAGGATGATGACATGCTGGCGATCAACAAGCCGGCGGGCCTCGCGGTGCAGGGCGGCTCGGGCCAGGGCCGGCATGTCGACGGGCTGATTGCGGGCATGGAAGAGGATGGGCACCGGCCCGTGCTGGTCCACCGGCTGGACAAGGACACGTCCGGCGTGCTGCTGCTGGCCAAGCATCCGGCGGCGGCTGCGCGGCTCACAGAACTCTTCCGTGGGCGGGAGATGGACAAGGTTTACTGGGCCGTGACGGTTGGCGTGCCGAGCCCGCAGGCCGGGCAGATCCGCTGCTGGATGGTGAAAGGTGTGCCCGACATCAACGAACCGTCAGGCTATCGCCCCGTTGACCCTTATGCTACCCGCCGCCGCGATGGTGACCGTGAACGGATGATCCGCTCGGCGCAGGGCGTGGAAGGCGCCAAGCATTCGATTACCGATTATGCGGTTGTCTCCACCGCCGGACCGAAAGCGGCTTGGGTGGCACTGCGGCCTGAGACGGGGCGAATGCACCAGCTGCGCTTCCATATGCTGGAGATGAACACTTCGATCCTGGGGGATTACAAATACAAGTCGCGCCGGGAAGTGCCCCAGGGGCTGGCAGACGGGCTGCACCTGCACGCCCGCGCGCTGATCATCCCGCGCGAGCATGGCAAGCCGATCAAGATCATCGCG
>NZ_NCJT01000168.1 GCF_002282565.1 Hyphomonas sp. 34-62-18
GCCAGACCCTGGCGCATCATGGCGAAGCCACGGATGCCGGGCAGGTCGGACATTTTCGCGTTGATCTCGTTGATGATCTCATCGGCCGGGCGGCGCTCGTCCCAATCTTCCAGAACGGCGACGACGTTGCCCTGATTGTAGCCGCCACCCCAGCCGGGCGCGCGGATCAGAAGGCGGCTGATCTCACCGGATTCGGTGTACGGCAGGAGACGGCGCTCGATTTCATCAAGATAGCGCTCCATGTATTCAAAGGAGGCGCCTTCGGGGCCGCGTACGGAAATGAAGAAGCCGCCGCGGTCTTCGCGGGGAGCGTATTCACTGTCGAGATCCTGGAACAGGAACCAGCTGCCGGCCATGATGGCGAGCGTGGCCAACGCGATGGCGATGGGACGGCGGACGAGAAAGTCAAAGATACGTGAATAGCCGTCGCGGATCTTGTCCAGCGTGGTGTCGATGCCCTGAATGAAGCCGGCCAGCGGGCCGGAGCGGGATTCCGAATGCGGCTTCAGGATCTTGGAAGCAAGCATCGGCGACAAGGTGAGCGCAATGAAGCTGGAGAAGCCGACAGCGGCGGCAATCGTGACGGCAAATTCCGTAAACAGACGGCCCGTATTGCCTTCCATCAGCGTGATGGGAATGAAAACGGCCATCAGGACGAGCGTGGTGGCGATGACCGCGAAACCGACCTGGCGGGCGCCGTTATAGGACGCAACGAGCGGGGATTCTTTTTCTTCCTGCATCCGCCGGTGAATGTTTTCCAGCACCACGATAGCGTCATCAACCAGCAGGCCGATGGCCAGAACAAGTGCCAGCAGGGTGAGCAGGTTCAGCGTAAAGCCGAGCGAATAGAGGACGATGAAGGTGGCGATGACCGAGACCGGAACGGTGACCGCGGGAATGATCGTTGTGCGGAAGCTGCCGAGGAACAGGAAAATGACGAGCGTGACGAGCACGACGGCAATGCCCAGCGTCGTCCAGACTTCGCGGATCGAGGCTTCGATGAAGACCGAGCTGTCGAAGGAGAGGTAGATCTGCATGCCTTCGGGCAGCGTGGCGTTGAGCTCATTCATCAGCTCTTTGGCGGACTTGGCGACATCGACGGTATTGGCCGTCGACTGTTTGACGATGCCGAGGCCGACCATCGGTTCGCCATTGCCGCGGAACATGGTGCGGTCGTCTACAGTGCCGCGTTCGACCCGCGCCACATCCTTGAGACGGACCAGGTAGCCCTCGCCCTGCGCGATCACGAGGTTGGCAAAATCTTCAGCGGTCCGGAAGGAACGGTCGATCCGCAGCGTATAGCTGACAGGGCCGGATTCCAGCGTACCGGCGGGGGCCTCGACGTTTTCAGCGCGCAGGGCACGCTCGACATCGCCGGCGGTCAGGCCACGGGCTGCCAGGGCGCGGCGGTCGAGCCAGACGCGCATGGCATAGTCGCGCGCGCCGCCGACCTGGATACGGGCGACCCCGTCAATCGCCGAAAAGCGGTCGACCAGAAAACGGTTGGCATAGTCCGTCAGCTCTGGGGTCGTCATATTCTGGCTGGCAAAGTTCAGCCACAGGATGACGTCGTCGTCGGCATCGGCTTTTTCGACCTCGGGCGGGTCGGCCTCCGGGGGAAGGCGGTCGGCAACGCTCGAGACACGGTCACGCACATCATTGGCGGCCGCGTCGATATCGCGGTTCACATTGAATTCGATGGAGATGTCGGCCTGACCATCCCGCGAGCGGGAGTTGATGAAGCGGACCCCGCCGATACCGGCGATACGCTCCTCAATGATCTGGGTGATACGGGTTTCAACAACCGAAGCAGAGGCGCCGGGATAATTCACACTGATCGAAACGACCGGCGGGTCAATGTCCGGGAACTCCCGAAGGGGGAGGCGCGAGAAGGCCACCAGACCGAACACGATCAGGAGAATGGAGAGAACCGATGCAAAAACCGGCCGCTTTACTGATGTGTCGGAAAGAAGCATCGGCTTAGTCCAGGTTTACGGCTGGGCTGCCCACGGCGCCGCTGCGAGCGGCGGGGCCGGGCTGGAGCACCTTCTCATCAAGGATCACAACGGGCGCGCCTTCACGCACGCGCAGGGCCCCTTCCGTGATCACCATCTGACCGGCGGTGAGACCGGAGACGACCTCCACGCGGCCATCAAGGCGGATGCCGGGCTCGATCTTCACGCGGCGGGCCACGGTCTGAGCGCCGCTGGCATCTGCGATCCAGACAAATGTCTCCGGGCCGCGCGGCTGAAGCGCAACTTCCGGAACCGAAAGGGCGCGGCGCGGCTCGGTCTGCAGAGCGACCGTCATATACATGCCCGACAGCAGGACACCTGATGGGTTCGGCACGTTTGCACGGACACGGACGGACCGGGTCACCGGGTCAATTGCGTTGTCTATGGAGTCGACGGTCCCGGTAAAGACCTGGCCAGGCAGGTCGCTCGTGGAGGCTTCGATTTCGAGGCCAGGGCGAAGGACGCGAATGAAGGTGGACGGCACGGCAAATTCCAGACGCATCACGCTGTCATCAATCAGCGTGGCGACGACATCGCCGGGGCGGACCAGGGAGCCCACAGAGACACGGCGGAAGCCGAGCACCCCATCAAACGGGGCGACCAGGACGCGGTCGTTCTGGCGTGACTGGACGGCGCGGAGCTGGGCCGACGCGGTGCTGACATTGCGGCGGGCCATATCCAGTTCGGAGGAAGAGACAGCGCCCTGCTGGGCCAGCGGCTCGATGCGGGCAAGATCCTGACGGGCCTGCGCAAGATCGGCTTCAGCGGCCTCAACAAGGGCGACCTGTTCACGCTGCGCCAGCGAGAGGAGGGTCTTGCCCTTCTTCACCCGGTCGCCGTCGTTGAAATAAAGCGCGGTCACGCGATCAGACGCGGTAAGGGTGAGATCGACCCGCTCATTGGGCTCAAGCGTCCCGATGGCTTCCACGCGATTGGCGAACACCTGCTCCCGGACTGGTTCGGCAAAGACGCTGGCCGGGGGCGGGCCGCCCCCCTGGCCACCAGGGCCACCGCCGCGCTGCTGGGTGAGGGCGGGAGCCGCAATCAGCAGCATGGCCGCAAGGGCGGCGCCGGCAGTCTTGAACGGGTTTTTGCGGATGAGCTTCAGCATCGGGTTATCCTAGTTCCGCCCGGAAGGCGGCGAGTTCTTCGTCGGTCCAGATACCACCCAGGCTACGATAAGCCCGAACGGCGCGCCGGGCGGTTTCTGCCCGGTTGACCGCAAGGCGGTCTTCCGCGTCGAGCAGCGAGCGCTGCGCGTCGAGGACATTGAGGTAGCTGTCGAGCCCCTCCTGATATCTCAGGCGGGCAAGGTCGAGGGCGCGGCGGGCAGAGGCAAGAGCAGCCTCAAGATCAGCCGTGCGGCGGCTTTCGGCGGCGAGGTCTGTCAGCGCCGTTTCAGCGTCGGCGAGGGCATCAAGCACCGTAGACTGATAATTGGCCACCAGGCGGCCCGTGCGGGCGTCGGCGGCATCGATGTTGGCGTAGACGCCGCGCAGATCTGGCCCGGCCCAGCTGATGGCAGGGCCGAAATCAAAGCCGATGCTTTCATCGCTGATCGCGGCGCCGGTGTTGCGGACGAGGCCAAGCAGGTTGGCATTGAGCGTGATGCGCGGGAAGAGGTCGGCGCGCGCGGCTTCGCCCAGTGCCAGAGCCGCGCCGATCTGTGCTTCGGCCACACGGATGTCCGGGCGGCGGCGGAGCAGGTCTTCCGGCGTGCCGGCGGTCAGCGGCGCGCTGAGCACCGGGATCACGCCGGTTGTAGGGGTGAGTTGCTGGACGAGCGGGTCTGCGGCGCTGGCGGGCATGGCGGTCAGCGCGGCCAGCCGGCTGATGGCCGCTTCGCGGTCTGCTTCGTAAACGGGGATGGCCGCTAGTGTTGTGCGGTACTGGGTTTCGGCCTGTTCAAGGTCGAGTTGCGTGGCGCGGCCATTGTCAACGAGGGTGCGGACAAGGTCGAGACCTTCAAGCTGGGTCAAGCTGGGTCTGCGCGTTACGGCGGCCGACTTCGAGACGCGCTTCAGCGCCGCGCAGGTTGATGTAGGCAAGGGCGGTTTCCGAAGCGAGCGTCACGGCGATGTCGCGGCGCAGCTCCCGGGCGGCGGCCGTGTCAAAGCGGGCGGCTTCCACCAGGGCGGCGATGCGGCCGAACGCGTCAATCTCCCAGCTGGCCGCCAGGGTACCGGTAGCGTTGACATTGATCCGGTCAGCGGCGCTGCCGGTCGGGCGGGCGGCAGTCACGCCGGCGCGGCTTGAGGCAGTGGGGCTGGCGCCAAGCAGGGCAAGGCGCAGGGCGGCTTCGGCCTCCGTGACGGAAAAGTCGGCTGCCCGCAGGGCAGGTGAGGCTTCCAGCGAAGTGTTGATGAGCTCGGCCAGCAGGGGATCGCTGAAGCCGGTCCACCACTCGGCGCTGACGGGCTCTGCGTTGACGCCGGCCCGGAAGGCCTCGCCAGTGGCAAGCGGCGCTTCGGCAGCGGGGCGTTCAGGCACAGAGGCACAGCCCGCAATAATGAGTGCGAGCGCCGCCGCGCTGGACAAGCGCGCGTACCGGGAGGCCAATCTGTCTGCCATAATTTTCCGAACTAGACGAAGAACATTACCAATCAAGTCAACGGTCTGCTGTTTGCAGTTAATCCGCCGAGCGCTTCCTTAAACGATAGACGTCAAAGATTCCGTCTAAGCAGTTCTCACGTTTTCGTGATCTTTTTGCACGGGCGAGACGTTAAATGCGCGCTCAGCGGCAGAAATTTCTCTTCGCCTCTAGCGCATTAGCTGCCTAAACCCTAGCTTCGCCGTAGCCATTCAACAATCCCATTTTGCCCGCCGCGCCGAGGAAGAGGAGGTCCGGACACTGTTCGAGTCTGTAAATATTGCCATCCTGATTGGTGCGGCGCTGGTGTCCCTCGCCGCTGTGACGAGCCTGGTGTCTCAGCGTTTTGGCGCGCCTTTACTGCTCGTATTTCTCGGGATTGGTCTGCTTGCAGGTGAAGACGGGCTTCTGGGCATTCAGTTCGACAGCGGATCTGCCGCATATTTCATCGGCTCGCTGGCACTCGCGATCATTCTTTTCGACAGCGGCTTTGAAACGCCGATGCGCAGCTACCGGGTGGCGGCGGCGCCGGCGCTGACACTGGCGACGTTCGGGGTGCTGCTGACGGCGGGGCTCACCGGGCTGGCTGCCCATTTTTTGTTCGGCGTGGGCTGGCTTGAGGCATTCCTTCTGGGCTCCATCGTGGCGTCCACCGATGCGGCGGCGGTGTTCTTCCTTCTGAGGGCAGGGGGCATACGCCTGCGGGAGAAGGTCGGCTCCACGCTGGAGATCGAGTCCGGCGCCAACGACCCGATGGCGATCTTTCTCACCATTCTGCTGATCGAACTCATCGCGGCCGATGCCAGCGCAGACGCGCTGTTCGGCTTTGAAGTGATGATGACCTTCATTCAGCAGATGGGCCTTGGCATCCTGTTCGGCATCATCGGGGGCTTTGGCATCGCCTGGTTGCTGAACAAGCTCGTGAACCTTGATCCGGGTCTTTACCCGATCTCCGGGCTGGCGGCGGCGCTGGTTGTGTTTTCCGTCTGCGCC
>NZ_NCJT01000169.1 GCF_002282565.1 Hyphomonas sp. 34-62-18
CTTGCAGCACGCCCAATCCGCTGCTTAACTCAAACCCAGATGCGCCAGACCCTCCTTAAGTCAGGCAGCCTTCTGTCTCAAAATACATGACGACGGACAGTTCCTGGCCTCAGACGCCGGGTTCAGACGGGCCCGCAAGGCCCTGCCCAAACCTGCCAGCAAAGGAGACTGACCCATGGCACAGATCGGCGCATTTACCCTGAAGGACGGAACCTGGACCGGAACCCTCCGTACACTAACCATCAATGTCAAAGCCCAGCTTGTCCCTAACAAGGACAAGACGAAGGGCGCGCCCGACTTCCGGCTCTATGCCGGCGGGGCAGAACTCGGCGCAGCCTGGCGCGAAGAATCCAAGGATGGCGACACGCCGTTTCTTGCTGTCAAGCTTGATGATCCGAGCTTTGCGCAGCCGATGCGCGCCGCCTTCTTCGAGAACGAGAAGGCGGGGACCGGCGTCATGGTCTGGAACCGGCCGAAACAATCGTGAAGCGCAGCAGCCGCGCCATCTGCCTTGCCACGGTATCACGGAGCGAATGCATCAAACGTCGGTCTCAACTGTGCCTGCCGGACGGCGCCTAGACTGGAAATTGTCAACCGGGGGGACGCTTGCCGATGCGCCATCCGGACAGGGAGTAATGTCGAATGAGAAGCAGGATTCATGACGCCGATTTTTCCAACGAGACAAATTGGCTGACACCGAAACAGTGCTCAGAACTGACAGGATGGTCTCTGGCAGGCCTTGAAAAGCGTCGCGCGCGCGGACAATGGCCACCCTATTCTATTCGCGCGGGCCGCCCCCGATATCCTGGCGACTACATCCGGCAAAAATTCGCAGAGGCTGTAGTAACCAATACGGTTCAGGCTTCAGCCTTGAACAAGATATTCTAGCGCAGCTAAAAATCTCGAGGGCATTCAGCCATTCATTGATCAATCGGCAAAAACCGGGTCGAGCGAGCCTGCAGATGCATGGCGCTCTTAAGCTAGTATGCAGCTCGCGCTCCCCAGAGAGCAGCGCCGATGCCAACTCCTTCCTTTCGGCCTCAAGTGCCTCAGCCCCGTGGCAAATTCTCAGATCGGGAACTGAGTGGTTCAATCGAAAGATTTTCAGATTCAAACTTACCAAATCGAGATATTAATAACTGTTTATTGATATTTTCTAGCGAATAAGTTATTTTGAAATTGGATTTCACAGATTCGGACCCAAGGATAGTCGATATGGAGCATTTCGCGGTCGTACATAGCATTATCAAAGCCGCCTTGGCCGGAGATGAAGCCGGAGTGCGCAAGCAAGTGAATCGCCTAGAGGCCCGGCTGAGCAAAGCAGGTGCTAACAACGAGGTGGCCGCAATAGAGCGGCTGCTGAAAGCCTCGACTGAAGTGAAACAGTTGGCCCCTAGTCAGGTAGAAGTCTCGCGTGTGCTCATTACAGGGGAGACGCTAACCCCGGAAGTCCATCCGCCTATAGACCGGGAAACCGGAGCCCAGCTGTGCCTTATAGACTTTCCTGGCCAAAGAACACCCAAGCCGGTTTATGGCCAAGCGGCTCAAGAGACGATCGACGGGCTACTCGCTGAGTGGCGCAATAGCTCGGCACTCATGTTAGTCGGCGTCGAACCGACGCGCTCGCTATTGATCTACGGTCCGCCGGGCACGGGGAAGACAATCTCAGCGCACTATATCGCCGAGCAGCTCGGGCTGCCACTTGTCACAGCCCGAATAGACGGGTTGATCTCGTCTTTCCTTGGCACCACGGCACGTAACATCGCGAACCTGTTCGATTTTGCCAATCGTTACGCCTGCGTCCTCTTGCTCGACGAGTTCGATGCCCTTGCCAAACTTCGGGACGATCCGCACGAAGTGGGAGAGATAAAGCGGGTGGTGAATACGCTTCTCCAAAATCTCGACCGGCGGCGGCATTTCGGGGTAACAATTGCCATCACCAACCATGATAGGCTGCTGGATCCGGCTGTTTGGCGGCGCTTCGAAACTCAATTGCACGTTTCCGAACCGGAATTCGCAGCCCGCGAAGCATTGATCAGACGCTTTCTTGCACCGATCGAAGCCGAGGACTCGACAGTCCGGATTTTCTCTTACTGCCTGCCGGGACGATCCGGCGCAGATCTTGAGCGCATTTGCCGGGCAGTCAAGCGAACCATAGCAATGGCCGATAAAGCTCCCGACCCATCAAACCTGTTCAATTCACTGAGCAGCGTCCTGGGGCGTATGCCGCAACTCGATCACATCCCAGCCCGGGTTCTTGCGACTGACCCAAAAGCCTTCGTAAGCCTAATCGCAAATGATCCCGATATCGGCCTAGATCAGAAACAAATCGGTCATGCCACCGGGACATCGCAAAGCCAGGTCAGCGCACTCAAGCAAAAAATGCTGCACAAGGACGTAATAGAGGCGACCCATGCCCAATAATCCGGTCCAGATTGTTCTGAATGACACCGACTTTCATGCAATGCCTGATCCGGGCCAGCCGCCAAGGCCGAAAGATTTTTTCGCCAATGCGGACCGGGAGTTCATCGCGCACCGCAAACGCTTAGCAACCGATGTCCAACGAATTATTGAAGAAGTGGAGAATAGCGCATTTGGACCTGCCACCTACCTTAAGGTCCGAATGCGCACCGAAGCCCTCGCGAAATCATATCGCCCGGTCTATGCGCTATTCAAGCCCGATCAGTTTCCTTGCGTTGGCGCAGAGGCGGTTGGAACACTGTTCTTCAGGGCGCCACTGATTTACCTCCGTGGACTGAAAGCTCGCATTGAAGAGGCTGAAGACGAGGTCCGGACAGTATTCCGTCAAAGCGATGGAGCCCCTTATCCAGCGCCCACAGTGAGGCGAGCAGAGGTTGGGGCAATCGAGTCCATCTCGATCGTGGCTCCGTCAGAGAAACGCAACTTTTCAACTTCAGCCGCCATGGACATGTTTGCCGATCCCTCGACGGTATCGGGCTATCAAATTGACCTCTTCGAGGCGCTTGAACCGGAAGAAATCGCGGCCGATGCGACAGGACGCACTGAGCTCTATCGCTCCTTGGTAAAATTGCTGGTCTCATTAGGCCCTGGCACAAGAACATTGCTTTCGATGCGACTAGCGAGAATGCCTGTCCTTGAATTCCAACTCACACAAAGTGATGCCGAGGCGATCGTTGATAACCGCCTTGGGCTTGTTCGGACCGACATTGCCCCCAGCGCCGTTCCAACGTTGATCGACAGAAATGCTGACCGTCATGAAGCCGCCCTTAGCGCTTTGCAGCGTCACCCGCTTGTGCGAGCGATCCGGCCACCGATCAGATTGCAGCTCGTTGATGAGGAAATGGCAGTTCCGGAAGGTAAGGCAACCACAAAAACTGCGCCTATCCCTCTGCCCCTCCCCTCCCAAGACGCTCGCTATCCTATCGTGGGCGTGATCGATTCGGGAATTGCGCCAATTCTTGATGAGTGGGTCGTTGACCGGTTCGATTTTCTCGACACTGACGACTATGACGCCCTACACGGGACCATGGTGGCAGGCCTCATTACGGTGGGCCAGCAGATCAATGGACCAGACGTCGCACACGAGCGCGACGGCTGCCAAATTGTGGACATTCCGCTGTATCCCAACGGCGACTTTCTCACACAGTATCCGAATGGCTTTTCTGAATTCCTGTCTGAAGTGGAGCAAGCTGTCTCGGAGGCTCGTGAAAAACACGGAGTGCGCATCTTTAATCTATCCATCAATGCAACGGCACCCGTCGAACGGTATACATATAGTACCTATGCAGCGGAACTCGATCGTATCGCGGACACCTATGACGTCGTTTTCGTCAATTCCGCCGGTAACCTCAAACATGCGGATGCGCGTGCTCCCTGGCCCACCAAACCTAATGACGTCATAAAATATTTTGCGAACCGCACATCGTCAGACACAATATTGAAGCCGGCCGAAAGCGTGCGTTCTATTTCCGTGGGCGCACTGAATCCCCTTACAGATGACAAACGACATATTACCGGTGCACCTACGGTCTACACGCGGCGGGGACCAGGACTGCAAGTAGGAATCAAGCCTGACCTTGCCGCTTACGGTGGCGCAGGGATCAGCACACCAGGCGCAAAGACGGGCCTTACATCTATCGATCAAGACGGCGTACCCATCCCGGTGATCGGCACGAGTTTTGCTGCCCCACTGGTCGCCCGAAGCCTCGCAGGGTTGGACGCAGCGACTTCAGGCGGGCTCACCTCCGAAGCACTCCGCGCCATGTTGATACATAATGCAGCAATGCCGGATCCATTGACCAAGCGTGGTCTCAAGGACCTTGCGCGCCAATTCGCCGGGTTCGGTCAACCGGTTTCAGCGCAAGACATGTTGGAGACCGGGGACAATGAAATCACACTCCTCTTCCAAAGCCGCCTCCAAATCGGTGAGAAAAAGCCGGTGATCCTCAGATTCCCGTTTACCTGGCCGCAAAGTCTTGTGGCAGGAGGCAAGTGTTCAGGCCGCGCCCGCATCACACTTGTCTATGCGCCGCCGCTGGATCCTGCGTTCGGCGCAGAATTTGTTCGGGTTAATCTTGAGGCGAGCTTGAAGCAGCGTCAGGCTGAAAATGCCAAAGATGGATCCGCCCATTTCACGACACAGATAGACGCGAAGTTCCTGCCCAAGAAGGCCAATCTCGCGATTCCGGAAAAGGCCCTGATTGATCACGGCCTGAAATGGTGGCCAGTGAAATAGTACGCGAAGTCCTATGAGAACCATGGCGCATCATCGGAGTGGCGACTTGAAGTCACAAGCCTCGTCCGGGCTGAAACGACTTTCCCTGCTGAAGGCGTTCCTTTCGCCGTACTGCTCACGATCGATGACCCAAGTGGTGCAGCGCCAGTCTACAGGGAGATGCAGCAGGCCTTGCAGGCCAGCCGCGCCAATACCCAGGCACTTCAAACCGTATTCCGAGTACGGCCGCGGCGATAACGCGGGCCACTACATCGCGGGTTCATCCAAATTCATTGCTTTGGGCCGTGGTTCAACACCGAACTTTCCAGCCGGGAGGCCGGGGCGAGGCTGAGACAATTGTGAACTGGGTTTGTCATCATATCGGTTGCACGATGACAGGAGCCTCGTTATCCCAGCTACACTACAACTCAGACGGTGGCCCATAGGTGGCTTGGCGTGTGAGGGGTTAGCAAGCGGCGGCCTTCCAAGCCACTTAATGCTCTGTATTTATAGGGGTCTTGTGATGGGGCCGCGCCAAAGACGAATCTGGTTTGGGACCAGAGGGTCGTAGGTTCGAATCCTATCGCTCCGACCAGTCTTTTTTGGGTGCCCAGGAGGCTCTGGAATGGAAGCGCGGATCTATAAGCCGGCGAAAAGCGCCATGCAGTCCGGCCGTGGCAACACGAAAGAATGGGTGCTGGAATTCGTGAACACCGGCGCCCACCGCAGACCTGACCCGTTGATGGGCTGGACCAGCATCGACGACACGTCGAGCCAGGTCCGCCTCCATTTCGACACCCGCGAACAGGCCATCGCCTATGCCGAGCGCGAAGGCCTGAACTTCACCGTCACCGAGCCGCGCGAGCGCAAGCGTCTGGTGAAATCCTATGCGGACAACTTCGCCCACGAATCACGGCCCCGTAGCTCAGCTGGATAGAGCACTCGCCTTCTAAGCGAATGGTCGCAGGTTCAAGTCCTGCCGGGGTCGCCATGGGTTCTGCCGCCTGAAACCCCTCACGTTACCGAGCCATACTCCGCCCCGGTATCCTTGAACCAGCGTTGCCAGAAGGCCTTCACCTCACCGAGCGGCAGGGCGTATTCCTGGCGCGGCACCACCCGGGCCACCACGCTGACACCTTCCAGGCCGGGCCGCAGATCCATCAGGGGCGAGCCTTCGAACGCCTCCCATTCGGTGCCGGTCTTGTACATCGAGAAGTCTTTCGAGTGCTGCATCAGGTCTGACACCAGGATCAGGCGCCGCGCCGGAACGCCCGGCTGGAAATCCGGCCGGTCGCCAATCGTGAACATTGCCTCCATCAGCGGCGAACTCGGCGCCACCGTATCGACCAGCACCTCATCGGCGCGTGTCATCAGCGGCTTGTGGAATTTTGCCTGCCAGGCCTGCTCGATCATCTTCGGGTTCTGGAAGATCGGATTGGCGCCTGCCGCACTGCCTGGCGAGCAGCCTGACCAGACCGTGACCGGATCGTAGGGCGAAGCCGCATTGGGAACGCTCAGCGTCAGCCGGCCATATTTCGGCAGCGCCCGCGCCTCGTCCTCCAGCAGCGCGCGCACCCAGGCGAGGTCTGTTTCGTTGAACGGGTCAGACTGGTCCACCAGAACAATTGTATGGGAAGGGTCCTGCCGGTCCATCCGGCAATTGGTTTCGCTGTCGGTGGCCGGTGGCTGGTTCATCGCTGCTGCGGCAAACAATCCGAATACGGATGTCAGCATCAGCACGATCGCGCCGCGCCAGAACCAGGGGCCTCTTTCCTTCCGTCTTGGCATTGCGGCCTCCTCAGCCAGCCTTCTTGGCGTCGCCGCCCTTGGCGTCGCGCACCCTGGCAATCTCTTCCACCACCTTCTTCTCCACCGAAGACAGGCCCTGCTGCACATGCTGGATATGCGTTTCCAGCCATTCGCGGGTCAGGTTCAGCGCAGTGATGTTCTGCTCGATCGTCTTGATGGCGGCATTCGCCTGCGCGCGCTCCTTGCTGAAATCGAAGGGCGGCAGCTGCGGGGTCAGGATCTCGTCGAAATAGGCCGGGCAAGCCGCCTGCTCGCCGAGCTTGTCGCGCAGCTGGTTACGCTGGCGCCGGTGGGCCTGGCGGTAAGCCACCTTGAGGCCCCGCTCCTGATCGGCCGCCTTCGCCGCCACGGCCACGGCCAAATCCCGCCGCGCCTCGATCACGTTCATTGCCTTTTCTATCTCGCGCTTAGCCTGGCTATGGCGGGAAAGCTGGGTTTCAAACCAGAGACGGCTGGCGGAGAAATAGTCGGAAAGATCGTTTCGCAAATCCTCCCGCAACTGTTGACGGCGCTCATACGCCTTCCGCTCCTTGCGCCACACGCGGCCATAGCCGGGATACTTGTCGGAGATCCGGTCATACCCTTCATAGACGGCAATGGAAAAGACCGTCAGCCCAAGGATCAGAAGCGCCAGCGCCACAAAGCTGTCGAGACTGAAGATATTCGGGAACATCTCGCGGATCACGGCGCCCGGCGGGATCTCAAACATGGAGAATTCCGCCAGCCTGCCGGCCGCCTCGGCTGCCGCCAGCGCGTGTTCCACGGCGTCCCGGTAGTGCGCCACGAAGAAGTTGAGGAAGATGCCAAGCAGGATGCAGATGCCGGCTATGGTGCCCCCGGCAATCTTGGCCGGCAGCGCTGGATGATTGAGATACCGCAACCCGAAGAAGCCCGCCACCACGCCGAAAAGTACGTTCACGGCCGATACGCCAAAGGCAATCATCAGCCCGCCGAGCAGCCCGGAAGACTGCGCATCTTTGAACAGCAGCGCGTTGAACGCGCCTTCCACCAGCATAACGAACATCAGAATGGCGATAGCCTGCTCCACATTCTTCTTGATGTCAGGCGTGCGCTGCCCGATCTGGTCTCCATGCCGCTCGCGGAAGCTTTGCAACTCGATGATCGCGGCAGAATGGCTGGACTTTGCATCCTCCGTATCGTCCACCTCATAGTGACGGAACTCATGCTCTTCCGCTTTGATCGCTTCGCGCAGCTGGTCAGGGTGAATGTCCGAAGGCGTCTGATCCTGGATATAGTTGCGCACGCTGGCGGCAGTGGACGACATCCATGTGGTCAAGCCCCGGCGCACCTCTTCGGCGCGCTCGGCGATCAGCTGTTCGCGCTCGCTCCACTGGTCCTGTGTAATCGCTTCGGATACGGGGATCGCGTCAGTCGCGTCGCGCCGGGCCTCCTTGCGGGTGATGCCACGGCTGAGGCCGAGGTCACCCTTGGCCCGCTTTCCTCTCAATCCGTGAGCGGAAAGTTCATTCCGGTCTTCGAAGGCCTTCACCTTTTTCTCAAAGCCCGTATCCGTGCCCCAGCGCACAGTTTTCCTGTTCATCGCGAACCTCTCGCCTGCGAAAGTTTCTGTTCTTCAGCCCACGATGAGGGTCTGGCCGGAGGCTTAACAAGGTTCTAACCATGCCGCCGCCTCGCCAAAACGTAATGTTTGTTAACGGACCAATTTAAGAAAGGATGAGTTGCCGTGTTCTCAAGGTGTTAGGCGCGCAAGCTCAAACCCCTGTGTCCCATGCGCCACAGCAGCACAATAATATCCTGCTAACACTTGTGGCCAAACTGCCTTCAGGCAGCAATCTTTGCCTTGAGCAGCGTCAGAAGTTCCGTGCCCGATTGATAGGGCACGAGAATGTCTCCGCTGGTCAGATAGGAAACGGGCACGCCAAGGCGGGCCGCCTCGCTTTCAAAGCCCTGCTTCCAG
>NZ_NCJT01000001.1 GCF_002282565.1 Hyphomonas sp. 34-62-18
GGTCCCCCGCTCGCCAAAGCTCGGGACCGGTTCAAACATGGGTCACTTCTCAGTGGAAATTTCTGCCCTCCCAGGGTCAATTCTCAACGGCAATCAACAATGTGCTCTATGAATTGGATGCGAGCTTCGATCGGTCTTGCATCGTATCTAGAGACAAAAAACGAGGGTGCCCTAGGCACCCTCGCAAGCGATTACTCAACCCTTGTATCCGGGTGGATTAGGCTCTCTTCACCCTTATCGGGTCCGCCCTTTGTCTCTTCTGAGACTGACCCAAGTGCGATTGGTTCGAACTCGTCAACTTCGTGACGATCGGTCTTTTCGGTTTTCATCTCTGTGTCCTTTGCTTCTGGGGGTGGTGCCGCTGGCCAATCGGCCATCGAAGCGTGCGCGCTTGAGTCGGGGGCGTCAACGAGAGAGAAATTAAAAATGATAGAAAAAACAATGAGGTATATGGGGTTGAGCGGTCGCATCCGATGAATCTGTATCGGTGAAAAACTTTGGTAACGGATCAATCGCGCAAGGGGCTTCGAGCCGCTGCGTCAACCGTCCGGCAGAGAAAGCGCGTTACTGTCTGCGCCGTTGTCGCGCTTTGATGACGACGTCAATGCGCCTTTCGGTGCATTCAGGAATAACGGGATCGGCGATTGTCGGATCAGCGCTTCTGCTTTCATCCGGTCGCCGGAGGCGAGTGCATTCTTCGCGCGTGCGCTGCTGTAAAACGCGCGCACATACGAATCTACCATGTAGAGGGCGGGCGAACTGATCGCTGACGCAAAGCCCGTGTCGGGCCGGCGCCAGTCCGGACCATAACTCTCCGCAAGATAGCGCTCCGTTGTATCCGGGATTGCCCATACTTCGCCGTTGAAACGTGCCTCTGCGATCTCAAAGGGGGTGAACCGCCATTGGATGTCGCCGTTGAGGTCGCTCACGCCGCAGACCAAGTGATCGTCAATTTTATCATGCACGAAGATGTCGATGCCGATGCCTTTGTGCATGAGGGCAAAGTATCGGTCGCCTGGGCGCGCACGTCGCTTAAGAATGAGATCCGGATGCGTGCGGAATATCCCGGCAATGTCAGGCCCGCCATCTGAAGTGCGCATGACGCCGATGTCGACATCCCGGTCGTGTGGCAGTGGGCCGCCCTCGCGATAAAAGCCGAGCAGCGTACCGGCCGCAAGGAAGAAGGAGATGGCGTGCGATGTGAGAATCCGGCCGATCTCGCGCAGCGCATCGGTCGCGGCGCCGGGCGAGAACGCAAGGGGGGCCTGCGCAGTCGGGGCAGGGGACAGGGCGAGCGCCCTTGCCTTGTGTTCGAACGCCGCGCGATACGCGCCCATATAATAATGTGCGCGGCCGAGCGCGTCATAGGCCGTCGCCTCGTCGCAAAAGCGCGGCTGCATCTCGCAGGTGAAGGCGACCGCATCTTCCGGCCGGTGCGCGTCGAGGAGCGCGGTGACACATTCGGTGTAGAGCGCGGGGGCGGCGTCTCTTTCGCGGCAATGCGCTTCGAGCGTATCCGCGGTGCGGTGGATTGCGTCGAGGCGTTCCCCCTCGTGCGGCGTGATGTCGGCGATCGAGCCCCAGGATTTCCACGCATTGGGATCGGAAGCGGCAGCGGCGCGGAATGCGATGAGCGCGCCGGATCGGTCCTGAAGCTTCAGCAAGGCCAGCCCACGCCCATGCAGCGTGTCCGCTTGTCCCGGTGCGAGCGTCAGCGCACGGTCGAATGTATTCAGCGCCGCCTCCGCCTCTCCGGCGCGCAACAGGGCAGACGCGAGCGCCTGAAGAGTGGGGATGTGGTCGGCGCGCAGCACGCTGGCGCGCCGGAGCAGGGGAAGGGCGTCTTGCGGCTGTCCCGCCTTTACGCGCGCGATCCCGCTGCGAACACAGATGCGCCATTCGCTGTCCGCGCTCGCGCGCGGATTCGGACCGGGCTCTCGCTTGCGCGATCGGGGTCCGATCGGCCGCGGCTCATGGCCTTGCGCGTTCACTCTCCCGGTCCCCCGAAGATGCCGCGCCGGCAGCCAGGCAATGGCTTGCTGGACGCCGGACACGGCGCGGCGCAGGGCGCCTTCGCTCCAAAGCCTCCGCAGTGGGCTCTGGCCTGAGATGATGCGGTGTGACTGCCGGAATGCGCACACCAGGGCAGAACGACACAGCGGCGACGCCGCGTATCTGTTCGTCCGGTCAGGCGTGTCTTCACGCACTGAAGTGGCAGTCAGATAGCGATATCAGACTAGAACTGTTCCGGGCAGGAACAACTAAAAATTGCGACATTCCGCAGGCTGACCTGTGGGCGAGTAACGCGGATGTATTGTGCGCATCATCGAGAGATCTCTTCTCCGTGCGGGCCGCAAATCGCGGATGAGCTGCGCCGCTCTGCGTGTCGATCATCGCCGAAAGCGATCCGCATCATGCGCTGCACTGTAACACCAGTATGAGGCGAGTTCGATTGACGCGGGTGTACCTTGTTCTTAATCGCGGCGGTCATACACGCAGCAATCATAAGGGCAGATTTGAAATGGCGCGCAGATCTCTTCCGAAAATCGACCATCTCTCTGCTGCGGAATTGCAGACGCTGATCAAACGCGCCGAACAGCGCCTCGCGGCAAAGCGCGACGAGGCGAAAGCGGAATTCCTGGCGAAGATGCGCAAGGAGGCAAAGGCGCTGGGCCTCAGCCTCGACGATATTGTTAGGCCGGCAAAACCCGCGCGCCGGAAACGCGCCGATGCCGGCGTGAAGCTCAAGCCGAAATATATCGGCCCCAATGGCGAAACCTATGGCGGGCGCGGCCCGACGCCCGCCTGGCTGAAGAAGCTTGAGGCCAAAGGCCACAAGCGCGAGAAATACCTCGCCAAATAGTGCTTTCCCGGCAGCGATCGGCGCCGATGAACGCGCCCGGCATCAAACCGGACGGCATGCGCTCTTAGATTGACCCATATGCGCCATATGAAATAAATTGGCGGCAATCCGGTAGCGTTGTTTGAGAATGGGCGTGACGCCGTGGCGTGCTCTGACTGAGCCAGCTGTCTCGCCTCTTATCAATCCGGATCGCATCGGCGGCCAGAGCGGCGGCCAGATTGAGGAGACTGAATGGGCGACGCTCGCGGCACGAACAAACGATCGCCGACCGATATTGACCGGCTGGTCGGAGCCAATGTGCGCGCATTGAGAATACAGCTCGGTGTGCCGCTGGCTGAACTCGCAGTCACGTTGAGGATCAGCCATCAGCAGCTTCAGAAATACGAAACCGGCGCGAACCGGCTGAGCGCCGGTATGCTTGCCGCCATCGCAAAAACGCTGAGTGTGCCGATTGATGACCTCTATCGCCGGAATGACGGGAAAGAGGGCTCCAAAACCACCCAGCTCGATCGCGCCCGGTCGAAATGCCGGCATCTGGTCGATACGACACAGTCCGTCGACACACTGAACACCATGGCCCGCGTCCTGAGGGCCTTGTAAACTGGCGATGGCCGACACGAAGCGAAGCTGGCCGGCGCACGCAGCAGATTACGAGACGCGCGGGAAAAGCTGCGCGACTACGGCGGTCGCGCGCTGGCCGACCTCTCTGCGCCGGAAATCATTTCCTGTTTCTCCCCGAACGCCGGCGCGCCGGCGGCTGCGCCAGGAATATCTCCCAATGCTCCAGTGCATCGCGCATCGCAAAGCGCGCTTCCCGCTCGCATCGGGCGATGGCGGCCTCGAAACTGTCATGCGAGCCGAGATCCGTGCCGTTAAGGCTCGCCCGCCACACCGTCCGGTCCGGCGAGGCGGCAACCGAGAAACGCAGCAGCATGCCGATCTCAAGCCCATAGCCCTCGCATGATCCGCGGCCCCAGCGCGTCCATCGCCCATAACTCAAGTCGGCCTCCTGCAGCCGGTCGCGCCGGTTGAATTCGCGTTCCACCGTCATCCAGTCCGCGCGTGTCATCCCCTCATTCTAGATCAAGAACAAAAAGAGAACAATAGGGCGATCAGGCCATAAAGCTCACCTCGGCGCGCGCGTTCTTCATGCCGGAATCGACCAAGGCGCATCACCAGTCACCCGCGCCCACAATCGGCGCGGCAAACACGTCTTTCTCTTTCAGATTTCTTTGTCCGCGCGGCTTTGGCCGCGCGCGTGTGCGCTCCGATGGGAGCGCATATCCGGCGGGCATCGCCTTGCGGCGATGACTTTGTTTGTGGGGCCAGACCCCGGTCGGGGGGTGGCCGGCGCTCCCTTCTAGGCCCGCTCCGGCGCATTGCAACGCGGGGGACGAGCCCCCGCGTCCGGCACTTCGTTAGGCCCTGAAGGGTGCAATGCGCCTCCTTGAGCGGGCCTGGCGGTCGCTATTCGCCGCCCACCCCCCTCCCTGGGTCAGGCCCGTGAGATTGAAGGTCGAGCGGGTGATTGGCCGGGGAAATCCACTCACCGGGCGGCGGATGGAGACTGATATGACCTGCTTTACTTCCGACGCCGCGAACGCCGCACCTCGCAACTGCATTCTGCAAGGCGATTGCATAGACCTGATGCGCGCGCTTCCGGCCGGCTCAGCCGACTTTATTCTAACCGATCCGCCTTACATCGCACGTTTCCGCGACAGGCAGGGCCGCACCGTTGCGAATGACGACAACGGCCGCTGGCTTGTGCCGGCCGTTCGGGAGATGCACCGCGTCCTGAAACCCGGCGGCTTTTGTGTCAGCTTCTATGGCTGGTCGCACGTTGACCGATTTGTGCAGGCGTGGCGCGGAGCCGGCTTCCGCATCGTCGGCCATATCGTTTTCCGCAAGCGCTACGCTTCCAGCACACGCTTTCTGAGCTACGAGCATGAACAAGCCTACTTGCTGGCGAAAGGCGATGTGTGCCCGCCGGAGAAGCCGATCCCGGATGTGATAGATTTTCCCTACACAGGCAATCGTCTGCATCCGACGCAGAAGCCGGTCAGAGCGCTGATGCCGCTGATCGAATGTTTCAGCAAACCCGGTGAGCTGGTGCTTGATCCGTTCTGCGGTTCAGGTTCGACGCTGGTTGCTGCCCGCAATCTCGGGCGTGACTGGCTCGGCTGCGAACTCAGCGCAGAGCATCACGCGACCGCCACGCAGCGGCTTTCCGGGGCGCAGCGTGTTGCCTGATCGTGCATCCGGGGCCGCGTTCGCGCGGTCCCGGACCTGCGGGCCGCCGGCGCCGAAAGTAAATGCGGGTGTTGGAAAGCCGGCATCGCTGATTTTCCGGCTCCCCGAAACGAGCAGTTTTCATCAAGCCTTTGCAATCACGCGCGGCGATCCGAAATGTGTCGTAACGCGCACGCCCCAGGAGGCGCACCATGAACAGCGACGTTGCAACGATCACCCGGCTTCTGGCCGACCGCGCGGAGGATGTCTGCCGCCACTATCTCCCGGCCGGTGTGCGCGAAGGGCGTTACTGGATGGTGGGGGACGTTCACAATACGCCGGGGCGCAGCATGTATGTACGCCTCAGCGGGAGCGATGGCGGCGGCGCGGGTAAATGGACGGACGCCGAATCCGGCGAGTATGGCGACCTGCTCGACCTGATCGCCAAGCGCTGCGGGCACGCGCAGTTTCGCGATACGCTTGAGGAAGCCCGCCGCTTCCTTGCCTTGCCTCAGCTCACTCCGCCGCCATCGCAAAGGCAGAAGCGCGAACGTGCGCCCGGCGGTACGCCGGAAGCGGCGGGGCGGCTGTTCAAAGCCTCGCAGCCGATCCAATCGACGCTGGCGGAAGCCTATCTGCGCAGGCGCGGAATAAGCGTGCCGGTGAACTGGAGTGCGCTGCGCTATCACCCCGATTGCTATTACAGGCCGGGGCGTGCAGACGCGCCATCCGTGCGCACGTCATGGCCCGCTATGATCGCCGCCATCACGGATGACACCGGGGCGATCACCGCGGTTCTGCGTACCTGGCTCGACCCCGGCACGGTATCGAAAGCGCCGGTCGCATCGCCGCGCCGCTCGCTTGGTCACGTCCTTGGCCACGGCATCCGCTTCGGCCGGGAAGGGCGGACAATGATCTTCGGCGAGGGCGTCGAGACGGTTGCTTCGCTGCGCACGATCATGCCCGGCGTTGGGATGATTGCCGCGACTTCGGCGGCGCACCTTGCCGCTGTGCGGTTTCCCGCGGCGCTGCGTCATCTGATTGTCGCGCGCGACGATGATGCCGCCGGCGCAAAGGCGTATGCGAAGCTCGCGCAGCGGGCCTCGGAAGCCGGAATTTCCTGCACGCCGCTTGATCCGATCCGTGACGATTTCAACGCCGATCTGCAACGGCTCGGCTTGAAGCAATTCAGGGAGCATGTGCGCACCCGGCTTGCGGAAGCCGGAGCGGAACAGCTTCTCGGCGGCGGCTCACACACGACCTGAAGCGCCCACCCCACGCGCGCGCAAGCCGCAAGCCGGCTCCGCACGCAATCGCGCGGGCTGGCTTGCCCGGCGATGATGCGCCGTGACAACGCGCGCCATGGTTATCGCCGGTGTTGGAAAATCGGCGGCCGCGATATTCCGGCTTCCGGCGGATGCAGATTTGTCCAAGCCTTTGCGAACAGACGCATCAAGGCAGGACTTGTCGCAATGAAGAAAGACCAGAGAAATAAGCCGGACGAACCGGAGACGCCAACGGAGCCGGGCAAAGAGGAAACAAGAAATCTCGACGATCTTGTAAGCGTCGTGGAAGCCGCAAAAATCCTGAAGTTGATGCGCTCAACGCTCGATCATTATCGCTGCGAAGGACGCGGGCCTGTCTATCGAAAACACGGCGGGCGCGTCTTCTACAAGAAGGCAGACCTTATCGCCTGGTCGGAGCGAAACACATTTCGTTCGACATCCCAGCGCATCGGAAAATCGAAATGAAAGTGCGCGTGCTTTCCGCCGCGCTCACCGGCGCGTTGCTGGCGCTCTGCGGCCTCGCGATCGGTGAGACGCCCTGGCTGATCTGGAACCGCACCGGGAGCGCGCCGATTGGCCTCTACCGCCTCAGCGGCGAGGCGGTCGCGCCGGGAAAATGGGTGTCCGTCTCCGCCGAAAGCGAGGCCGCGCGCTGGGCTCAGGAGCGCGGCTTTATTGGCAGAAGCTGGCCGCTCCTGAAGCGGATCGCCGCGCTTCCCGGCGCTGAAATCTGCCGCGAAGGAGCAGCGATTTCCATCGACGGCGCATGGGTTGCGGTGGCCAGAGAGCACGACTCATTCGGCCGCGAGATGCCCGTATGGAGCGGTTGCCACACGCTCCAGAAGGACGAGCTGTTCCTTCTGAACGCGCATCCCCGGTCGCTCGACGGGCGCTATTTCGGCCCAACGCGCGTGCAGGACGTGGAGGGCGTCGCCCTTCCCGTCTTCACGTTTGAGCGATGACCGGAGCAGCGGATCATGCCAGGCGCGGCGAAGACATCGGGCAAGCGGACACGCGGAAGCCAGCGTGCAGCACAGGCCAATCCGCCTCCGATGCGCGCGCTCGATCTGTTCAGCGCGGCGGCGGGCGGTTGGTCGCTCGGCCTGCATCGTGCGGGCTTCATCACCGTGGCCGCCTGCGAGATCGTCGAGTGGCGTCGCATCCTCTACGCGGAGAATAATCCCCATGTCAGACTCTACGAGGACGTGTGCGCCCTCACGGCAGCTCGACTTGTTTCCGATCTCGGTTTCCTCCCAGACATCATCGTCGGCAGCCCGCCGTGCCAGGACATCAGCAGCGCCAATACCAAAGGCAAGGGGATCGAAGGCGAGCGGTCGGGCCTCTACCTCGAAGCCGTCCGCCTTGTCGGAGATTGCCGCCCTCGCTGGTTCGCTTTTGAGAACAGCGCTAATCTCCGAACTCGCGGCGCTGACCGGCTGCTCGATGCGCTGGAAGCGCTCGGCTACGCCTGCGAACCGTGCGTGGTGGGTGCTGGCGATGTCGGCGCCAATCACGTCCGCAAGCGGTCCTGGCTCATCGGCTACGACCCCGGCCAGCTTGTCGACGCCCGTATCACAATCGCAGCACGGCGGCATCCGCATGGAAGGCGGATCCGGCACCCGGAAGGCGATGAAGGAATCGGGCCTGTTCGACCTGTTCCGCGCGGGGAAACTGCCGACGCCGATGGCGACGGACGGGATGAAGGACGGCACGGGCGGGGGAGCGGGATCGACATATCCGCTGCGCATGATCCTCGCCACGCCGCGAAAATCGGACGCAGATCGGGGCGGCCGGGGCGACGTGTTGAGCCAGTTGCAGGGGCACGCCAGCCGACATGCGGGCATGATGGGGACACCGACAGCAAATGCGGCACCGCGGGGAAGCGTGCTTCGCAAGGTGAAGGGCCGGATGACTTCCGATCAGGACGATTTCGACCGGGCGCCGACGATAAGCGAAGTGCTGCATTTCGACAGCCTGGACCCGTCCTATGGGATGATGCCGACGCCGGTGAAGCCGAACGGCGGGCGTCGTTTGCGTCGTCAGGAGATCGAGACGGGCAAGAGGACAAACGGCGCGAAGGCGCAGATCGACACGCCGAACCTGCTGCGTCATGCGGCGGAAATCCTGCCGACACCGACGAAGCGCGACAGCCGCATGGACGGATGGAGCCCGGCCTACGACCGGCGGAAATCCCCGACCATGGACGCGGTGATGGACGGCGCGATGACGGATCGGGCGCCGGACAAATGGGCGGGAGCGAGAGCATTGGCGGCGATGCTCAGGAGCCATGGGCTGACTGGAACGGCGGCCTTGCCCATCACCTATGGCTGGATGATGGGCTTTCCCCCTGGCTGGCTGGCACGCGCATTGCGCTCGGCAGTCGCAAAGGGACTTCTGCTGCCAGCCTGATCGTCGAAGCCTTCGGCGACGCCGTTCTCCCGCAAATCCCCGAAGCCATTGGCCGTGCGATCCTGCGCACCGAAACGGCGCTTGCAATAGCCTATGCGCGGCCGGCATTCGTCGTGATCGGACGCCGCGCATGACACGCGTGGCGGTTTCCGCGAAGCTCCGTGGTGCCCTGCTTCATCGCGCCGGTGCGCACATGCGCGCGCCCGATCGAGGGCGCTTCATCCTGGCGCGGACCAACGCGCTGGACGGCGCAGCGCGCGCGCGTTTCCGTACAGATCGTTGAAGGATTGCAGAGCGATGCAGTCGGCGGCAAGGATTTGCAAGGCACAGGCAGGCGGACCCGGCAGGGCAAGATTAAAGCTGCGGCACCACGCTTCGCGTAGTGCCTTGTCTGCACATCTTTTTTCGAGCGCCCTTTGCACAGCTATGTGGCGCTCGCGATTCCGCGAATGCCTTGAAATCAAACGCAATCACCTGGCGCCAGCATCATGAGCGACGATGATGACGTCACACCGCACCTTGGCCGCATCGGCGACAAGGGAAAAGCGGGCGGCCGGCGCGCGAGCACGCAGCTTAGACGCGCTGTGGCGCGTCAGGGAAGAGGCGGAAAGGCATCGGCCTTCACCGGCGCGCGCTATGGCAAGGGCGGAGCGGCGACGACAAAAGCCAGAGCGACCCATCATCTTCAGCGTCACCGGATGCGCCGTGTCATTGTGAAGGTCCATATCGCAAAGCCCGGCAAATCGGGCGTCCGAGTCTTCGGTGAACATCTGCGCTACATCCAGCGCGACGGCGTTGATCGCAACGGCAAAGGCGGGGAGATGTACGACCGGGACAGCGAGGGGATCAGCCGCCAGGACATTCTCGAACGCAGCGAGAATGATCCGCATCAGTTCCGCCTTATCGTGTCGGCCGAGGACGGCATGGCGCTGGGCGACCTGAAGCCGATGGTGCGCGAGCTGATGGAGCAGATGGAACGCGATCTTGGGCGGCGGCTCGATTGGGTGGCCGTGGACCACTACAACACCGGCCATCCGCACACGCATATCGTCATTCGCGGGCGCGACCTGCGGATGAAGGATGTCGTCATCGCAAAGGACTATCTGACGCGGGGCATCCGGGAGGCGGCGGAGGATATTGTCACTGCGCGCCTTGGCCCGCGCCGCGATCTCGAAATCATGGCGTCCCGCCAGCGCGAAGTAGATCAGGACCGCATGACCGCCATCGACCGGGCGCTTGAGCGGAGCGCGGTCGATGGCGTGGTGCGCATAGATCCCGCCCGGTCGGAGGTCGCCCGGTTTGAACGCCATCTGAAGCTCGCGCGGCTCCGGCATCTGGAGCTGCTGCACCTTGCCCGGAAAACCGGCCCCGACACCTGGACCATGCGCGCCGGCTGGACGGAAAGCTTGAAGGCGATGGCGCGGCGCGGCGACATCGTGCGCTCGATCGCCCACATACGGGGCAGGGAAGCGGAAAATGTTCTGCTCGCGGAGTCGCTGGCGCCCGGCGCACCGCCGATCACAGGCACCGTTGCGAATTACGGACCCGAGGACGAGCTGCGCGATACGCGCTTCCTGCTGGTGGAGGATTTTGACGGCCGGATATGGCATGTGCCGTCCGCAGCGGTGGACCCGGCGAATGCACCTCGAATGGGCGCTGTAGTCGAGGTGCGCAAGGGCGAGGCAACGCCGAAGCGTTCCGATCGGACGATTGCCGGAATCGCGGAGCGCACCGGCGGCGTGTGGTCCGAAGCCATGCACGCCGAAATCGATCCGGGCTCGACGGCGGAATACAGGCTCGCGCACAAACGCCGCCTCGAAGCGTTGCGCCGCGTGGGTATCGTGGAGCGGCTGCGGGATGGCACCTGGCAGGTGCCGGAAAACTATCTCGAACAGGTCATCGCCCACGAAGCGCAGCGCGGCGGCGGGCTGAGGGTGAAAACGCTCTCATGGATGCCGCTGGATCAGCAGCAGGTGGCGCACGCGGACACTTGGCTCGACGGCACCCAGGCGGCGGGCGACAGGCTGACGGGCATGCGCGCGGCGCGCACGGCATTTCTGCGGGCGGAGGGGGTGATCGCTCAGGAAGAAAAAGTGCTCACCGATGCGCAGCGCGCGGCACTCCGGCAAAAGGAGTTGCAGCGCGCTCTCAACGCCCATATGGCGCGGACGGGGAGGGCGGTCGCTCAGCTCGAAATGGGTGAGCGGTTTGAGGGCAAACTCGAAGGGATTCTTGATCTGGCCCAGGGCCGCATGGCGATTGTCGGCAATGAGAGAGCCTTCGCCTTGGTGCCCTGGCGCGACAATCTCGGACGGCAGATCGGGCGCGAGATGGCGATCGAGCGGACCACGCGAGGGATTGGCTGGACGATCGGAAGAACGCACGCACGCGGAATAAATTGATATGCGGCTCTATCGGAAGCGCCTTGGCTTCAGCGACCGTACGATAACATCGGGCAGCCGAGTGGCGCTGCACGATAGCATTGTGCGGTCCAAGTGAATCTGCCGCAGGCCTACTATTTCCGGCATAATCGGGAAGGGGCAAAGCCACTGCTCAATAATTGTCCCTCGGGCGGCGATTGGCCCTGAAATGTCGGTCGCGAGTTTGGTTTGAACGGCAGGATTGAGCGCACTTCAGGCCGCTGCGCTACGCGTCCGTGCTTCCCGTCACCGGCAGCCTGTGCTTATCTGCACGTAGCGTCCGCGGGGGGGGGGAGCGTATGGGCGTTCTATTCATCAGCCATTCGAGCCAGGACAATGATCAGGCGATCAAGGTCCGTGATTGGCTCAGATCGAACGGGTGGGGCGAGGTGTTTCTTGACCTAGACCCAGCCCATGGACTTGCGCCAGGTCAGCGGTGGCAAGAAGAACTGAAACGCGCCGGCGAGAATTGCGCTGCCGTTGTCGTGCTGGTTTCTCCGAATTGGGTGGCGTCGCGCTGGTGCCAGACCGAGTTTCTAGTCGCCGATCAGCTCAGCAAGCGCATCTTCCCCGTCTTGATCGCGCCGACCTCGTTCGACGATCTGCCGTTTGAGCTGAAGGCCAAATTCCAGCTTGCCGACATTTCGATGCCGGAAAAGGAAACCGAAGGTTTTCAATCGCTGGCGATCGGCCTCAAACGCGCCGGGCTTGATCCCAAGAGCTTCGATTGGCCACCGCCGAACGAACCCAACCGATCCGTCTATCGCGGCCTGCAAGCGCTCGACGTGCAGGATTCCGCGATCTTCTTCGGCCGTGACGCGCATATTACGCGCGGCCTCGACGAATTGCGCCGGCTGCGCGACGGCGCGCCGCAACGAATTCTGGTCATCCTCGGCGCCTCAGGCGCGGGAAAGTCGTCGTTTCTGCGCGCAGGTCTCATCGCGCGCTTGAAACGCGATGAAGAAAACTTTTTAGTGCTGCCCATCGCGCGACCAGAGCGGGCGGCGCTGAGCGGCGCTCAAGGCTTGAACGCGAGTGTGTCGGCGGCGCTGGGGCGTAGCACAACACTGAACGGCGCGGCTGATTTGGCCCAAGCCTTAGCTGATCTGCGCAAGCCCGTGATGGAACGGCTGACGCGCAATGCCGAAGCGGCGCGGGAAACCTATGCCGCCAAGCCGCCGACCATCATTCTTCCGATAGATCAGGCGGAGGAATTGTTCGACGCGGAGAACACTGAGCGCGCTACGTTCCGCGACATGGTCGCCGGTGCTATCGCCCAAGACGGCAATGCGCTGATCGTCGCGACCATCCGTACCGACTCCTATGAGGGCCTGCAGAAAGGCTGGCTCCCCGACAGCCAGGCGATTTTGACCTTGCCGCCCATTTCTGCGGGCTCATTCCAGCAGATCATCGAAGCTCCGGCCCGCTTGGCGACGCCGCCGCTTACAATTGAGCCCGCGCTGACGCAGCAATTGCTGGCTGATCTCTCCGCCGCCGATGCGTTACCCTTGCTGGCGTTCACGCTGGAGCGTTTGCAGACACAAAATGGTCAGGACGGCAAGCTTTCACTCGCGGACTATCGCGACAAGGACAAGCTCAACGGTATTGAGGGTGCGATCCAATCGGCGGTGAACGCGGTGCTGGGAGCGCAACCTAGCAAGGATAAACTCGCCCTGGCGCGGCGTCTGTTCGTACCGGCGCTGGTGCAGGTGGATCAGGATGGCGTGAAACGCCGCGTGGCACGGCGCGCTGATCTCCCTGCAGACACGCACGCTCTGGCCGATCAATTCATCACGCAGCGTCTGCTGGTCAGTGACGAAGGAAAGATCGAGGTGGCTCATGAAGCCATTCTGCGCCAGTGGCCGGCGCTGGCTGGCTGGATTGCTGAGGAGCGCAGCGCACTGGTGACGCTCGACGGGGTGCGCGCCGCGGCGCGTGACTGGAGAGCGCGTTGCTACGAAGCGGAATACTCTGAGAAAAAATCGCGCCAAAGGCCTGACGAGGGGAGTTGGCTTCTGCATCGCAGCGAGCGGCTCAAGGATGCCCAAAAGATTGCAGCGCGCAGCGATTTCGCGGTAGCGGTCGATGACGACATCCGCGCTTATCTCACCGCCTGCCGCCGGGCTGAGCGGCGCGCAGCTGCCGGCCGGCTGCGCATGCAGGTGCTGGCGGGCATCTTGGCGCTGATGGTGTTGGGGGTCGGTTACGCCTACACGCAGCGCGACACTCTAGAGCCGTTGTGGGCCAGTTGGACCAAATACCGGCCGTATGTCGTACCCAGTGGCACGCTACTCTCAGCAACTCCCGGAACGACGTTCCAGGATTGCCAGCGCGGTTCAGCTGGCTGCCCCGTTATGGTGGTCATCCCAAGGGGAGTATTCCTCATGGGTTCGGAGCAGGGCGACAGAGATGCCCGACCAGATGAGATGCCGCTGCATTCCGTGGAGGTCGCGAGTTTTGCGGTCTCGGAACGAGAGATTACAGTAGACGAGTGGCGTAGCTGTGTTAGCGCAGGCGCTTGTGCGACGAATTCGACCCTTCAAAGCGACGGCCGTGCCCCTGTTTCGCTCGTGTCATGGGAAGATGCGCGCGACTACGCAGATTGGCTCTCGCAGATGACCGGTGAGAGCTACCGACTCTTGAACGAACCCGAATGGGAATATGTCGCACGCGCCAGTCCCGAGCACGACGTGCGCACACGATTTAGTTGGGGCGACGACGATCCATCGTGCGACTTTCGGGCGGCGAATGGTGCTTCGTTTGCAGGATGCGAACTGGAAGGCCCCCTCCCTACTGGCTCATTTCGTTCAAACGCCTTCGGTGTTTACGATATGCACGGCAACGTTTTTGAGTGGACACAAGATTGCTTCCGAAATTACGCCACACAACTGGCGGATGCTGAAAATCCATGCGAGCGCGTTGTCCGCGGCGGCGCCTGGGACTTTCAAGCTCGTGACCTTCGAGCGGCGTTCCGGTACGGTTTCGACCAGAGAGTGAGAATGAGGATTATCGGCCTGAGAGTGGCGCGGTCGCTCCACCCCGACTAGGGCATGAGAATCATGCAGGCTCGGATATCTAGGTTTGCAAAGCCTCGCTCAAAGCTAAGATGATTTGTCTGAGCTGAACCATCCATTGAGTTGGCGCGCTCGTTGTAGGCAGCCACGGTGGCCATGAACTCACCTGGGCTGAACACTCCAATTTCTGTAGCGTACGCGCCCCAGACACCGGTTAGGCACTCCGCTCGGTCGCGTGTGGAAGAACTGTACTCCATAGGAGCGTGCGCGACGTCTGCGAAGGCGAGAGACCCTGATTGGTTCAATACATGAAACGCCGTGGCGCGTACCATCAGCAAAGCTGGCACAGCATCTGTGTCTGCAAGAGTGCCGCGCCATGCTTCCATCAACGCTGTCGGATCAACATAGATTTGTTGATCTGTTGCACAATACGTTGGTTCGGTGGGGCGGATAATGACCCCGCACCCTGTTGAGACGCCCCCGTCGAATGCGACTGTTAGCGGCGGCGCGTAGTCACCGCTAACTGATTGTCTGACAGCCGCCTTCCAATGGTCTTCTGTTAGTCCAAGAACTGCCTGAAGGACGTGCGTCTGCACGGTGCGCCGTGTCTCCAGAGAACGTTTGCGCTCGGCCAAGAGATCATTCGAATACGCTTGAGGGAACCTGATTGAAGATGAGGATGCCAGGATGCCCCGATGATGCGCAAGGAACGTGACGCCAGTCGCCAACGCGATGGCGAAAGCACCGAGCATCAATGCCGCTCTCAATGCGCGACCAGACATCCGACCTCCCACAATAATTCTATCTTACAGCCATGCTGATCCGAATGTAATGGGCTACTAAAGGCTGCGCGCCCAGCGGAGATTTGGTTGATCCGCTTTTCGGGACGGCAGGTGCCTCCGTTCTAGCCGTGTGAGGAAGCGGCAACGTCTGTTTTCGAGTGCCGCGTGACTTTGCACTGCGTTGCTGTTTTTTGCAGGACTTCCAACTAGCCTTGATTTGTCCGTACCCCGATCCTGCCCGCTGCTCTTTACCTTGCCCGCAGGACTATCGATGACCGGCACGCGCATTCTCATCGGTCAGATACTGATCGTCTTGGCCATCGTCTTCTTTGCGCACTGGCTCGCAACGCAGATAACGGCGCAGGCCCTCGGCAATCAGCCTGCGCTCGGAGCGCCCTGGTTCGTGGTGGGCGAGCGGCCGGTCTACAAGCCGTGGCGGTTATATCAGTGGTGGTATGCGTACGACGCTTACGCGCCCGATGTGTTTGCGCGCGGCGGCGCAATCACGCTCGGTGGATCTGTCCTGGGTATCATCGCGGCTGTCATCGGCTCCCTTCTTCGCAGCCGGCATGAGCGAAACGTCACGACCTACGGTTCCGCGCGCTGGGCCAAATACCGCGACCTGAAACATGGCCGCCTGATCGGCAATGACGGCGTGTTCGTCGGTCGCTGGAAGAACCACTATCTGCGCCATGCAGGGCCGGAGCATGTAATGGCATTCGCGCCGACGAGAAGCGGCAAAGGCGTTGGACTGGTGGTGCCGACGCTACTCTCATGGACGGATAGCGTACTGGTCCACGACATCAAGGGTGAAAACTGGTCGATCACCTCCGGCTGGCGCTCGACCTTTTCGACCTGCATCCGGTTCGATCCGACCGACCGCCGCTCCCCGCGTTACAATCCGCTGATGGCGGTGCGCAAGGGCGAGCATGAGGTGAGGGACGTTCAGAATATCGCGGACATCCTTGTCGATCCCGAAGGTTCGTTGGAGCGTAGGAGCCATTGGGAAAAGACAGGGCACGCCCTTCTTGTTGGTGTCATCCTGCATGTGCTCTACGCGGAGCAGGATAAGACACTATCAGGGTGCGCAACCTTCCTCTCCGATCCAAAGCGGCCATTTTCGGCAACGCTTCGGGCGATGATGCAGACACGGCACCTCGGGGCAGAGGGCGTTCATCCCGTCGTGGCGCAGTCGGCGCGGGAGCTGATGAACAAGAGCGAGAACGAACGCAGCGGCGTCCTCTCGACGGCGATGAGTTTTCTGGCGCTCTACAGAGATCCCGTCATCGCGGAAGTCACCAGCCGCTCGGATTGGCGGATTGAAGATCTTGTGGAAGCTGAACGGCCAGTGTCGCTCTTTCTGGTCGTGCCCCCGTCAGACCTGTCCAGGACCAAATCCCTGATGCGTCTCATACTCAATCAGGTCGGTCGGCGGCTCACCGAGGAATTGCCGCAAGCCTCCGGTCGGAAGCGCCGGCAGCTTCTCCTGATGCTCGATGAGTTTCCGGCGTTGGGCAGGCTCGATTTTTTTGAGTCCGCGCTGGCCTTCATGGCGGGCTATGGCCTCAGAAGCTATCTGATCACGCAATCGCTGAACCAGATTGAAAAAGCCTACGGCCCGAACAACTCCATTCTGGACAATTGCCACATCAGGATTGCCTTCGCCACGAATGATGAGAGGACCGCCCGGAGGATTTCCGATGCGATCGGCACAACAACCGAACTGCGCTCCCAACGAAACTTCACCGGGCACCGGCTGGCGCCATGGCTTTCCCACGTCATGGTGTCGCGTCAGGAAACCCAGCGGCCACTGATCACGACAGGGGAGGTGATGCAGCTCTCGCCGCACGATGAGATCGTCCTCGCCTCCGGCACGCCCCCGGTGCGCGCCAAAAAGCTCCGCTACTATAAGGACAGGAATTTCACGAGCCGGGTGCTTCCGGAAACATCCGTCGCGTTGGCAAGCCCTCTCGGAGCGCCGAGCACCTGGAAGGGTGTTATTGCACCGCCGGTCGCGCCGCGTGCGCGCGCCGGCGCAAGCGTTGAAGGTCCGGAGGTTCAGCTTGTGCTTCAGCCCGAACTGGACCTTGAACCGACGCAAGCGGATGAAACGCCCGCTTCAGTCGTGGAGCCCGAACACGATGAGTCCGCCGATCCGGCCGGCGACAAGCATCTCGACACCATCCGCCGCGCTGTCGGGCTCGACCGCGCTGATCCCGATTTCCTGCCTGACTTCTGACGCCCATGTCCAAACCGAGAGTCCACGTCCGCCTTCCCACCAATATCTACGCCCGGCTGTGCGAGGCATCCGACAGGCCCGGTGTCACGAAGGCGCAGATCATTGAAGATGCGCTGCGGGCCTGGTTCGATCCCGAGACGAAATCGACGCTGGAGCAACGCCTGCTGCATCGCCTGGACGCATTCGATGAGCGGCAATCCGCGATCGAGCGCGACGTGGCCATGACCTTCGAGACGCTCGCTCATTATATTCTGTACTGGCTGACGCGAACGGAGCCGATTCCGGACGGAGAGCGCGACGCTGCGCACGCTTTGGGCAAACGGCGTTATGACTATTTCATAGAACAGGTCGCGCGAAAGATATCCGGACAACCGAAGTAAGATAGCTCCGTAGCAACGGTCCTTTCGAACAAGGATGGAATGACACGTCGAGTTAGCCATCGCTGATCCTCGGGATCGTGAAGTTTGGCAGCTGACGGTCGCCTCGTGATTTCTCCACAAAAAAGCAGAGTTGCCCCCAGCTGCAAATCCGGCTGAAAATTAATTGAACCCATCTGAAAATTTGGAGGAAGGGGCCGATGGCTGCGGGCAAACGAAACGATCCAAACAGGAATATCGCCAGCCTTCTGTCAGATGCGCATCTGGAGACGGTGCGTGGGGGTATGCTTAGCGCGGTTAGGGCCTTCGAGAGGATGGATTTGAGAAGTCACCTCCTTAGTCAGCTTGAGCTGATCAATCGGCCGGGGCAGCTGGACCAAATGCGGAGCCTCGCGCAACGCTTCGCAGACCTAGACGCAGCACAGCATATGAATCCGCGATGGGTCGATTCCCTTCGGGAGATGGCGAAAGCCATGGAGCGCGATAATCAGGCGTTGGCCAATCGGTTCGCGACCATTAACGCTGCCATCGATGCGAGCATGCCCGCCACATTCCGACTGCTAGAAAAGCATACTGCCCTTCAGGCCGCATTGAATTCATCAGAATGGCAAAAGCAGCTCTCTCAGTTTGCCGAAGCGGTCGGACCGCAACTCTCTGCATTCCAAACTGCGATGGAACGCTTAGCGCTGATCGACTTGGCGACGCTGCGTGCGAACTCAGAAGATTCGCGAGAGGCCGCCGCACGGGCTGCTCATGCACAGGCGGTTGAAGCTCAGAACTTGGTCGAAGCGCTAATCGAGGCGCCATCGCCCGAAGAGGGCGCGCAATTGCTCACGTTGCTGCTGCCCTTGTTGGTGAACCTCCTGAAGAACACCACCGTAGAACTTCGGTCTTTGGGGCTAGTGGGACTCCTCACCGTATTAATAGCGCTAAACTCATTGTTGCCCGACACTGCCATTCAGGAGCTGTCAGAGGAGCAACGCGCGGGCTTCATGGAAATGCGCGAACAGATTGATGTTCTGACCGCGCATGTCGTGGAGCTGAAGGGCACCGATGAGGAGCTAACTCAAGCGCATCTGGAAGGACTGGAGCGCGGCGAATTGCAACGCACCGCCAACATTCGCCGATCGCCCACAGGCGACGCCGAGCTGATATTGAAGGGCATGGAAGGCATGCCATTCGCTATCGTCGAGCGGCAAGGGAGGTGGACGCTCATCATCGTCCGTGATCCGCTGACGGATCGCCTCCTACAAGGCTGGGTCTACGGCAATGCGGTTCATCTAACTCGCTGGCCACAAGAAGCAGATTAGGAAGTTTCGCCTGCTAAGGGCTCCGATGGCCGTGGAAATCGACTTGTCCGGTCGAAAAATCCGCCGGACTGTGAGCCGGGACTTGGGCGTTATGGTTACTGGCTCCACATCTCATGGAGCCATGACACTCATTCTGACTCTCGTGCATCGAGACTACGTTTTGCAATCAAGCGATCGGCTTGTGTCATTGGCACAGCGTGGCGAGTTGCGGGAGGGCGACCGGCGCGCGAACAAATGCGTCATCTACCGCGCGACAGACGGCGTTCTTTCGATTGGTTACGCGGGGTATGCCTACCTGGGCGGCATGCCTGCCGATGAGTGGATTGTTGAGACACTGCTACGAAAACCACTCGACGGTCCGCGAACGCCCGATGGGCGGCGCTTCGGAATACAAAGTGGCGCATCGATAGCACCGCTTACAGCTCCACAGGCGGCTTGGGAAATCGAGCAAGCGATCCGCAAAGCGGTCCCACCCGACCAGCATTTTGAAATCGTACTGGCGGGGTTTAGACAGCGGCGCAATCGCATCCTCCCGTATTGGGTGGATATCCAGAAGCGCGCGAACGACAGCGTTCGTGTGCTCAATCGGTCAAAACGCTTTCCGGAGGTAAATGGTCGTTATGCCCTGATATGGCAGGGCGGCGGAGTCACAGCGACAGAAATGGTCGAATTGCATGAGCGGCTGCGGTCGCTCGGAAAGCAAATAGCGGAACAACACGAGAGAAATCCCAACCTGAAAGAAGTCTCAACGGTGATGGTCCAGTTCACCCGAGACATGGCAGATGTTCACGACGGGATCGGAAAAAACGTCTTGACTGTCGGACTCACGCAATGGGGGCGTGGATACTGCGAGTTCCACGGCGCGGAAAGGCACCCTCTTCGGTTGGTTGGGAACAGATCGTCGCCAATCGAAGTCGTTGATAGCGCTCAACGGCCGTGGATCGTCTCGCCTGGCTTGCTGGCAGCTCCGTCTTATGAAGTCGGAGTGTCCGACTTCAATCTTTGTGGATATGAGTTTCGTTCAATCGGTGCAGACGCGACTGGAGGTTTGTTGGGGCTCAGTTCCAGCATTCGGCGACCAACCATAGCTGAGATGATCGGCCGGTCCACAACGACAACGCCAGATTAGGCCCCAATGTCAGTCAAGCAACAATGATGATGATAATGTCCGGCTGCGATTGTCAGCCTGCCCCGGACCACAGACTGCTGACCGGGAGTGCAAACAGCCCGCCGCCAAATGACAGTTTTTCTGATCCCAAATAAAAGACGAGCCCTGTGAACTGCCTTGTTCGCCCCGGCCCATCCTGGCCGAACCAGCGCAGATGGCGGAAGTCGCTTGCATCGACGGTTGCTGCCGCCTTGACTTCAACGCCGACCAGTTTCCGTCCGCTTTCGATCAGGATATCGATCTCGCGTTTGTCCGCACTGCGCCAGTGATAGAAACGCGCGTCGGTGTCCTGCATCGGCGCCGCTCGCAGGAGTTCGTTCAGAACATAGCTTTCGAGCACAGCGCCAAAAGCCGCCGGGTCCGCCCCCAGGTCGAAGGCGTTGTCTCCAAAGCGACGCAGCGCGCACAGGACGCCGCTGTCCACGAAATGGTATTTCGGATTCTTGATTTCTCGCTTTCCTTCCCCCGAAGCCCATGCGCCAAGCTGCACGATTACCGAGAGTCTGAGCAGGATATCGATGTATTGTTCGATCGTCTCGCGACGGACTTTCACGGCGTTGGACAGCTCGGCGATATTCAGCTCATTGGCGGTACGCGCAGCCATCTGATCGATTAGACGGCGAAGCGCATCGGTTTTCCGGATCTTTATGATGTCAGCGACGTCACGATCGACCATAGTGTCGACATTGTCCCGGTATTGTCTCTGCCGCTCTCTCAAAGGCATCTGACGGATTTCCGGGAAACCGCCTCTCAGAATCAGATCAATGACGCCCGAACGGGAAACAGGCTCGGCTTTGATGGCCGACAGTTGAGGCTCTTTTTCCGACGCCCAGCTGATCAGCCGGGAGACCGGCGCACGATGAATCTCGGCAGCCGAGAGCGGCCAGAGCGTCAGGGTGCGCATACGTCCCGCAAGAGAATCGGCGACATTCGCTGTACGAAAGACATTCGAGGAGCCGGTCAGAACAAATTGTCCCTTGCGCCGGTCCTCATCGACAATCCGCTTGATGGCGAGCGAGAGATCGGTGGAGCGCTGTGCTTCATCGATGATCAGGGGGGTGTCACCGAGTTCCTCGCGCATTGCCTTGATTTGCCCATAGGGGTCTGCCTCGATTGCCGCGAGCGTTGCTGCATCGTCGAGACTGACAAAGCGGCCTCTGGCGAAGAGGTCGCGCACGAGCGTTGTTTTGCCCGCCTGACGGGGGCCGATCAGATTGACAACCCTTGTGTGCCCGAGTGCGGCCTCCAATTCAGGCACGAGGTGCCGGGGCAGGTAGGTATCCGGCATGAGCGGCCACTCCGAGTTATTCCGCTTCACCAAGATGCGGTTAGAGGAATCACCAAATTGCTACTACGTGACTCACGAAATTACTAGCTCAGAGCCCACCAAATTCCTATTAGACCATGCGCAGAGCTTCAGGTGAAGGCAGGGCAGCACGGGAGGGATTCGAACCCGCAGCGGAACTGGAAGCACCAGATTTTTGCTACACATTCTGCTACACAATCTGCTACGCGCCAATTTTATGAATTCCAATTTTACAAGGTATTATCAAGTAGATAGATGGCGGAGGAAGCCCTGTCTCTCCGCCAGCCCCCTGTTTAGGTCCACCTGATCGCACGCCAGAGGGTGGAACTATCCCGGGTTGATAATATCCCCCTCTTTTCAACATATCCGGAATGCGGCACCAAGGTCCCGAGCCATGTGGGGACAATCATGCGCTGGATATTTGTGCTGATGTTTGGCGGCTTGGGGGTGATGCTGGTCTATGTCGGCGTCACGCAGTATTTCATCCAGAAGCGCATCGCGGCGAATGCCCGGACCATCGAAGTGGAAATCCTCCGGTCGGATGTGACCCGCTCGGAGTCGATGGATACCGATCGCAGCCTGACGCGGAACACATCCACCACCACCTGGTCGCCCAATGTCCGCTTTCGCTATGTGGTCAACGGAACATCTTATGAAAGCGAGATGCTGCGCCCGAACATCATCGGGTCAAGCTTTGGCTCGCAGGCGGAGGCGGCCGAGGTGATTGCCCCTTATCCGGTGGGGGCAAAGGTGCTGGCCTATGTGGATGAGCGGCATCCGGACAAGGCGTTCCTGATACTCGAGAAAGGGGCGGGGCCGGTCGTTTTCATGTTGGTAGGCCCGATTGCTCTGGCGGCGGCTTATCTCTCTTTCCGGTTTCTGTGATGGCTTATCCCCGTCGCCGGTTTGGCGCTTTGTCGCTGGAAGTGCCGCCCGGCCTTTTCCCGGATGACGAGGCGCCCGCAGAGTACGCCGCCGCGCTGACGGCTTTGGTTCCGGCAACGCTGCGTATCCGGACGATCCCGCTGGCAGGCGCGGCAGTTCTTGCAGAGGTTCTGAGCCGGGCAGGCGGCGGGCCGCCCCGGCAGATCTCGGCAACGGGTGAAGACTATGTGTGGCCCGGCCTATCGGCCGCAATGGACGGCGCGCCGCATGAGGCCGTCTATGCCTTCGAAAGCGAGGGGCAGGTCTGGCTCGGAACGCTCAGTGTTCCGGGCGAACATTGGAATGACTACGCCCCCTTTCTGGAGGGGGCGATGGTGTCGCTGGATATCGGCACGCGGCCGGCGCCAACGGTTCCCCTGTTTGCAGGGTCGGCGGTCCCGGTCATCTCGGAAAGGGCGTTTCTGCCTGATCCTGTTGAGACCATGCAGCAACGCCTCGCGGAGATGGCTGGGGAGACCGTGCGCCTCATACTGGATTTGCGCTTTGACGAAGCTGAAGCGGCAGTGCGTCAGATCGATAGCGACATCTATGGCGCCAATGCGCTGGCCAATGCGTATGAAGCGGCGCTGCGCCACAACCCTAGGGATGAGGCCATGCTCAGTCGCGCAACCATCTGGGCAAGGAACGCTTTTCCCGAGCCGCATACCGCTCTTGAGGCAGAGACTTATCGCAGCGCCGCCGAAGCGCGTGTGGCAGGGCTCATGAGTATCTTCCAGCCTTGATCGGGCGGCAAAGGAAGCTGCGGCTTACCAGCGCTTGCATACTTCATAGGCAAAGCCGGGGAGGCAGGCGCGCCGTGTTGCGGCCTGCCTCCCCGGAGTGGTGGTAGATCAGCGCGGTTTGGCGGGCTGATCCTTGGAGTCCTTGGAAGGTTCGTCCTGTTTGGGTTTGGATTGGTCCTTGGTGCCAGATTGATCTTTCTGGCCGGGCCCCATCCTGGCCTTTTCCGGCGCGGGGTGGCCCTTTTGGGGCTTCGGCTGGGGTTTCTCCGCCTGGAGAAGGGGAGAGTACACCCATTTCTCTGGCTTGCCGGGCGGGGAGATGCGGGCCCAGTCGCCGGTGACGGCGTAGATCTGGACTTCGGCGCCGAGCAGCAGGACTTCGATAACCGAATTGCCGGTGCCGGGACCGCCGCGGACATTGACCCTCTCCGACTTGATGTACCGGGGACCTTCGGGGGGCTGAGTGGGTTGGGCATGGGCAATGGCGCTGAAGGCGATGAGGGCGGCCAGGGTGCTGGCGGCAATACGGGCGCTGAAACGGCGTGTCCGCATGGGAAAACTCCTGTCAGATTGGGCCGGGAACGTGGCCATGTGATCTGGCCTCCGGGGGATGAGGCCAGTAGGGAAAGGTCTAGGGGCGAGCCATGTCAGGGCTTTGCCGCTTGCAGCTCAGATGCAGCGGGCCCTGACATATCCCGGGCAAAAGTAAGGCGGGGCGGCGCATAGGCCCGTGGACGCGCGGCGCTGGCTGGCGTAACGGGCTCTCATGGTGACGGTGAAGATCTGCGGGCTTCGGGACCCGGATATGGTGGCGTTCGCGGCCCGGGAGGGGGCGGACTGGATCGGCTTCAACTTCGTGCCGCAGAGCGCGCGCTATGTGACACCGGAGGCGGCTGCGACGCTGATGCTGAAACTGGGGAAGGCGGTGCCGGTGGCGCTGGTGGCTGATCCTGATGATGCGCTGGTGATGCAGATTGCCGCGCTGGGCTTTCCCATCCTGCAGCTGCATGGGCAGGAAACGCCGGAGCGTGCAGCCGAGATCAAAAGCCTGTCAGGCCGGGCGATCTGGAAGGCATTTGGTGTCCAAACGCGTTCAGATCTTGAACAGATCGTTGCATATCGTTGCATCGACGCACTGTTGGTGGACGCCAAGGCGCCAGACGGGGCCGCTTTTGGCGGCGGGCATGGACAGGTGTTCGACTGGTCGATCCTGAAAGACTGGACCGCGCCGAAGCCCTGGCTGCTGGCCGGAGGGCTCAGGCCCGACAACGTTGCCGAAGCCATTCGCCAGACCGGGGCGCCGGGCGTTGATGTGTCCTCTGGTGTTGAACGTATCCGGGGGCTAAAGGACAGAGAACTCGTCCGCGCGTTCATCCGCGCGGCGAAGGGAAGTGCCGAGCAGCCCTGAGCGCGATCCATCGCGCAGCGGGGATCAAAGGATAGAGTGATGGACCTGCGCAATACCTGGGATCAATGGCCGGACGCAAATGGCCGGTTTGGCGAGTTTGGCGGGCGGTATGTGGCCGAGACGCTGATGCCGCTGATCCTCGACCTGGAGCGCGAATACCGCGCGGCCAAGCAGGACCCGGCCTTCAAGGCGGAAATGGATGACCTGTGGACCCATTATGTGGGCCGCCCGTCGCCGCTCTATTTCGCCGAGCGCCTGACCGAGCATTTCGGCGGGGCGAAGATCTATTTCAAACGCGATGAACTGAACCATACCGGCGCGCACAAGATCAATAACTGCCTGGGGCAGGTGCTGCTGGCGCGGCGGATGGGCAAGAAGCGCATCATTGCCGAGACGGGCGCGGGCCAGCACGGCGTTGCGACGGCAACGATCTGCGCGCGCTTTGGCCTGGAATGCGTGGTGTTCATGGGCGAGACGGACGTTGAGCGGCAGAAGCCGAATGTGTTCCGCATGCGCCTGCTCGGCGCGAAGATCGTGCCGGTCTCCTCCGGAACGGGCACGCTGAAAGACGCCATGAACGAAGCCCTGCGCGACTGGGTGACGAATGTGGACGACACCTTCTACTGCATCGGCACGGCGGCTGGCCCGCACCCCTATCCGGAGATGGTGCGCGATTTCCAGTCGGTCATCGGCCGGGAAGCGCGCGCGCAGATTCTGGAGCGGGAAGGGCGCCTGCCCGACGCCGTGATGGCGTGCATCGGGGGCGGGTCGAACGCGATTGGCCTCTTCCATCCCTTCATCGAGGATGAAGGCGTGCGCCTGATCGGCGTGGAAGCGGCCGGGCACGGTATCGAGACGGGCGAGCATGCCGCTGCGCTGAACGGTGGCAAGCCGGGCATCCTGCATGGCAACCGCACTTACCTTTTGCAGACCGATGACGGCCAGATCATCGATGCACATTCGATCTCTGCGGGCCTAGATTATCCCGGCATCGGGCCGGAGCACGCCTTCCTGCGCGATGCGGGCCGGGCCGAATACCTGTCGTGTACGGATCAGGAGGCGCTCGACGCTTTCCAGCTCTGCACGCGGCTGGAAGGGATCATTCCGGCGCTGGAGCCGTCGCACGCGATTGCGCGGGTGGGCGAGGTGGCCAAGGAACTGGGCAAGGACGGCCTGTTGATCCTCAACATGTGCGGACGCGGCGACAAGGATGTGTTCTCTGTGGCCAAAGCGCTGGGGGTGGATGTATGAGCAAGCTGCTCCTTATCCGGATTACCTGTCCGTCCCGTCGCGTGGCGGAGGATATCGCCGACGCCGCGCTTGAGGCGCGCCTGGCGGCATGCGCAAACCTCGAAGGGCCGGTGACCTCTTCCTATCGCTGGAAAGGCGTGATTGAGCAGTCGTTTGAGTTCATCCTCTGGCTGAAGGCGCCGGAAGCCAACTGGGCGAAGATCGACGATATGGTCCAGCGCCTGCACCCCTATGATGTGCCGGCCATCGTGGCGATGCCGCTGACGCATGTAAGTTCCGCCTACGAAGCGTGGGCGATTGAGAATACGGAAAGCTGACCATGGGCCGGGAAAGAATTGACGCCGCTTTCGCACGGGCGAAGAGCGAAAACCGCGCTGCGCTTGTGACCTATATGATGGCGGGCGACCCAAGCCTTGAGGAGAGCTTCAAGGCGCTCTGCGCCCTGCGCGACAATGGGGCCGACATCATCGAGCTGGGCGCGCCGTTTACTGATCCGATGGCGGATGGCCCGGCGATCCAGCGCGCCGGGCTGCGCGCCCTGGCGAATGGAACAAAGCTGACCGATGTGCTGGCGCTGGCCGCGCGCTTCCGCAAGGACGACCAGACAACGCCGCTGATCCTCATGGGCTATGCCAACCCCATTCATTCGATGGGCTATGAGGCGTTTGCCAAGGCGGCCGCCGAAGCAGGCATCGATGGCACGATCATCGTGGACCTGCCGCCGGAAGAAGACGCTGGCCTGCGGGAAATCTACGGGCGCCTTGGCCTGTCGGTGATCCGCCTGGCGACGCCGACGACCGATGAGGCCCGCGCCGCGAAAGTGGCCGATGGGGCCTCGGGCTTCATTTACTTTGTGGCCGTGACCGGCGTGACCGGGGCTGGCAGCGCTGATCCTGCAGCAATTGCAGGGAAGGTGGCGATGGTGCGCCGTGTTTCCGGCCTGCCGGTTTGTGTCGGTTTCGGTGTAAAAAATGGTGCACAGGCCGCAGAAATGGCTAAGATCGCCGACGGGGTGGTGGTTGGTTCGGCTTTTGTGGAAAAGGCGCAGGATGCGCACGAAACTGGGAAGTTTGAGACGGCAGCCCCTGCCATGGGTCACCTTGCCGGTGAACTGCGCCGCGCGCTCGCGGGCGTGGCCAAAGGCTGATACCGCCGGGAAATCGGGAGACATCTTCAGATGAACTGGATCAACAAGGTAACGCCGCCCGGCCTCAAGACGATGATGTCCAAGAAGGACACGCCGGACGATCTGTGGGTCAAATGTCCTGCATCGGGCGAGCTGATCTATCGCAGCGATCTTGAGCAAAGCTGGTATGTGACGCCGGCGGGCGCACATCTTCGCATTTCGCCGCGCATGCGCTTCCGCATCCTGTTTGACGATGAGCGCTGGGAGCCGATCTCGCTGCCGCCTGTGCCGCTCGATCCGCTGAAGTTCAAGGATGACAAGCCTTATCCGGCGCGCCTCAAGGCGGCGAAGGCCAAAATCCAGAATCGGGACTTAAAGGAAACCGAAGAGGGCGGGGCGCCGCTGCTGCAGGAAGACTGCATGGTGGCTGCCTATGGCAAGATTGGCGGCGTGCCCGCGGTCGTGCTGGTGCAGGATTTTGACTTCATGGGCGGATCGCTGGGCATGGCGGCGGGTGAGGCGTTCATTACCGCTGCGCAGCTTGCCCTGGCGCGCAAGTCTGCCTTTGTCGTTTGCACCGCTTCGGGCGGGGCCCGGATGCAGGAAGGCACGCTCAGCCTGATGCAGATGCCGCGCACGACGCTGGCCATCAATGACCTTGCCGATGCGAAGCTGCCTTACATCGTAATCCTGACCGACCCGACCTCGGGGGGCGTTTCGGCCTCTTATGCGATGCTGGGCGATGTTCACATTGCCGAGCCGGGCGCGATGATTGCCTTCTCCGGGCCGCGCGTGATCGAGCAGACGATCCGCGAGAGCCTGCCGAAAGGTTTCCAGCGGTCTGAATTCCTGCGGGAAAAAGGCCAGGTGGATATCGTGGTGGACCGGCGCAAGCTGAAGGCGACCGTGGCGCGCGTGCTGGGCCATCTGCTGCCGATGTCACGCCGCCGGGAGGATCGCTCGTCCCTGCAGCTGACGCCGCCCCGAACCCATGCGGAAAAGCTGCCCGAGGCAAAGGGCAAAGCTGATTGAGCGGCCATTCACCGGCCCTCGATGCGGCTCTGAAGCGGTTCGAAGGCCTTTATCCAGACATTATCGAGCTGTCGCTCGGGCGGATTGAACGTGCGCTCGACCGGTTGGGCCGTCCGCAGGACCGTCTGCCCCCGGTGATCCATGTGGCGGGCACGAACGGGAAGGGGTCCACCTGCGCCTTCATGCGCGCGATGGCGGAAGCTGCGGGCCTGAAGGTGCATGTGTTCACCTCGCCGCATCTGGTGCGGTTCAACGAGCGTATCAGGCTGGCGGGAAAGCTGGTCGAAGACGAGGCGCTGATCGGCTGGCTGGACCGGACGTATACCGCCATCGAGGGGGGCGAGATCACCCATTTCGAAGCGACCACCGCGGCGGCGCTGCTGGCGTTTTCCGAAGTACCGGCAGATGTGCTGATCCTGGAGGTTGGCCTTGGCGGGCGGTTTGACGCGACGAATGTGATCGATGCGCCCGCGCTTTCGGTGATCACGCCGGTGGATTATGATCATGCAGCTTTCCTCGGCACCGAGCTTGCCGGGATTGCGGGAGAGAAAGCGGGGATCATCAAGGCGGGCCGCCCCGCGCTGACGGCGATCCAGCAGGAGGTGGCAGACGCCGTGATTGCGGCGCGGGCCGCCGAAGTGGGCGCGCCGCTTTACCGGCTGCAGCCCTATTTCATTGACGCGATGCCCGAGGATATTGCGCTGAGCGGGCCTCACCAGCGGGCCAATGCGGCGCTGGCGGCAATGGCGATGCAGCTGTTCGGCAATTCCACGCGGATCAGCCAGGCGGCGATCTTTGAGGGCGCGCGCAAGGCGGTGTGGCCGGCGCGGATGCAGCGGCTGAAGGATGGGCCGGTGACGGGGCTGGCGGGTGGGCTGCCGGTGTGGCTGGACGGGGGGCACAACCCGCATGCGGCGCGCGCGATTGCGGCCTATCTCTCCGGCATGGGGGGCAAGACCGCTTTGGTGACGGCAATGCTGGCGAGCAAGGATTCGGCAGGGTTTTTTGTGCCGTTTGCGCCCCTGGGGGTGGAGGTGTTCACCTGCCCGAACGCGCCGGGGCACCAGGCGTCCACGCCCGCTGACCTGGCGCAGGCGGCGTCCAATGCCGGGTTGGCCGTGACGGCCTGCACAAGCCTGGAAGACGCCCTGCGGGCCGCCGGGGCGAGCGGGGCAGACCGTGTGCTGATCTGCGGCTCGCTCTATCTGGCGGGCGAAGTGCTGGGCGCGAACGGGGAAGCGCCGGAGTAGGTTCAGCCATCATCGGCGCCTACATCTTTCAGCAGATGCGGTGGCAGCCGGGTTTGCAGCTGTGCATGCGCACGGCGTTTCAGGGATTGGATATCTAGCGCAGCGCTATTGGACCGGGGTGAGCGCAAGACCCGTCTGGCGGCTTGGGCCAGTCGTTGAAGCGTTTTCATGGAAACCTTGAAGCTGGAAGGAGATACAGGCGAGGCGCATGGCGTGGGTCTCCTTTCTGCTTCGAGGCGCGCGCACGGTCTGCGGCGCTGTTTGATGACACCAACAGTAGCGGTTTGAGGGGCGGGTGAACAGTCCCCGCCGCGCCAATTTGACCCTGACGTAAGCGTCAAGCCTTGCGCGCGGGGCGCCCTATATGTAGGGACAGCGCACTTTAAAGTGCCAAGAACCGTAGCCAACCTGGGAGCGCCCGCATGAAGGTCCTCGTGCCCGTCAAGCGCGTGATTGATTATAACGTGAAGGTCCGCGTGAAGCCGGACCAGACCGGGGTCGATCTCGCCAACGTCAAGATGTCCATGAACCCCTTCGACGAAATCTCCGTCGAGGAGGCTGTTCGCCTGAAAGAAGCAGGCGTTGCCACCGAGATCGTGGTTGTCTCCATCGGGCCGCAACAGGCGCAGGAAACGATCCGCACCGCCCTCGCCATGGGCGCTGACCGCGGCATCCTGATCAAGACCGATGCCACCGTCGAGCCGCTGGCCGTTGCCAAGCTGCTGGCGAAAGTTGTCGGCGAAGAAAGCCCTGACCTGGTCCTCCTCGGCAAGCAGGCAATCGACGACGATTCCAACCAGACCGGCCAGATGCTGGCCGCGCTGCTCGACTGGCCGCAGGGCACCTTTGCGTTCAAGGTCGAAAAAGACGGCGACGCGCTGAAAGTCACCCGCGAAGTCGATGGCGGCCTGCAGACCGTGAAACTCGCCCTGCCGGCGGTTGTCACCGTTGACCTGCGCCTCAACGAGCCGCGCTACGCCTCGCTGCCGAACATCATGAAGGCGAAGAAGAAGCCGATCGACGAGAAAGCGCCGGAAGCGTACGGCGTCGACATCTCGCCGCGCCTCACGGTTGTGAAAGTGTCTGAGCCGCCGGTGCGCAGCGCCGGTATCAAGGTGGAAGACGTTGCAACGCTGGTTTCGAAACTCAAGACTGCGGGAGCTGTGTAATGGCCGTCCTCGTTATTGCAGAACATAGCCATGGCGCGCTGTCCGACGCGACGCACAAGGTTGTCACCGCAGCTGGCAAGTTCGGCGGCGATGTCGACGTACTGGTGGCCGGTGAGAATGCCGGGACCGTTGCCCCGGAAGCGGCGAAGATTTCCGGCGTCCGCAAGGTGCTGAAAGCTGAAGGCGAGAGCCTGCGCAAGCAGACGGCCGAAGCCATGGAAGCCCTCGTTGTGCCGCTGATGGCAGGCTATGACGCCGTGTTCCTGGCGGCGACCACCACGGGCAAGAACATTGCCCCGCGCATTGCGGCCAAGCTCGACGTGATGCAGATTTCCGAAATCATTGGCATCGAAGACGCCTCGACCTTCGTGCGTCCGATCTATGCCGGTAACGCCATCCAGACGGTCAAATCGGCCGACGCCAAGAAAGTCATCACCGTTCGCGGCACCGCTTTCCCGGCAGCCGGCAATGACGGTTCGGCGTCTGTGGAAGACACGGCTGCTCCGGCTGGCCCGTTCAAATCGGAGTTCGTCTCCGAAGAGATGGTGAAATCGGACCGCCCGGAACTCGCCGGCGCCAAGCGCGTCGTCTCCGGTGGCCGCGCGCTCGGCTCTTCCGAGAAGTTCCAGGAAGTCATCTTCCCGCTGGCTGACAAGCTCGGCGCCGCTGTCGGCGCGTCGCGCGCGGCTGTGGACGCAGGCTATGCCCCGAACGACTATCAGGTTGGCCAGACCGGCAAGATCGTCGCGCCGGAACTCTACATCGCCGTCGGTATCTCGGGCGCCATCCAGCACCTTGCTGGCATGAAGGATTCCAAGATCATCGTGGCGATCAACAAGGACGAAGAGGCCCCGATCTTCCAGGTGGCCGATTACGGCCTCGTGGCAGACCTCTTCACGGCGGTTCCGGAGCTGACCAAAGCGCTCTGATCCGGCCTCAGGCTGAAACAGAAAGAGCCCGGTGCCCTGGCGGCGCCGGGCTTTTTCTTTGGGCCGGAAGCGGCGTCTGCCAGCCAGACTTTGACGCACTGCACAATGGGGTATAACCCTTGGCAAAAACCAAAATCAGGATGCAGCAGGCTATGACAGAAATTCGGACAGTCGGCGTGATTGGCGCAGGCCAGATGGGCAACGGGATTGCCCATGTGAGCGCGCTTGCGGGCTATGATGTTGTGGTGAGCGATGTTTCCGAGGCGGCGCTGAAGGCCGGGATGGAGACCATCGAGCGCAACATGTCGCGCCAGGTGGCGCGGGAAATGATCACGCTTGAGCAGATGCAGACGGCGCTGAAGCGGATTCGCCCGTCAGCCTCGGTGAAGGCGCATGAAGCCTCCGATCTGATCATCGAAGCGGCCACCGAGAAGCGCGACGTGAAGGAACAGATCTTCCGGGCGCTGTGCGAGGTGGTGCCCTCCCATGCGCTGCTGGCGACCAATACCTCGTCGATCTCGATCACCCGGCTGGCATCTGTCACGGACCGGCCGGAGCGGTTTATCGGTCTGCACTTCATGAACCCGGTGCCGCTGATGAAGCTGGTAGAGGTGATCCGTGGTCTGAATACAGACCAGGCGACCTATGACACAGTGATCGGCTACACAAAGGCCATCGGCAAGACGACGACCAATGCCGAGGACTATCCGGCCTTCATCGTGAACCGCATCCTGATGCCGATGATCAATGAAGCGGTCTACACGCTCTATGAAGGTGTGGGTTCGGTGGCCTCCATCGATACCGCCATGAAGCTCGGCGCAAACCATCCGATGGGGCCGTTGCAGCTGGCCGATTTCATCGGCCTCGATACCTGTCTGTCGATCATGCAGGTGCTGCATGATGGCCTCGCCGATACGAAGTATCGCCCGTGCCCGCTGCTGGTGAAATTCGTGGAAGCAGGCTGGCTCGGCAAGAAGACCGGCAAGGGCTTCTATGACTATTCGGGCGATACGCCGGTGCCCAGCCGGTAATCCTGGTTACCAAATTAACCGTTTTTGTTAGAGATCCTTGCATTCCGGTCAGGGTTCTAAACGTCCGGTTAACACAGTTTCGGCAGGCTTCTCTCCGGGTATTCCGGAGGCTGAGCTATGTTTGTCCGCGCACGAATTGTGCCCATTGTCGGAACCATTGTGTTTATCCTGATCGCGCTCTTCGGGGCGAGGTTTGCGTCGGAGAACGCCCAGGCCTCGACCGAGCTTGGCGGAACGGTCTACTGGTCGGACGGGGATTCCGGGCGCCTGTCAGATGGCACGAAGTTCCGCCTGCATGGCGTGGACGCGCCAGAAACGGGATCGATGAAACAGCGCGGCGGGGCGAAGTGTGAGGCGGAACGCGCGCTTGGCTATGATGCGAAGGCCGCCGCCGTGGAGCTGACGCGCGGGCGGGCGGTGACCGTGACGCAGATCATGGGCCGGGACCGGTATGGCCGGAATGTTGTGAGCCTCAATATGGACGGCGAAGATCTGGCCGCGCTGCTGGTGGCGAGCGGCTCGCATCGCGCCTGGGATTATGATGGCGGCGCGCCCAAGCCGGACTGGTGCGGCGGACAGGCGAGCGGCGCGGCTCCGTGAAGTTTTCGCAAGGGCCTTGTAAAGACAGGGCCCGCGATTAGCGTCGTCTCAGTTCTTTTGGATGAGGCGCTTGAATGATTCCAGGGTTGCTGAAGCTGACAGCGGGCGCCGGTCTGGCGCTGATGGTGGCGGCGTGTGACGAGGCCTCAACCCAACAGGGCGGGCCAGCGCCTTTGGATCCCATGTCGGCCAAACCCGCTGTGGCGAAGGCTGCGACGCCGGAGGAGGCCGCCAGCTGGACCACGCCAGAGCAGGCGGCGTTTCTCTCTGGCCGTCTGATTGCGGCGGACATGATGTTCCGGGCAGGGGAGCGGGACGGCGCGAAAGCCCAGCTTGTGGCCTTGAAGCAGAAGATGACAACTCTGGATGCCGGGGCGCTGCAGGCGCTGGGATATGAACCGGCGCGGATCGATGCCATCGAGGGCGCGCTCGATCTTGGCCTTGCGGATGAAGAGATCACGCCGCTGTTTGCCGGGGCGGAAGCAAATCTCTCCGGTGTGATTGAAGCATCCGGGGCGGCGCCGAAGGATACGGTTACCTTCCTGATGCGGCTGTCGGCGCAATCCTACGAAGCCGGTGTCAAACTGGGCGACATCGTAGACCTGGATGCCTATCAGGCCGCCTTTGGATACGCCGTGGCGGCGCGCGACATGATCGCGCCGTTGGACGAGGCGGTTTATGGGGATTTGCGGCTGGAGCTGGATATTCTGGTGCTGATGTGGCCAGCGGGCGGGCCCCTTGCCGGGCACACACCGCCGCCGGAAGTGCGCATGTCGGAACAGTTCGGCCGGGTGAAGCTCGCCCTGGCGAGTATTCCCTAGCGGGCCTGGTCTTTCAGCACCGCGTCGATGAACTGGACCGCTTCGGGAGAGGCCCAGTCGGCATCGCCGGCGAGGCGCGCAATTTCCAGCCCGTCGGCGCCATAGAGGATGGTCGTCGGGAAGCCGCGAACGCCGGCGCCATAGATCACATCGCCATTGTCCATCGGGGCGTGCCGGAAGGCGATGTTGGCAGCGCCAAGTTCGGTGAGGCGGCGTCTGGCGTAGTCGGCATCTTCCGGCGAATCGACGCTGAGGGCGACGACTTCGAAACTGTCGCTGGCCCGCGCGGTCTGCAGGGCGCCGAGGGAGGGCATTTCCTTTTCGCAGGGCGGGCACCAGGTGGCCCAGTAATTCACAAGGATGGTCTTGCCCTTGAAGATTTCGAGCGTCTGGGGGGTATTGTCCACATCGGTGAAGGTGCCCGCCGGGATTGGCTGGCCGGCGCTGCCGAATTCCAGCTTGGCCATCTGCCCGGTGGCAAAGCCCTGATAGGGATTTCCTGCGGGCTTTCCTGTCGCAGCGCTCATCAGCACGTAGACAATCGCTCCAAGGCCGACCAAGAAGAGGCCGATATAGGCGTAGCGGGTCATGGAGTGGTCCCCTCATTGGCGTCAGATAGAGATACGAGGATATGGCAATGGCGGATGACAAAGGCCAGATGATGTGGGGCGGGCGATTTGCCGCGACACCTTCGGCCATCATGGAAGAGATCAACGCCTCGCTGGATATCGACCGGCGCATGGCAGAGGAAGACGTGGCAGGCAGCCGCGCCCATGCCGACATGCTGGCCGAAATGGGTATCCTGAGCGGAGCCGACAATGAGGCCATCCAGGCCGGGCTCGACCAGGTGATCGAAGAGATGCGGGCCGGGACATTCCCATTCCGCCGGGAGCTTGAAGACATTCATATGAATGTCGAGGCGCGCCTGAAGGAGCTGATCGGGGAGCCTGCCGGGCGGTTGCACACCGCGCGCTCCCGCAACGATCAGGTGATCACCGACTTCCGCCTCTGGACGCGCCGGGCGCTGGACGAGACGGGTCAGCTGGTGGCGGGGCTTCAGGCGATGCTGGTGCGCCGGGCAGGGGAGAACACAGCCACGGTGATGCCGGGCTTTACCCATCTGCAGACGGCGCAGCCTGTCACGCTGGGCCATCATCTGCTCGCCTATGTCGAGATGCTGGAGCGGGATCGCTCGCGGCTGCTCGATTGCGCGGTGCGCCTTAATGAATGCCCGCTGGGCGCTGCGGCGCTGGCCGGGACAGGCTTTCCGATCGACCGCGACATGACGGCCGAAGCACTGGGTTTCTCCCGGCCGATGGCCAATTCGCTGGACGCGGTATCGGCGCGCGATTTTGCGCTGGAGGCGCTGTCGTCACTCTCGATCGCGGCCACCCATCTTTCGCGCCTCGCCGAAGAAATCGTTCTGTGGACGAGCCCGCAGTTCGGCTTCGCGCGCCTCAGCGACCAGTGGTCGACGGGCTCCTCCATCATGCCTCAGAAACGCAACCCGGATGCGGCCGAGCTGATCCGGGCGAAGGCTTCGCTGATCACTGGCCAGTATGCGGCGCTGCAGGGGGCCATCAAGGCGCTGCCATTGGCCTATGCGAAGGATCTGCAGGACGACAAACGCCTCACTTTTGACGCCTTCGACACGTTCAATCTGTGCGTCCGGGCAATGACCGGCATGATCGAGACCATCAGCTTCAAACCCGATGTGATGCGGGCGGCAGCGGCAAAGGGTTTCTCCACGGCGACGGATCTGGCCGACTGGCTGGTTCGGGAGCTGGGAATGCCGTTCCGCGACGCGCACCATGTCACGGGCCGCATCGTGGCGCGGGCAGAAGCCAAGGGAGTTGATCTTGCTGATCTGCCGCTGAAGGAAATGCAGGCCGTGCACAGCGCCATCACGCAGGAAGTTTTCAGCGTGCTCAGCGTGGAAGCATCGGCGGCGTCACGTACATCCTATGGCGCCACAAGCCCTGTTCGCGTGGCCGAACAGGTGGCACAGTGGAAACAGAGACTTCGACTGGAGTAGTCCGATGAAACGTATTCTTGCCCTTGCGGCTGTTGCCCTTCTCACCACCAGCCTGTCGGCGTGCGGCCTGCAGGGACCGCTTCAGCGGCCTGGCCCCCTGATTGGAAATCCTTCGGGCGCGATTGACCCTGCCACGTTGCCGGACGGAGAAGCCCAGGACCTGCCGACCCTGCCGGATCGCCCGCAGAATTCTGAAGAAGACGCTGAGGCTGAAGACGAACTTCTCGGCGGGCCGGGAGGTTTCTGATGCGGCTGAAAGCCTGTTTGCTGGCGGTGGCCGCCGGCGCGTTTCTGGCGGCCTGCCAGACAGCGCCCGCTGCCCCTGAGCCCGAGCCGGTGGCCGAGCAGACCCCTGCGGTCGACGTGCCGCCACCCCCAGCTGCGGACAAACCCCGCGTGAATGAATGGGGCGGGGAAGTTCCCGAGAACAAGCCCGCCGGGGATGTCGATGAAGGCGGACTTGGCGACCTCTCCTGACCTGGAGCCTACATGCATCATTTCAATTATGCCGGAGGCCGCCTCCAGTGTGAGGGCGTCGACCTTGGCCGCATTGCGGACGAGGTGGGCACACCGGTCTACGTCTATTCAAACGCCACGCTGGAGCGGCATGCGCGGGTGATTGCCGAAGCCTTCAGCGGCCAGAAGGTGCTGATAGCCTATTCGGTGAAGGCCAATGGCAACCTCGCTGTTCTGGCGACCCTGGCGGCGCAGGGATGCGGGGCAGATGTGGTGTCCGGCGGCGAGATGCAGCGGGCGATGAAGGCGGGCATCCCGGCCTCGCGCATCGTATTCTCCGGTGTTGGCAAGACGGCAGCCGAGATGAAGCTGGCGCTGGAAGCGGGCATTCACCAGTTCAATGTGGAGAGCGCGGGAGAGCTTCGCCTCCTGTCCAAAGTGGCGAGCGGCCTGGGCCGTACGGCCCCGATTGCGCTGCGCGTGAACCCGGATGTGGCCGCGGGTGGCCATCCCAACATCTCGACAGGCAAATCCGGCGACAAGTTCGGAGTGCCCTGGGGCGAGGCCGAAGCGCTTTATGCCGAGGCGGGCAAGCTGCCGGGCATCAAGGTGGTTGGCGTCGATGTGCATATCGGTAGCCAGATCGGCGAGCTGGCCCCGATGCGGGCCGCGTTTGAGAAGGTGGTGGGCCTTGCCTTGCGTCTGCGGGAGCAGGGGCATGCCATCGCGCGCATCGATGTGGGCGGCGGGCTTGGCATTCCCTATCGCGAAACCGATGCTCCGGCGGCGCCATCGGCCTATGCTGCGATGATTGCCGAAGTGACCGCAGGCCACGGGTTTGAGGTGATCCTTGAGCCGGGCCGGGTGATTGCCGGGAACGCCGGCGTTTTGCTGACGACCGCCCTCTATGAAAAGCAGGCGCCGGACCGGACGTTCCTGATCATTGACGCCGGGATGAATGACCTTATCCGCCCAGCGCTCTACGGCGCCCATCACGACATCCGTCCCTTGGTGGAACCTGCGCAAGGCGCAGCAGAGAAGACCTATGACGTGGTCGGGCCGATCTGCGAGTCTACCGACAAATTTGCCACCGGGCGCGCTTTGCCGGAGGTGGCTCCGGGGGACCGCCTGGCTTTCATGTCTGCAGGCGCCTATGGCGCTGTGCTCTCTTCGGCCTACAATGCTCGTCCATTGGTTCCGGAAGTTCTGGTCAATGGCGAACACTACAGCGTGGTGCGCCGGCGGCCGGACTTTGAAGAAATGACGATGCTGGAAGAGGTGCCCGATTGGATCAAGGCGAAGGCCTGAACACGCTGGGGAAGAAGCTTGCGGCCACACGCCGCCGGCTGACGCTTCTGGCGATGGGCCGCGCCGGGTGGCCAGCCTTTGTCTTTGGTGCCGTCTTCCTGGCAATCGCTCTGGCGGGCGGCTTTGACCGGCTGAGCAGCTTTCTGGCGGCGGCGATCCTGCCGGTTCTGATCCTCACCGGGCTTGGCCTGCTCTGGATGTCCTGGCGGCGCTACCAGCCGCCCACTGAGGCAGACGTCATCCGCGCGCTGGATCGCCAGTCCGAACTGCGGCCCGTTTCCTCGCTGACAGACCGGCCAGCCGATGCCTCTGCCGCGCCGGCCAGCCTGTGGCGGGCGCACCGGGCGCGGCTGATGGCCGAAATCGGAAACCTTCGCCTCCCGTGCCTTGGTGCCGAATGGGCGGCACTTGATCCCTACCGGCTGCGCTATGTTCTCCCCGTTGGCGTGATCGCGCTGGCGCTGATTGCCGGGCCTGCCGCGCCGGGGCGCATTTTACGGGCGCTGAGCCCGGACCTTGGCGCGCTGGCGGGCGCCGACAAGATGGTGGTGGAAGCCTGGGTAACGCCACCAGAATATACCGGGCGGGCGCCGATCTTCCTGCAGGCGGGCATGAAAGAGGTACGTGTGCCGGCGGGCTCGGAAGTGACCTTGCGCACGCAGGCGCCCTCTGCGCCCAAGCTGATCCTGCGGGGCGACAAGCGCAAGACGCTGCGCTTTGCCAAGACACCTGAAGGCGCCTTCGAGGCGCGCGCCCGCATTGAGGACGACACCCGCCTTTCGGTCAACTGGTGGGGCGAGCGGGCGCGGTGGACCTTCAGTGTGCTGCCCGATGAGGTGCCCCTGATCGCGTTTGACAGTTCACCCGTGCCCGGTGAGCGCGACCAGGTGGAATTCAAATGGAAGGCGGGCGATGATTATGGCGTGACGGCGGTGGAGTTGGCCATCCGGCTGCGCACGCCCCATCCGGCTGCTCCGGAGGCGGAAGACCGTGTGCCGGTGCCAATGCCAGGCGCGCCGGGCGCCAAGGAGCTGTCTGCTACCGCGCAGCTGGATCTGACGCGGCACCGCTGGGCAGGCCTGCCGGTGGATGTGCGGCTGGTGGCCCGTGATGGGGCTGGGCAGGAGGGCTTCAGCGAATCCCTGCCGTTCATTCTGCCGGAGAAGCTGTTCCTGGATCCGCTGGCGCAGGCTGCGCAGGAGGCCCGCGTGACCGTGCTGCGCGAGCCGCGCCCCTACGCAGAGCTTCCGAAGAACGAGTCGGCGCTGACTGATGGCGCCATCAATGCGGCTGCAACCGGGCGCCTCGACGCTGCGCCGGAAGGCGTGCGGCAGGCGGCGCTGATGCTCGATTCGGTGACCTATCGCGGGGAGATGTTCATCAATGACCTGGGCGCGTTCATGGGCCTGCGCATGGCGCTGAGCACGCTGCAATCTGCGGGCACCAAGGCCGAAGCCGACGCTGTGGAGCCGCTGCTCTGGGCGATTGCGCTGAAACTGGAGCATGGCAGCGTGGCGGACGCGCGCGCCCGGCTGGAAGCGGCCCGCGCGGCGTTGGAGCGGGCCCTGCGCGAGGGCGCATCCGAGGAGGAAATCCGCAGGCTGATGGAAGCCTTCCGCGATGCGGCTAATGAATATCTTGCCGCAAAGATGGCCGAGGCGATGGCGGGCGGGCTGGACGGGCCGGAGCAGCAACAGGACGGGCAGGCGCAGGCGGGTGGCGATTCCCTGGGCGGGCAGGACTTTGAAGACATGCTGAACGCCCTGCAGGACCTGACCGAGACCGGCGCAGCCGAACAGGCGCGGCAGCTGTTGTCGGACATCACCAATTTGCTCGAAAATCTCGAATTCCAGCGCGGCCAGGGCCAGGGCGGCGACGGTATGCCGGGCGAACAGGCCGACGGGCAGGAAAACGATCTTCCGCCTGAAGAGCAGGAGCTGACAGACGCGATGCGGCGCCTGTCTGAAATCCTTCGCGAGCAGCGCCAGCTCAATGATGACACCCTTGCCCAGCAACGGGGCGAACAGCCCGGCCAGATGGGGGAGCAGCCCGGTGAGGGATCCGAGCAGGGTCAGGGCGGTGATATGGAAGGCCAGGGCACCGGCGAAGGGCAGGAACAAGGCGAGCAGGGCGGAGGCGCCCGCGAGGGCGGCGGAGAGCCGGGCAATGGACGTGGCGGCACGCTTGCCGAGCGTCAGGCCGAGCTTGGCCGTCTTGTGGAAGAATTGGCGCGGCGCGGCGGCAATAGCGGGCAGACCGGCGAAGAGGGCGCAGGCCAGCCCGGCGCGGGCATTGACGAAGAGACCTTGGAGGCCATTCTGGACGCGCAGCGGCGGGCCGAGCGCGCGCTTGAGGGCGGCAATGAAGGCCGCGCGATCCTGGATCAGGAGCGGGCGACGCAGATGCTGTCTGAACTTTCCCGCGACATGGCCAACCAGATCGATCAGATGCGGGCAAACCGCATGGGTGAGCAGGGGCAGAGTTCCAACGATCCGCTGGGCCGGCCCCTGACCGGCGCAGGCAATGACGGCCAGGGCGTGGAAATCCCTTCTGAGTCCGAACGTCAGCGTGCCAAGGATATTCTCGATGAACTCCGCCGCCGCTATGAGCAGGCAGAGGACGAGGAAGAGCGCGAATATCTCCGCCGGTTGCTGGAGCGGTTCTGATCAGACGCTTGCGAGGCCAGCGGCGGCGTGGTCTCTTCCGGCAAAAGACTGACCAGGAGGAGAGCATGGCGGCGCGCTGGGAATACACGAAGGGCCTGAAGGACATCGGCAATGGGCTTTACGCCTGGCTGCAACCCGATGGCGGCTGGGGCTGGTCGAATGCTGGGCTGATCCGCGATGGAGACGCTTCGCTTCTGGTCGATACGCTGTTTGACATGGCGCTGACCCGCGAGATGCTCGACGCGATGGCCGATGCCACCGGGATTGGTGCCGACAAGATTGGCACGATTGTAAATACCCATGCCAATGGCGATCATTGCCATGGCAACGGATGTTGTCCGCAGGCGGAGATTATTGCCTCTGAAGCAAGCGCAAAAGAGATGGCGGAAGTGCCGCCGGCCATGCTCGCGCAGTTCAAGAAGATGGGCGCGCAGCTTGGCCCGGCGGGCAGCTATTTTGCCGACATCTTCGCACCGTTTGATTTTGAGAATGTCGATGAGCGCACGCCGACGAAGACATTTTCCGGAACGCTGGACCTGAAGGTCGGCGACAAGGCCGTGAAGCTGATCGAGGTTGGCCCGGCGCATACGGGCGGGGATGTGCTGGTGCTTGTGCCCGGAGACAAGGCGGTGTTCACCGGGGACATTCTCTTCATTGATGGCACGCCGCTGATGTGGGCGGGGCCGGTGGCGAACTGGATCCGGGCGTGTGAGACAATCATTGCGATGGATGTTGATGTCATCGTGCCGGGGCATGGTCCGGTGACGGATAAGGCAGGCGTGCGCCGCGTAGCGGACTATCTCGCTTTTGTGGACCGGGAAGCGCGGGAGCGTTTCGATGCTGGGATGAGCGTCCGTGAAGCAGCACTCGACATTGCGCTGGGGGACTATGCCAGCTGGGGCGATGCAGAGCGGATCGCCGTCAATGTGGACAGTCTTTATAGGGAATATCGCGGCGACGGGAAAGTGACGCCGGTGATCGAACTGTTTGCCCTGATGGCCGAGGTGCGGGATGCGCAGCGCCGGTGATGCCTAGCGGTTCGCGCCGGGTACCCATTTTACATCATCCGCGCCATCATTGTTGGCGGCGCGCCCGGCCACGAACAGCCAGTCCGACAGCCGGTTGATGAAGGCGAGCGCTTCAGGGTTCACCGGCTCATTCTCAAGGCTGGCAAGCTCGGCAATGGCGCGCTCGGCACGGCGGCAGAGGGTGCGGGCGACATGCATCTGCGCGGCAAGGCGCGAGCCGCCCGGCAGGATGAAACTGTCGAGCGGAGGGATCGAGGCGTTCATGGCATCGATCTCTTCCTCAAGCCGGGTGACCTGGGTGGCGATGATGCGTAGCGGCGTCCATTCCAGAACGCGGCCCCGGTCTGGCGTGGCAAGGTCTGCGCCAAGGTCGAAGAGATCGTTCTGTATACGGCGCAGGCGTTCCAGCATCTCGCCGCTGGCCTCCAGCGCGGCAACGCCGAGGGCTGCGTTGAGTTCATCGACGGTGCCGTAGGCGGCCACGCGGGGGTGCCATTTCGCAACCGGCTCGCCCGTTGAGAGGCGAGTTTCGCCCTTGTCTCCGGTGCGGGTGTAGATCTTGTCGAGGCGAACCATGGCCTGGCTCCTATTCTTCAGCCGCCGAACTTGATGGCCCCGGCAGCGATACCGATGAGGACCAGGAAAGCAATGGCAATGGCCTGGAAGATGACGCGCATCCGCATCAGCTTGTTGGACCGGCTCACCTGGTTGCCATCCCGGCGGGCAAGATTGGCAACGCCGATCACCAGAACCACGGCGACTGCGATCAGGGCGGCGTAAAAGCCGATGGTCAGGAATTGTTGCATGGCGTGTCGCCTTTCATCCTTTGAGGGGGGAATACTAGTCCGCTATTGGTTGGGGCGCCCTGCTGCATCGGGTCGCGGCAGGCGGTGGACCAGTCGGACCATGGCGCCCGCCCCGACCAGTGGGGCAAAGAAGGGAATGACCGAGCAGGCAAGCCCGACGAGGAACACCGAAAATCCGTGCCGGTTTCTCAGGGCGACGGCGTCCCGGAAGCTCATGTGCCGGCTGGCGGCAAGGGTGGCGTATTCCCGGCCCATCAGGACCGCGTTCATCAAAATGAACACGACCACATTTACCCCGGGAATGAAGTAGAGCGGGATGGCCAGAAGGTTCAGGAGCAGGGCGGGCAGGGCGATCTTGAGGCCGTTGCTGATCCCTTCCGCCAGGGGTACGGCGCGCGCCTTTGGGGCGCCGATGGCTTTCTCCACCCGCTCTGCGGCGATATCGAACAACAGCCCGCCGACCAGCATCGAGGCGGCCGGCGACAGCGCAATCGCCAGGATGACCAGCACGACACTCGCGGCCACCTCTCCGGCCGTGGAGACATAGCCGAGCCAGCCGGACCCGTCCGGAATGAGCGGCACGCCATAGCGGATCAACGCGAATGCCGCGCCGCCTGTCAGGGCAATGGCGAGGATCAGGTTCAGGATGGCGAGCAGGGTCAGCCGCCCGAAGACGACATCCTTTACGCCGCCAACCATGGCACTGATGGCCCGGCTCATGCCGCGCCGCCGCTTTCGAGGCGCGCGGCCAAAGCCTCAACCTTCATGGCCATCGCGGTCAGCAGCGTGGCAGCCTGGGCATCGCTGGCTGCCGAGGGGGCCGCCTGCCGGGCGGCGTCCAACTCATCCAGCAATGCCAGGGCCGCAATCAGCAGCAGCCGGTCATCACCAATATCGCCAACGGCTGAGGAGATGACGGTGAGCCGGGCATCAAGCTGCTCGGCGAGGCGCTGAACCCGCATTTCCTGTCCCGGCGTGCAGGCGATGGAAAAGCTGCGGCCCCGGATGCGGATGTCAGCCTTTGCCATCATCCGTCTCCTGTTCCTCAGGACCAAGCGCGGCGCGCACTTCCAGGATGGCGGCGCCGAGGGCTTCACTCGCTTCATCGGCGAGCGCCTGAAGCTCTCGCTCCCGCGCGAGGGCTGTATCCAGTTCTTCGGCCAGCCGGGCACGGTCTTCGACAAGGGCGGCAATTTCCGCCTTCAGCGCGGCCGGGTCTCCGGCACGCGTCATATGGGCCTCGAGCGCGACTTCCAGGCGCTTCAGGGCCGCATCCAGACGCGTGGCTGCCGAGTCCATGTCATTCATGATTTATTGGAGTATCTGCATTGGTTTGCGCCGCCAAGCGCCTTGACGGCAGCCAGCAAGTCTGGCCTAGCACCCTCGAACTCAAAACTTCGGGAGATCAGCAGAATGGCTGTCACCAATCGCGACATGGCAAATGCCGTGCGAGCCTTGTCCATGGATGCTGTCGAAGCGGCCAAGTCGGGCCATGTGGGCCTGCCCCTCGGCATGGCGGACGCGGCAACCGTCCTCTTCCGCAAGTTCCTGAAGTTTGATCCGAAAGACCCCAATTGGGCTGACCGTGACCGGTTCGTGCTTTCGGCAGGCCATGGGTCGATGCTGATCTACTCGCTGCTGCACCTGACAGGCTATGCTTCGGTCAGCCGCGATGACATACGGAATTTCCGCCAGCTGGGCGCCAACACGCCGGGCCATCCGGAGAATTTCGTGACCCCCGGCGTTGAGACGACCACCGGCCCGCTGGGGCAGGGGATCGCCACTGCGGTCGGAATGGCCATTGCAGAACGCCACCTCAATGCCCGTTTCGGCAATGATCTGGTGGACCACCGCACCTGGGTGATCGCCGGGGACGGCTGCCTCATGGAAGGCGTCAGCCAGGAGGCGATCACGCTCGCCGGCCACCTGAAGCTGAACAAGCTGATCGTGCTCTTCGACGACAACGCCGTCACTATCGATGGCTCGACGGACCTGTCGGATTCCACCGATCAGTGTGCCCGCTTTGAAGCCTCGGGCTGGGTTTCCCGCCGCGTGGACGGCCATGACGAGAAAGACGTTGAGGCGGCCCTGAAATGGGCCACTAAGCAGAAGAAGCCGGTATTCCTCGCCGTCAAAACGATTATCGGTTTCGGCGCGCCGAAGCTCGCCGGCACGGGCAAGGCCCATGGCGGCCCCTATGGCGCCGAGGAAATCGCAGGCATCCGCAAATCGCTGGATTGGCCGCACGCCCCGTTTGAAGTGCCCGAAGCGATCGAGAAAGCCTGGGCGAAAGCCGGTGAGCGGTCGCAGGCCGAGCATGCCGCCTGGAAGAAACGCCTGGCTGCAAGCGCGCACAAGGGCGAGTTCAATGCTGCTATCGCCGGTCGCCTGCCGAAAAATCTCGGCAAGGCCGTGATCAAGCACAAGAAGGCCGTGGCCGAAGGCGGCGCCTCCAAGGCGACCCGCGTCTGGAGCGGTGAAGCGCTCGAAGTGATCACCGGTCTTGTTCCGGAAATGGTTGGCGGCTCGGCAGACCTTTCGGGCTCGAACAATACCAAGACCAGCCACACCGCGCCGATGACACCGAAAAGCTGGGATGGCCGCTACATCCACTACGGGGTGCGCGAGCATGCGATGGCCGCGGCGATGAACGGCATGGCGCTGCATGGCGGCATTATTCCGTATTCGGGCACCTTCCTTGTGTTTGCCGATTATAGCCGCGCCGCCATCCGCCTCGGCGCCCTGATGGGCACGCAGGTGATCCATGTTATGACCCATGATTCCATCGGCCTTGGCGAAGACGGCCCAACCCACCAGCCGGTTGAGCATGTTGCCTCGCTGCGCGCGATGCCGAACATGGTGGTGTTCCGCCCGGCAGACGGCGTTGAAACGGCCGAGTGCTGGGAACTGGCGCTGCACCGGAATGACGGCCCGTCGACCATGGCGTTGACCCGCCAGAATGTGGCGCCCGCCCGCAAGACGCATACGGACGAAAACCTGTCTGCGAAGGGCGGCTATGTGCTCTCGCCGGCCGGCAAGGGCAAGGAACGCGGCGTGCTGATCGCGACGGGTTCCGAAGTGGAGATTGCGCTGAAGGCGCAGGCCATGCTGGCGGAAGAGGGGATTGCCGTGCGCGTTGTCTCGATGCCGTCCATGGAACTGTTCGGCCAGCAGGACGCGGCGTACCGCGCCGAAACGCTGGGCAAGGATTTACCGAAGGTGGCGATTGAAGCAGGGGTCCGCTTCGGCTGGGACCGCTGGATCGGTGCAGACGGCGGCTTTGTGGGCATGGACAGCTTCGGCGCCAGCGCGCCCTACCAGAAGCTCTACCAGCATTTCGGTATCACGGCAGAGGCTGCCGTCGCCGCCCTCAAAGAGCGTATCTGATCATCTGATCGGCAGACCGGACAAGTTGCGGCGCGAAGGGCGGCTTCGCGCCGCTTTCCGTTTCAGCCCTTCAGATTCTTGCTGAAGAGGTCGAGCTGGTTGGGGTCAACCGGCTTTTTACGGCGTGTCTTGGTGCGGCCCCGGCGGAAGTAGAGGTCGTCCGTGTGATCCTCTTCCGGTGGCAACGGGGGCGGCAAGGGCGGCTCGAAAGCGCGCTTCTCCGGAGGGCGGACATCATTGGGATCCACCAGTTTCCACCAGTTGACCGCGATAACTGCGTGGCCGGAAGTATCCTCATAACGCTGCAAATGGCCGGCCGGGCCCTCGGCGCCGATGGCCTTGAACAGGGCGTCTGCTTCCGCCTCGGGCAGGTGTAGCCAACTGGTCTCCAGGCCTTCCAGCGCCAGCCCCTTGGCGCGCGCCAGCGCCTCCCGGCGGCTGCGCGCGGTGGGCGCGCCCGGCTTCAGGGCATCTTCGAGGGATCGGGCAATGGGATAAGCTAGGCTCATGGCAGGGGCGAGGTAAGCGTGTCCTCGCCCGGCGTCCAGCCTGTATCGTAGACATTCGTCAGGCGCGCTGCGGCGAGGCGGGCAAATCGCAAGGTGACGGCCTTGCGCCGGGCCGCCGCCAGCCGGGCTTCCGGCGCTTCCCGTATAACGGCGCCATAGAAGGCATCCGCGACGATCAGCCCGGCGTCCGGCGGGATCAGCTCCTGCGGGAAGTCTGCACCGACGGCGAAGGTCAGCCGGTCGCAATAGTCCATGTATTCCCGCCATTTGGTGTCGGATTTGAAGTCCTGCACGCTGGACTTGATTTCGATCATCCAGATGTCCCCGGCAGGGCCTATGGCGGCTATATCTGCCCGGCGATTGTTTGCCAGCGTCATCTCGGTGACACCATAATAGCCAAGCTGCGCCATCAGCCGCAGCGTGCCCCGGCAGATTTCGGCGGCGCGGCGGAGGGGAGCCTCTTCGTTGAAGGCGTCGGCCATGGCAGCGTGTTCCGGTATTGTTCCTTTTGGGCACCCTATGCCCGGCGGGGTTTACGGGTCAAGCCGAGGGCGCGCGAGCTGCGCTTGGGCGGATCGGGCGAAAATCAAGGCAGGATGTGATCCAGCCAAGGCGGAGGCTCGTAGAGACACGCAACAGAAGCATATCCGGCCCAGCAGGAGGTTTCGCGTGCCAAGTGCATATTCAGCAACGAGCCCGGCGGATCGCCAGTTCGTCAAGACGGCGATGAAGGCTGCGCTGCTTGATCCCGTGCATGAGGCGTCCCTTGCCCGGCGCTGGCGCGAGGGCGGGGACGAGGCGGCCCTGCATGAGCTGACCACGGCTTATATGCGCCTTGTGATCTCGATGGCCGCAAAGTTCCGGCACTATGGCTTGCCGATGGCCGACCTTGTGTCAGAGGGCAATGTTGGCCTGATGCAGGCGGCCGCCCGGTTTGAGCCGGAACGTGAGGTCCGCTTCTCGACCTATGCCAGCTGGTGGATCCGCTCTTCCATTCAGGATTATGTGCTGCGGAACTGGTCTATCGTCCGCACCGGGACGACCTCGGCGCAGAAATCCCTCTTCTTCAATCTCCGCCGGCTGCGCGCCCGTATCTCCGATCTCGGGGACGGCACGATGACGGCGGAAAATCAGCAATGGGTCGCCACGCATCTGGGCGTGCCCTTGCGGGACGTGGAAGCGATGTCAGCCCGGCTGTCGGGCTCAGACCGGTCTCTCAATGCGCCGCTCACCATGGACGGCGATGCCGAATGGCAGGACATGATCGCCGACGAAAGCCTGCCGCCCGAAGAGGCGGTGATGCGCAGCCGGGACACAGAGCGCCGCCGCAGCTGGATTGGTGAGGCGATGAAGACGCTGACCCAGCGCGAGAGCTATATCATCACCCGCCGCCGCTTGTCGGATGAGCCGATGACGCTGGAAGCTTTGGGCGAGGAGATCGGCGTTTCGAAGGAACGTGTACGGCAGATCGAGCACAATGCCCTATTGAAGCTGAAGCGCGCGTTGGAACAGATCGCCGGGGACCCGGTCGCGGCGGGCATCGTTCCCGACGATTGATCGGCGGCGCGATCAGGGCGTTTCCAGTATCTCGACATTCAGCGGATGGGTGATCTCCATGCGGAGATTGCGGACATAGCCGCGGGCACGGATCTTTGTGCCCGGGTCCATCTGGCAGAGCGCGGCCGCGGCGCTTTCCACCTCAAGCACGAGCAAGGACCGCTCCAGCAGCACATCGCAGGAGACACCTGGAAAATCCGAGCCATGCATGCCGCTGGTCGCCCCCTCCATCACCTGGAAGCCCTGGAATGTGTCGGGCAGGGCATCAGCCGGCGTGATTGCCCAGAGGCGGCCTTTCCAGAGACCTGTTTTTTCTTCGCGGGCAGCGGCCTCCAGGGGCAGGAGCGCATCATTGGCAGCGGCTGTATCTGGATAGACGCGCACACGCGCGGCGCCGCGTTTGATCATTTCCGCATTGAGCCAGTATTCCGGCCCGAGCGTGTCGGCGGTGACGACATGGGCCAGCGCCCGGTCATACCGGTCACGCGTCAGGCCGGCATAGCGCAGCTCCACTTCGCGGCCGAGCGCCAGGTCTTCCAACGCCCGTTTGGCTTCTTCAAAGCCCGGCTCGCCATCCCGGCCCCGGCTTGGGCCGGCAGGGGCTTCGATGCCGATGAGGCGAACGCTCTGGCCGGTCGAGAGTATCAGCGCGTCGCCGTCGATCACGCGGACCACGCGGCCCTTTTCGCCCACGGCCAGGCCTTCGAGCGGATCAGCGGGCGCGCGGGCGCACGCCGCCACGACCAGCGCGGCGGCGAAGATCAGAAAATTGCGGATCGGCGCCCGGCGCCCTGCCTCGTCCATTGGCCAACTATCACCCGGCAAACCGGCGCGAAGCAAGGGGCTTCGCCTGAGGCGGCGCGGGCCTGTTGCGCAGGATTTCTGCTTCAATGCGAGCGCGTTTTCGGATAGGGGAAGCTTCGGCTGGTCCCGTAGCTCAGCAGGATAGAGCGACAGATTCCTAATCTGTAGGTCGTGCGTTCGAATCGCGCCGGGATCACCATTTCTTTCTTTTCTTGCTCGCGACTGATCCCGGCCCGAAGGCGGGGGCACTTGTCCTTCGCTTTACTTGCAAGGTGTTGGGGAGGATGTGGGAAAGGGGCGGCGCGTGTTTATCGAACGGTTCAGTTCTCACGCCAGTTTTCGCGCTCGTTTGCCGGGAAGAAGGGAGAGACGAATTGTCCTTCGGCGGAGCAGGGTGACATAAAACGGTCATTTATATCCGGGGCGTTTGTCATAAAACTTTTGTGGCAATGGGGCATGAGGCAGGCTTCAAGGTTATCGGGCGGGCTTACTCTCTTCCGAAGGCCAGACAATCAGGAGAGAACTGATGATCCGATTTCGTCCAAAGCCTTTGAGGTATCTGATCGCCGCCGCGCAGTTGGTGGTCCTGTCCCTGGTCGCCGCTTGCGCGACGCCGGCTCCCGCAGCAGAGGAAACTGTGGCGCTGCGCTTTGCCGTGCTGGGGGATGCCGAGCCAAAGCCGCTCGCAGAGTTCCCCAATATGGCCGCAGCTGTCGCGGACGTGAATGCATTGGCAAGCCGTGAGCGGATCGATTTCGTAGTCGGCGTCGGGGACATCGCGCATAAGGGTACACTGCTGCAGTATGAAGCTGCCACGCCGGTTCTGCAGGCGCTGATGCTGCCGTTCTACCCGATCATGGGCAATGAAGAATTCAATGAGACCGAAGAGCGCTTTCTTGAGTTCGCCAATCGCTGGAATGAGGGTAAGGCCACATTCGACAGCCGCCGCTATGTTCAGGATGAGGGGCCGGTTGTGATGGTTTATGCATCGCCCGATTTCAGCCGTCAGTTCAATGATGAAGGCGTTGCCTGGGTGCTTGAGCAGGTGAAGGCAGCGGCGCCGAAACCGGTGTTCCTGATCGTGCATGGCGCGCAGGTTGGTGTGTATCCGGAAAATGCGGAGAAGGGCATCGAAAACCCCGCCTTTGCGGAGGTTGTCGCCCAGCCAAATCTGGCTGCCGTGATCTCAGGCGACCTGCATATGGACATGGACCGCGTAGACCATTCCAAACAGATCGGCGAGGTGCATTACCTGCACATTCCAGCGCTGGAGCGCACCAAGATCCCCGATGAAACCCGCCATACGCCGATGTACCGCGTGTTCACGGTAAGCGAGGGCGGTGAGGCTACCGTTGACACCTATGAGGTGGGTAACCCAGCAGCCCTGGAGCGTCACGCCTACAGCTTTGATCTTCCTGTGGCGGAATAAAGGGAGGCTGGCCGCCGCCCGCCCGTAAAGGGCCTTACCAGACGCCGATATTCGGCGCGCTGGCCCAAGGCTCCTTCGGTGGCTGCGGCTTGCCTTTCTGCAGAAGCTCCACGGAAATACCGTCAGGTGACCGGATGAAAGTCATCCGGCCGTCCCTGGGCGGACGGTTGATCGTGACGCCCAGATCCGCAAAGCGCTGGGTGGCTGCGTAGATATCTTCAACCTGATAGGCGAGGTGGCCGAAATTGCGTCCGCCGGCATACTCTTTCTCATCCCAGTTATAGGTGAGCTCCACCATGGGGATGTTGAGGGAGGTGGGCGAAGCGCCTTCGGGTACGCCGCCACCCCGCTCGATATCGGCCGGTGCCGCCAGGAAGACGAGCGTGAAACGGCCCGCTTCATTGTCGTAACGGGTGACTTCCGCCAGGCCGAGGCCATCGCAGAAGAAACGCTTTGCCGCGTCAATGTCGCCAACGCGGATCATGGTGTGGAGAAATTCTGGGCTCATGAATGGGCGTCCTTCAGATTGCTGATGACCTGCCGGAGGTTTGGCGGTGTCAGGGTGTAGTAGCGGCGCAGGGCAGCGGCGAGAAGCAGTACGGTCACGCCCATGAAGGCGAGAAAGATGCTGAATGTGTGGATCAGGGTGCCGCGCTCGAATACGGGGGAGGTGCCGGAGAGGTGCCAGAAAGTGTCCCAGATCATGTTGAAGACTGCGACGAGAGGGCCAAGGCCGAGGGTCAGCAGCAGGGCGCAGGCATAGATGTAGGTCCCCGCGCGCGGGCCTTCGGCGCGCACATAGAGATCGGTAAACTCTTTCTCATCAATGCCGGGTGGCAACTCCCCGGATTGCTGGCGCAGGGCGAGCAGTTGCGGCGCAAAATCCCGTGTCTGTTTCCACCGCCAGGCGAGATGAGCGCCCCAGGCTATGACGGCAAAGACGAGAAGAAAATAAAGCCACATGGGTCAGGTCCGCTTCCGGGGCCAGGATTGGGCGCCCGAAGCTGGCTGGCCCGTGAGAGGATCAGGCCAGGTGGGCGCGTTCGTATACCAGCATGGCGCGCTTTCGCGCCACACCCCAATGATAGTTATGTAGCCGGCCATCGGCTGCAAGGGCCCGGTGGCAGGGGATGAACCAGCTGACCGGGTTGGCGCCAACCGCCGCGCCGACCGCGCGGGACGCCTTGGGCGCGTCGATTGCGGCAGCAAGCCGCCCATAGGTGCAGGTTTCGCCCGCCGGTATGTCGAGCAGCGCGCGCCACACCTGGCGCCGGAACGGCGTACCATAGAGGCAGACGGGCAGGGGCGCGCCATCCTCGAACACGTCTCGCGCCATACGTTCGGCGGCTGCGTCATCCCGGCGGATGGATGCGGCGGGATAGCGGGCGGCGAGATTGGCGAAGGCGTCCTCTTCGCGGCGCCCCTGATGCTCAAACCCGGTGCGGGGGGCGGCATCTTCATCGATGAAGCCAAGGGCAACAAGGCCGCGCGGCCCGATGAGCCAGGCGCCCATGCCGAAGGGGGTGGGGGCCTTGCCGAGGATAAGGTCTGCGCCCTTACCGCCGGCCTTGGCCTCGCCGGGGGTGAGGCCCTCATGCGCGATGAATAGGTCATGCAGGCGGCCGGGGCCGGATAGACCGGCCTCGAGGCTGGCGTCGAGCACGCTCGCGCCCTGGCGCAGCAGGTCACCCGCCGCGCCGTGGGCGAGCGCGCCCTGAAACTGTTTCGGGCTGATGCCGGCCCAGCGGGTAAACTCGCGCTGGAAATGATGGGGGGAGAGGCCCATGGCGCGGGCGGCCGCGTCGAGGCCCGGCCAGTCCTGCCAGGTATCGCCGAGCCATTCGAGGGCTCTGGCCATCCGGTCATAGGCACGGGCGCGCTCATCGAGGGGGAAGAATGTGTCAGCCATGCCGCCAAGTTTGCCGGAGGGGCGTGGGCCGCGCCACCCGTTTCTTGCCATTCCCTGCCACGCCCTATCGCCGGGTTAAGGGCGGAATTTACACTTTCCTGCAAACAGGAACGCGCGCAATGTGCGCCCCAAAAACAGAGCCTGGGAGGCAAGACGGTTATCATGGCGGACGCCCGCAGCATCATCCTGCACGAATATCCCGCATCGCCCTACGCCGAGAAGGTGCGCCTGACGCTTCGCCTCAAGAACCTCGCCTATGCGCGGGTTGAGCAGCCTTCGATCATGCCGAAGCCGGACCTGATCCCGCTGACGGGCGGTTACCGGCGCATCCCCGTTTTGCAGATTGGGGCCGACATCTACTGCGATACGGCGATCATCCTCCGGGAGCTCGAGGCGCGCTATCCGATGGCGGCGCTGAAGCTGCCCGGCCATGAGGGCATCGCGCAGATGGTGGCGGGTTGGACGGACGGGCGCTGGTTCCAGTCATCCGTGGCGGTGATCTTTGGTGAGATCGGTGACAATGTGCCCGAGGCTTTCATCAAGGACCGAGAGCAGCTTTCCGGGCGGCCGTTCAATGTGGCGGGGATGAAGGCTGTGGCCCCGATGATGCGCGATCAGTGGCGCGCGCGGCTGATGCTTCTGGAGGAGCGGTTGGCGGGCGCCAGGGGCGCCGGTGGCGGGCTATATCTGATCGGCGCCAAGCCCGGCCTCGTGGACGTGCATGCCTATATGAATGTGTGGTGGATGAAACAGGCCGTGCCAGCCTTTGCCGACGCGTGTTTCGAGAGCGCGCCCCTGACGCGGGCCTGGTATGACAGGCTGACCGAGGTGGAAGGGCAGACGCCCGAAACGATCACATCGGCGCAAGCTGTGGCGATCGCCAA
>NZ_NCJT01000170.1 GCF_002282565.1 Hyphomonas sp. 34-62-18
CCTTTTGGGCCAGGCGGCGAAAGGGCGGTTAGCTCAGCGGTAGAGCACTACGTTGACATCGTAGGGGTCACAAGTTCGAACCTTGTACCGCCCACCATTTCTCCTCTCATATCGTTGTAGCCTTCCGGCGCGGCGCCGTTCGCGGGAAAACCAGCTGTTTTTCTTGCCAGATAACCGGCCGGTGCTAGCGTTTCCCCAAGTCGATTGGGGAGGGGCTGATGTTCGCTTTGGCTAGCAGAATGATGGCCATGCTGGTGGCGGGCGTCTGCCTGACGGCGTGCGTCACGCAGCGGGAACATGTGATAGCGCCCGAGACGCAGGGCATTGTAATTGATGCCAGCTCAGGGAAACCCGTTTCCGGCGCGCAGGTCCGGTATGAGGAGGTTCCGGCCATCGCCTCGACTGTGACCGCCCAGGACGGCACGTTTGCCTTGCCGGGGCTGACTGACAAACGCACCATTGTCGCGATGCCAATGGGTGGGGTGTACCGGGATTCCGCCCTCGTTCTGGCGAGCGCGCCTGGCCTGGCTGACGGGTACGCCAGCGCGGCCTTCATAAATGGCGGGCAGCCGGCCGAAGCGCTCTACCGGGTCGTCCTGGTGATGTTCCCGCAGAACGCTGATGATACGCCGCTTCACGGCCTGATGCAGGATTGCCTGCAGGGAGCCGCGCAGGATCATGCGCTGCATCTGTCGGCCTATGTGGCGGGTCTGGATCCGCAAAACCCGCCGGGCTGGCTTGATGCGCAGACGGCGGAGGCGCTGGACGAGCATCTCAGGCTCACATTGCCTTCATCGGGCTTCACGGCGTGTGGGCGCTGGGAGGAGGCCTACGAGATGTTCCGCGCGCAGAGGGAGCCTCTGAACGCGATCCTTCAGGCTGCGTATGCCGAAAAGCTGTCGCAGGCGCTCGGGCCTGCCGAGCCAACAGAAGCGGATCAGGCTGACGCAGGCCGATAGGGCGTTTTCGTCAGGATTCAATATTCGATATTTGTCGTTTTTCGATAAATACTTCTTGCGTGGCGGACCGCCTTTGCTACCTTTCCCCTACGTCCGCAGTTCTGCGGGAAACAAAGGAGGCGTGAGCAGAATGGCGCAGACAACGAGCCCCTCGGCACTTCAGTATCTCGACAAGGCCATGGGCGGGCTGAAACAGCTCGGCCTTGTGCCGGCCAATGGCAAGAATGGCGCGGCGCCCATCGTGGCGCTGCTGGAACAGATTGCCCATCTCGAGCCGGAAAAAGTGGCGGCGATTGCCCGCACACTGGACCAGGCCAGCCTCTTCAATGATGTCGTTCGCGAACAGGTTGCGGGCATCACCATCGGCGAGCGGTATCAGGGCATCACCACAGCTTTCAACTCCATCCGTGACGACGCAAAGTCTCTCGTGGACCAGTATGCGGATGGCAAGATATCCACCATGGAGCGCGTCTCGAATGTGTGGATGAAGATGACGCGCGGCGACATCGCGGCCCGTTTTGGCAAGATCAAGGATCTTTATCTGGAAGTTCAGGACGAGTCCGCCAACCAGATCGACCGGGAACGGAAGATCCTGGAGGCTTATCTCGACTTCCGGGGAGCCATGAAACAGTCCGAAGTGCTGGCACTGGAAGTGCTGAAGGCGGCCGAAGCCCAGCTGGAAGCCGCCAAGGCCAAGGTGGGGGAGGCAGTTGCTGCTGTTGCGGCCTATTCGGGCGAAGACCCGGCCGAGCGCGCCCGCCTGGAGCTAGCCCGTGACGAGCAGCTGCGCCTGCTGCAGGCCGAGGAAAAGCGTTATCAGGTTTCCAAAGACCTCTCCGATAACATCACCATCGGTTACAATACGTCTGAAGTGATCATGGCGCGGCTTGTACAGACGACGAGCGCCAAGGAACGGGTGTATGCCCAGTCGGTCAGCTTTTTCTCCACCAATGAAATCGTGCTGACGGCTCTGACGGCGAGCTTCACCGGCATGCATGGCCTGCACGAATCGACCCAGACGCTGGAGGCGATGAAGAAAGGCGTAGACCAGAGCCTGGAAGTGCTGGCCGATATTGGCGGGCAGATCCAGGAAGCGGCTGTGAAAGCGGGCTATGGCCCGACGGTGTCAGCGGCTTCGGTCAAGATGCTGGTTGAAAGCGTCGTTTCCTATCAGGAACGTACACAGACGATCATCGCGGAAATGCGCAAGCTGGCGACCCAGAACTCGGAAGAAATCCGGGAAGCAGTGGAAGACGGCAAGCGGCGTCTGACGAAACTGGTTGAGGAGGGCGCGACCCTCGCGCTGCTTCCCAAGCCGTGACCACGCCCGCCCTCCCGCAGGCCAAGGATACGAGCAAGCTCGACGATGTCCTCCTCGCGATGGATGTCGTCGACACGCTGCGCCACAGGGAACAGCTTGTCCTCAGCGAGCTGGACGCAGGGGCGCGGGAAGCGGCGCTGCTCATACGGCTGAAGGAAATCTACGCCGCCCAGGGCATTGATGTGCCCGAACAGATCCTGAAGGAAGGCGTGAAAGCGCTGGAGGAACGCCGTTTCCAATATGAGCCGCCGACGCCCTCGCTCGCCGTTACGCTGGCGAAAATCTATATTGCGCGCAGCCGCTGGATGATGCCCGTGATCCTGGCCGTGATCGCCGCTGTTTCGCTGGGCGCGGCCTGGCATCTGGGTGTGGCGGTGCCAGAGCAGCAACGGGCAGAGGCTGCCCGGATAGAGCTTGCCGAAACGCTTCCCTCCGAGATCCGACGGCTGCATGAGGCGATAACCACCATTGCGCTGGAAGACGCCGCGCAGCTGAAGGCCGATGCCCTGAAGGCAGAGGGTGAGCGGGCGATTGCAGCGGGCGATGTGAAGACTGCGCGCGCGGCGCGAGACGACCTTGCGCTGCTGCAGGGGGATGTGTCCGCCGCTTATGAAGTGCGTGTGGTGTATGGGCCCGGTGAAGCGCGTTCGGGCGTGTTCCGCATTCCTGAAGATGTGCCAGGCGGGCGGAACTATTATCTGATCGTGGAGGCTGTCGACGCCACCGGCGCGCTGGTCGAAGTGCCGGTGACCAGCGAGGAAGACCGCCGTTCGGCCCGCGTCACGCGGTGGGGGCAGCGCGTTTCAGAGACGGTGTTCCAGACTGTTGCCGACGACAAAGGGGACGATCAGATCATCCAGAACTCTGTAATCGGACGGAAATCTCCTGGTTACCTCTCGCCTGAATATTCCGTCGACACGCCTGGCGGCGCCATTCTGGAGTGGTGACGGGATGAGCAGGACGTTCAATGGCCGGGAGGCGCTTGCCGAAATCGACACGCTTGTTGCGCGTGCGCGCCAGTCTTTGGCGGAGGCGCTGTCGGCGGCCGACGCAGCAGAGGCGCGCCGGGCCGCTATCCAAAAAGAGCAGGCAAGCGCCTATGCCGCGCTGGCGCAGCTGAGGCTGAGCTATGCGGGACCGGGCGATGGCGGCGCCGTCTCCTTTCGGGACGTTGCCGCCTCGACAAGCGAAATTGCCGAGCGTCACGCCGCTTTTGTAGAGCAGGAGCGGGCGGCGCTGGACGCAGCGGCCGCCGACCTTGAGGCCAAAGAGGCAGCGCGCGCGGAGCTTGCCGCCTCCCATGACGCGGCCATCGCCGCCTTTGAAGCGCGCGTCGCCGAAGCTGAAGCCAAGCTGAAACAGAGCAATGAATACGCGATGCTCACGGGCGCTGCCGAAGAAGCGCGGACCATGACCGTCCGCGCTGCAGAAAAGCTGGAGATTGCGCGGGCAGACCGGGAAGAGAAGGGGAGACCCTACCGGGAAGACAAGCTGTTCAGCTATCTCTGGGGACGGAAGTTCCGTTCGCCGGACTACAAGGCTTCCCCTATTATCCGTATGCTGGATGGCTGGGTGGCAGGGCTTTGCAAATATGACCAGGCCTTCCTGAATTATCAGCGGCTGACAGAACTGCCTGAGCGCATTGCCGAGCATGCTGCCTATATGGCGCGGCTCGCCGATGAGGCAGAGGCAAAGCTGGTGCAGGCGGAGGCAGATGCCATGGCCGCAGCGGGAACAGGCGCCCTGAAGGCTGACGCGGATGCTATCAAGGCGGCGATTGAGGCGTGTGACGTCGAGATTGCCGAGGCCGAAGCGCGCTATCGGGAGACAGCCGAACGCCATGAGGCCGCGCTCCGAAAGGAAGCCGGGCCAGCGGTCGAGGCGCGTCACCTTCTGGAAGCGGAATTGCGCAAGGCAAGCTTTCCTGATCTGCGCGTGCTGGCGGCCGAGACGGCTGATCTCGACGATGACCGGATCGTGGACACGCTGGTGCGGTTACGGGCAGAGGAAATGAACCTGGAGCTGGAGGCAGGCCGGGTGGCGGCGCGCCCGGCTGCGTTGCGCGATGAACTCGGGCGTGCTGAAGCACTCCGCCGGCAGTTCAAGCAGGCACGGTTTGATAGTCCCTATGCGGTTGTTTCGAGAGCTTCGTTCGATGAAGTGATTGCCGACCTCATGCGCGACAAGGTTGATGTGCGTGGGGCGTTGCAGCGGCTGAGCCGTTCTGTGCGGCGGGCCGAAGCCCCGGCCGAGGCACATCCGGATTTTGGCGGGCGAGGCCGCAGCCAGACGATCGGGCTTCCGGATGTGCTGGGCGGCGTAATCGGCGGCGTTCTGGGAGAAGTGCTTGAGGAAGTGATCCGCGAGACAACACGCGGCGGCGGTGGATACGGGTCAGGCCCCATCTTTCCAGGACCGCCCAAGCGTCCATCGCGCCCCTCGCGCAGCGGAGGGCGGTCATTTCCCCCCCGTGGCGGACGGCGCGGCGGAGGCGGTTTCAAGACAGGCGGCGGCTTTTGACCCCGCTCAGAGCCCCAGTTGTCCCTTTGCGAGGATGCCGCGCTGGATTTCGTTGGAGCCTGCATAGATCGAGCCGGCCCGGTCGTTGAGGTATTTGGCTGACACAGTGACAGCGCTTTCCGGTCCCACGACTGGGGAATTCGCTGAAGCCTCCGGCCGGTTCGCGACGAGGACCGGGCCGCCCGGGGAGGTGTGCTGCGGCTGGAAGGGCGCGACATAGACCCCGGCCAGTTCGATGGCGAGTTCGGTGAGATGCTGGCTGAGCTCAGTGCCGCGGATTTTCATCATCGAGGCTTTGAGGCCTGGCGTGCCGCCGCTGGCAAGGTCGGCCATCTGCTGGAGTTCGGCCGCTTCCAGCGCAAGGATCTCGGCCTCGGCGAGCGACAGCTTGCGCGCAAAGCCAGGCTCCAGAAGCCCTTCTTCGGTGGCAGTGGCGCGCAGCGCCCAGACGCGGGCGAGCAGGCGCGGGCCATAGGACGAGCCGCCCCGCTCGAATTCGAGGAGGTATTTGGCGACCGTCCAGCCATGGTTCACCTGGCCAACGACATTGGCCTTGGGTACGCGGACATCGGAGAAGAAGACCGCGTTCTGAATATGCTCGCCCGACAGCATCAGGATCGGATCAACCCGCACGCCGGGGGCATTCATGTCGATCAGCAGGAAGGTGATACCCTGCTGCAACTTTCCGGAACTGTCCGTCCGTACCAGGCAGAACATCCTGTTGGCTTCATGGGCATGGGTGGTCCAGATCTTGGAGCCGTTGCAGATGAAATCATCCCCATCC